>CAUJJP010000139.1 GCA_963205525.1 Pseudomonadota bacterium | reverse complement strand
GGGCCCGCTTCGGCGACCCGGTGCTGCCCGAGCTGGTGGCGCAGGCCCTGGCCCAGGGCAGCGAGGTCGCCGCCGCCCAGGCGCGACTGCGCCAGGCGCGGGCGGCGCGCGAGCTGGCGGTTGCCGTCCTCATGCCCAGCGTGGGCGCCGACGCCTCGGCACGCGCCAGCGCCGCCGAGCACGCCGGCCACGCCCAGCAGTGGCAGGCCGGCCTGGACGCGAGCTGGGAACTCGACCTCTGGGGCGCCGGCCGTGCCGGTGAGCGCGCCGCACAGGCCAGCCTGCAGGCAAGCGCGCTCAGCCTGGCGCAGACGCGGGTCGTGGTGGCTGCCGAGGTGGCGAGCACGCTCATCACGCTGCGCGGCGCGCAGGCGCGGCAGGCGATCGCCGAGCGCAACCTCGCGAGCCAGCAGCAGACCTTGCAGATCGTCCAGTGGCGGCAGGAAGCCGGGCTGGTGACGACGCTGGACGTCGAGCAGGCGCGCAGCGCGGTCGAGCAGACGCGCGCCCAGCTGCCGGCTCTGCGCAGCAGCGCACGGCAGGCCATGCACGCGCTGGCGGTGCTGTGCGGGCAAGCCCCGGCGACGCTGCAGGAACGCCTGCAGCACACGCCCGAGGCGGGCGTGCAGCCGCTGGCCGCGACCGACGCCGCCCTCGTGCTGCCAGCAGAGCTGTTGCGCCAGCGTCCCGACGTGCAGGCCGCCGAGCAGCAGCTGCGCGCCGCCGCCGCGCGTGTCGACGAAGCCGATGCGGCGCGCCTGCCCAGCCTGTCCATCGGCGGCACGATCGGCCTGAGCGCGCTGCGCCTGGGCACCCTCGGGCCCGGGGCGGGGGTGGCGTCCCTGCTGGGCAGCGTCAGCCTGCCGGTGCTGGACTTCGGCCGCCTGCAGGCCCAGGTCAGGCAGCAGGAGGCGGCGCGCGACGAGGCCGCAGCCAGCTACCGCGCCAGCGTGCTCTCGGCCCTGCAGGAAGTGGAAGACACGCTGAGTGCGCTCGCCGCCGGCCGCGAGCAGCTGCAGGCGCAGCAGGCGGCGGCAGCCTCGGCACGCCGCGCCGCCGAGCTGGCGGGCGCGCGTTACCGCAGCGGCCTGGTCGACTTCCAGACCGTGCTGCAGGCCGAGCGCACGCTGTTCGCGGCCGAGGACGGCGTCGCCAGCAGTCGCAGCAGCCTGGCGACCCAGCAGGTCCGCCTCTACAAGGCCCTGGGCGGCGGCGAAGCTGCCGTTCCAGTGGCCGACGGCACCCCCGTCGTGCCCACCTCCACCGCCGTCTTTGCCGAAGCGACGTCCCGATGAGCAGCCCGCAGACCGCCCCCGATCCCCGCGCAGCCGCAATCCCTGGCGCCGCCGACGGCGACGCCGAACTGCAGGCCCTGCTGGGCAGCGACGGCCTGCCACGCCCCTGGTGGCGCCGGCGCGGCCCCTGGATCGCCCTCCTGCTGGTGCTGCTGGCGGCTGCCGGCTACGGCGGCTGGCGCAGCCGCCAGCAGGCGGCGGCGGCCCCGATCTACCAGACCCAGGTCGTGACGCGCGGCCCGCTGACCGTCACCGTCACCGCCAGCGGCACCCTGCAGCCGACGAACCAGGTCTCGGTCGGCAGCGAACTGTCTGGCACGGTGGTGCGCGTGCTGGCGGACGTGAACGACCGGGTGAGGACGGGCCAGGTGCTGGTGGCGCTGGACGACGCCCGGCTGCGTGACCAGGTCCAGGCCTCGCAGGCCGCGCTCGCCGCCGCCGAGGCCGCGCTGCGCCAGGCGCAGGCGAGCGCGCGCGAGGCCGACGACAGCCTGGCACGGCTGCGCGACGTGCAGCAGCGCAGCGCCGGCCTGGTGCCGGCGGCGAGCGAACTGGCGAGTGCGCAGGCGGCCGCCGCACGCGCCGACGCCAGCGTCGGCAGCGCGCAGGCCGGCGTGGCGCAGGCACAGGCCACGCTGTCGAGCAACCGCACCAACCTGGCCAAGGCCTTGATCCGCTCGCCGATCGACGGCGTGGTGCTGACGCGCGCGGTGCAGCCGGGCAACGCGGTGGCGGCTTCTCTGCAGGCGGTCACCCTGTTCACCCTCGCCGAGGACCTGACGCAGATGAAGCTGCAGGTCAACGTCGACGAGGCCAACGTCGGCCAGGTGCAGGAAGGTCAGCACGCCAGCTTCACCGTCAGCGCCTACCCGCAGCGCAGCTTTCCGGCCCGCATCGAGCGCCTGGGCTATGGCGCGACGACGAGCAACAACGTCGTCACCTACACCGCCGAGCTGAGCGTGCGCAACGCCGACCTCGCGCTGCGCCCCGGCATGAGCGCCACCGCCACCATCACCACCGTGCAGCGCGAAAGCGCGCTCCTGGTGCCGAACGCGGCGCTGCGCTACACGCCGGCCGCCGCGCCCGGCCCGCAGGCGCGCGAAGGCGCCGACCTGCTGGGGGTCATGATGCCGCGCCCGCCGCGCAGCGGCAGCGCCCGCAGCGCCGGCACCGACACCGCCCTGGTGCGCCAGGTCTGGCTGCTCGAACAGGGCCGGCCGAGCGCGGTGGCGGTCACGCCGGGGGTGAGCGACGGCCGCCTGACCGAGGTCACGAGCCCGACGCTGCAGGCCGGCGCCGCGGTCATCGTCGGCCAGAGCGCGGGCGCGCGGCGATGAGCGAGGCCGCAGCGCTGATCGAGCTGCGCGGCATCACCCGCGTCTATGGCCAGGGATCGGCCCAGGTGCAGGCGCTGCGCGGCGTCGACCTCGACGTCCGGGCCGGCGAGTTCATCGCCATCATGGGGCCCAGCGGTTCCGGCAAGTCCACCGCCATGAACATCCTGGGCTGCCTGGACACGCCCAGCGCCGGCAGCTACCGCTTCCGCGGCGTACCGGTGCAGGGGCTGGGCCGCGACCAGCGCGCCCTGCTGCGCAGACGCCACCTGGGCTTCGTGTTCCAGGGCTTCAACCTGCTGCCGCGCACCACCGCGCTGGAGAACGTGGAGCTGCCGCTGCTGTACCGCGGGGTGCCGGCAGCGGCGCGCCGCCAGGCGGCCCGCGCGTGCCTCGCTGCGGTGGGCCTGGACGGGCGCGAGCGCCACACGCCGGCCGAGCTCTCCGGCGGCCAGCAGCAGCGGGTGGCGATCGCGCGCGCCCTCGTCACCGAGCCCGGCGTGCTGCTCGCCGACGAACCGACGGGCAACCTCGACAGCCGACGCAGCGCCGAGATCATGGCCTTGCTGGCGCAGCTCAACGACGAGCGCGGCATCACCGTGCTGATGGTCACCCACGAACCCGACATGGCGGCCTGGGCGCGGCGCAGCGTGCACTTCCGCGACGGGCGGATCGACGGTGACCGCCTGCAGACCCCGGTGCGCGGCGCCCAGCCACGGGTGTCGCTGGAGCCACGCTGATGTGGTGGAACACCCTCGGCCTGGCCTGGCGCGAGATCCGGCGCAACCTGCTGCGATCCTTTCTCACCGTGCTCGGGATCGTGATCGGCGTCGCGGCGGTGATCACCATGGTCAGCATCGGCCAGGGCGCGACGCGCGCGGTGCAGCAGCAGATGGCCAGCCTGGGGACCAACCTGCTCATGATCCGCCCCGGCCAGCGCCTGGGGCCGGGGCGCGACGCCGGCGCAGCGCCATTTCGCGAGTCCGACGCGCAGGCGATCGCGGCCCAGGTGAGCGGCGTGCAGGCGGTGGCACCGCAGGCCACCAGCGGCGCGACCGCGGTCTACGGCGCGCGCAACTGGTCGACCATGGTCTACGGCAGCACCGACGCCTTCTTCCAGGCAGGCAACTGGAGCCTGGCCGCAGGCCGCGTCTTCGAGCCCGCCGAACTGCGCGCCGGCTCCTCGGTGTGCGTGATCGGCGCCACCGTGAGGAGCGAGCTGTTCGCCGACACCGACCCGGTGGGCGCGCGGCTGCGCCTGAAGAACCTGAGCTGCGAGGTGATCGGCCTGCTGCAGGCCAAGGGCCAGGGCGGCATGGGGCAGGACCAGGACGACATGGTGGTGATGCCGCTGGCGGCGGTGCAGCGCCGCCTCACCGGCAACCTGAACGTGAACACCCTGCTGGTGTCCATGGCAGACGGCGCCGACAGCGAGCAGGTCAAGCACGACATCGGCCAGCTGCTGCGCGAGCGGCGCAAGCTCGCCGCGGGCGACGAGGACAACTTCAGCGTGCTCGACACGCGCCAGCTCGCGCAGGCGCTGTCGGGCACGACACAGGTGATGACGACCCTGCTCGGCGCGGTGGCGGCGGTGAGCCTGCTGGTGGGCGGCATCGGCATCATGAACATCATGCTGGTGAGCGTCACCGAGCGCACGCGCGAGATCGGCATCCGGCTGGCGATAGGCGCGCTCGGCCGCGAGGTGCTGCTGCAGTTTCTGATCGAGGCGGTGGTGCTGGCGGCGCTGGGCGGCCTGCTGGGGGTGGCGATCGCCAGCGTCGCCTCGCTCCTCATCAGCTCGGCGATGGGCGTGCCCTACGTCTTCGACCCCGCGATCAACCTGCTCGCGTTCGGCTTCGCGGCCGTGATCGGCGTCGTGTTCGGCTACTTCCCGGCCCGGCGCGCGGCGCGCCTGGACCCGATCGAGGCCTTGCGCCACGAGTAGGTGCACGGCCCCAGGGTCGCCCCAGGGTGGCCCCAGGGCGGCGGCAGGACGCGGATGGTCGGCTCTGGTTGCCGCGCTTGTGCCGGCGCCGGGGTCGGCGTAGGCTGGCCCAGGCGTCACACACCTCGCTCGCCAGCGCCGCAGGGCACGACGGGCCAGCCTGAAGGAGACCCTCATGCCAAGCCCATCACCGAGCGCCGGCGTCGTCGGCACCGCCGACATCCGCACGCTGGCGCTCGTCGGCCCGGCCGCGGCCGGCAAGACCCTGCTCGCCGAGGCCTTGCTGCAGGCCGCCGGCATGATCGGCAGCCTGGGCTCGCTGGAGCGCGGCAGCACGGTGAGCGACCACGATCCGGTGGAAAGGCGCATGCAGCACTCGCTGGGCAGCAGCCTCATGCACCTGCACCACGGCGGCTGCCGCATCCACCTGATCGACACCCCGGGAGCGGCGGATTTCCTCGGCCAGGCGCTGCCGGCGCTGGAGGCGGTGGAGACGGCGGCGATCGTCATCAACGCCGCCACCGGGATCGAGCCGATGGCGCAGCGCATGATGGACTACGCCGCCGAGCGCCAACTCGATCGCCTGATCATCGTCAACCGCATCGACGCCCCCGGGGTCGACCTGGCGGCGCTGCTGGCGCAGATCCAGGACAGCTTCGGCCGCGAATGCCTGCCGCTGAACCTGCCCGACGCCGGCGCGAGCCGAGTCGTGGACTGCTTCTACAACCGCGCCGGGCACAGCGACTTCGGATCGGTGGACGACGCGCACCGGGCCCTGGTGGAACAGGTGGTGGAGGTCGACGGCGACTTCGTCGATCGCTACCTGAACGACGGCGACGTCGACCCCGCCGAGCTGCACGCGCCGCTGGAGCAGGCGCTGCGCGAGGGGCACCTGATCCCGGTCGTGTTCACCAGCGCGCGCAGCGGCGCCGGCATCGCCGAGCTGCTGGACGTCATCGTCAAGCTGCTGCCCAACCCCACCGAGAGCAACCCGCCCGACTTCCTGAACGGCGAGGGGGCTGCCGCGCAGCCCATGCACGCCGTCCCCGACCCGGCGCGGCACGTGCTGGCGCACGTGTTCAAGGTCACCGTCGACCCCTATGTAGGCAAGATGGGCATCTTCCGCGTCTGGCAGGGCACGGTCGGGCGCGACAGCCAGCTCTTCATCGGCGACGGCCGCAAGCCCTTCAAGGTCGGCCACCTGTTCCTGATGCAGGGCAAGGAGCACGTCGAGGTCGCGCAGGCGCTGCCCGGCGACATCGTCGCCGTGGCCAAGGTCGACGAGATCCAGTACGACGCCGTGCTGCACGACGCCGCCGAGGACGACCACATCCACCTCAGGCCGCTGCCCTTCCCGGTGCCGGTGCATGGGCTGGCGATCAAGCCCAAGCGCCACGGCGACGAGCAGCGCATGTGGGAGGTGCTGGGCAAGCTGGTGGCCGAGGACCCCTGCCTGAAGCTGGAGCACGTGCCCGGCACCAACCAGACCGTGGTCTACGGCCTGGGCGAGCTGCACCTGCGCGTGCTGCTGGAGCGGCTGCGCGAGCTGCACCGCTTCGAGGTCGACACCGAGCCGCCACGCATCGCCTACCGCGAAACCATCACCGCGCCGGCCGAGGGCCACCACCGGCACAAGAAGCAGTCCGGCGGCGCCGGTCAGTTCGGCGAGGTCTATCTACGGGTGGAGCCGCTGGCGCGCGGCGCCGGCTTCGAGTTCGTCGACGCGGTGAAGGGCGGCGTCATCCCCGGCCAGTTCATCCCCGCGGTGGAGAAGGGCGTGCGCGAGGTGTTGAGCCACGGCGCGATCTCCGGCCACCCGGTGGTGGACCTGCGCGTCACCGTCTACGACGGCAAGCATCACAGCGTGGACAGCAAGGAGATCGCCTTCGTCACCGCCGGCCGCAAGGCCTTTCTGGCGGCGGTGGTCGAAGCGCGGCCCATCGTGCTGGAGCCTATCGTCAAGGTCGAGATCGCCGCCCCCGGCGGCGCCCTGGGCGACATCACCGGCGACCTGGCGGGGCGGCGCGGCATGGTCAGCGGCACCAGCGGCGGCGCCGACGGCAGCGCGCTGGTGCGCGGCCAGGCCCCCTTGTCCGAGCTGCTGGGCTACCAGAACCGCCTGAACGCCATGACCGCCGGCCAGGGCCGCTACACGATAGAGATGTCGCACTACGAGGCGGTGCCGCCGAACGTGCAGCAGCAGCTGGTGGGCGCCTACAAGCCGCGCGAGGAGGACTGAGAAGACGCGGGCGGCCCATGGGCCCGTCCCGCGCGGCCGAGCCGCCGTCCGCTCAGCACCGGCCGCCGCGGCGCAAGCCGGATTTATCATCCGGGCATGCTTTCCGCCAGCCCCGACCCTGCGGTCATCGCGCAGGTGCGCTTCGAGAACGCGCTGGCCTTGTTCGACGAGTTCGTGCGCGCCACCGTCAAGCACGCCGACGCCGCCACCCTGCGCGGCCTCGAGCGCCGCTTTGCCGAGCAGGTGCTGATCCAGCCCAGCTACTGGAGCCAGATCAAGAGCCGCGCGCGCCAGATCGGCGAGCGTCTGGCACGCCAGTTCGAACAGCGCTGCCGCAAGCCGGTGGGCTGGATGGATCTGCCGCACGGCGACGGCGCGCCGCCCGCGGTCCTGCCGCCGCCCGGCGACGAACCCTCGCCCACCAGCAGCCAGCCGCGCGACGACGACGAGCGCTTCATCGTCGGCCTCGTGCTCACCTACTACCGCCGTCACCCGCAGAAGGCGCGCAGCCGGCTGCTGGACCTGCTGGGCGAGGTGCTGACCACGCCGCCTCCTGCCAGCGCCGCCCCGGCAACGCCGGCCGCCGACGGCGAGCACGAGCTGTGGCAGCGCAGCCAGAGCGGCGTCGCGCCGCTGCGGCGCAAGCGCTCCTGAGCGCCCCCAGGACCGGGCTGCGCCCAGCCCGCCCCCCGCGGGGGTCAAGGAAACTTGGGACGGCCCGGCGTTTCCTTGAGAGCGCCCCAGGGCCAGACTGCGCCCAGCCCGCCGCCGGGCTCGCGGGCCCGACAGACCTCGTCAGATCCGCCGCCACCCGCCGCCACCAGCCACCCGCCGCCGCCCGCCGCCACCCGTCGGCGCGGCCGGCGGGCAGGCTTGGCGCACGCGCGATCTTGCCTTCCTGAGAAAAAACGCTTGCGCTTGCGCAATGTTTGTTTATCATGATGGCAACGCGGTGCAGATCGTGCCGCGCTGCTCCCGAACCGTGTTGACCTTGCCCAAGCTCGCCCCGCGCGCACTGCCCTGCGCTGGCGGCGCCGTGGCCGACGATCGAGGACGGTGCTGAGGATCGAGGATCCCGGCCCTGAATCCGACGGCCCGGTGGCACATGCCCCGGGCCGTTCTGCATTTCCCGCCGCCAAGGAGTTCCCGATGAAGTTGACCCTGATCCCGGCAAAGCCGCGCAACCCCTTCGTCAGGCACGCCCGGCTGCGCCTGGCCGGCCCGCACCGGCGCAGCGCGGCCAGCCTGCGCCAGCGCGCCGCGCGCGAGCTTCGCGCCGAACTCGCCAGTCCCTGAACCAGACGCCGCCGGCCGCACGCCGGTGGCAGGAGACAAGATCATGAGCAGCTACGTCACTTCCCAGCCCCTGGCGCAAGCGCGCTGGCGGCGCCGTCTCGCACGCGGTCTGCGCGTGGGCGCACACGGCCTGGCGCGCTGGGCGCGTCGGCTGGCGCCCGCGCGTGCCGCGGCGGCCGACCCGCTGGTCGAGTTCTACGCCGAGGCCGGCGCACCCGAGGGCGCGCTCTTCGTCGACGGCCAGCGCGTGGGCGTGCTGCCGGGCGTCAAGCGACTGTGACGCCCGGCTCGGCCGGTGGGCGCGGCATCGGCATCGGCATCGGGCCGCGATCGGGCTGAAGTTCGGCCCGGCGCGGCCGAAAAGCCGAACACGAGGTTCCCCCGATGTCGTCCCCCCGCCCACCCGCCATCACCCGCGCCGAACGCGACGTGGCGGCGTGGGCGGCGCGCTTCGACCCGCTGGCGCTGCCGGTGCTGGCCGACACGGCGCAGGAGATGGAAGTCTGGCGCGCCAACGAGGACGCGGTCGACGCCCACCTGCTGAGCCAGACCATCTGCCGCGACCCGCTGATGACGCTCAAGCTGTTCGCACAGGCGGCCCGGGTAGCGCGCCGCCGCAGCTGGGACGACGAGCGCGGCGACGCCGAGACCGTGACCGCCGCCCTGGTGATGCTGGGCATAGGCCCGCTGTTCCGCCATTTCGGGCCGCAGCCGGTGGCCGAGGACTGGCTGCGCGAGACGCCGCAGGCCAGCGAGGGCTTCATGGCGGTGCTGCGCCGCTCGCACCGCGCCGCCGCCTTCGCCCTGGGATTCGCGGTGCACCGGCTGGACCACGACGCCGCGGTGCTGCACGACGCGGCGCTGCTGCACGACTTCGCCGAGCTGCTGCTGTGGTTGTACGCACCGGATCTGGCGCTGACCGTGTCGCGCCAGCTGCAGGCCCAGCCCGGACTGCGCAGCGCGCAGGCGCAGCGCCAGCACCTGAACATCGAACTGGCGGCGCTGCAGCACGCGCTGATGCAGGCCTGGCGGCTGCCTTCGCTGCTGGTGCGCATCAGCGACGACCGGCATCCCGAGGATCCGCAGGTGCGCAACGTGCAGCTCGCGATCCGGGTCGCGCGCCACAGCGCCAAGGGCTGGGACGACCCCGCCCTGCCCGACGACCTGCGCGACATCGGTGAGCTGCTGCAGCTCGGCGCGGAGCCGGTGCGCCGGCTGCTGCTGGAGATCGACGCCGAGGACTAGCACCGCTGCCAACCGCGCGCAGACGCGGTCGAGCGGCGCCGCATTGGGCTGTGGGCAGTGGGCACTGGGCATCGCACAGGCCAGGCCTGCCAGAGGCGGCCATCGTGTCCACACGCCAGGGCCCGGGAGACCAGGGCTTTGGCGCAGGCCCGAGAATCGGGGCATCCCGTTCCATGAGTCTGCCCAAGGACGCCGCATGCCCACCTACCGCTCCAAGACCTCCACCGCCGGCCGCAACATGGCGGGCGCGCGCGCGCTGTGGCGCGCCACCGGCATGAAGGATGCCGATTTCCAGAAGCCCATCATCGCCATCGCGAACTCCTTCACCCAGTTCGTTCCCGGCCATGTGCACTTGAAGGACATGGGCCAGCTGGTGGCGCGCGAAATCGAGGCCGCCGGCGGCGTGGCCAAGGAGTTCAACACCATCGCGGTGGACGACGGCATCGCCATGGGCCACGACGGCATGCTGTATTCGCTGCCCAGCCGCGACATCATTGCCGACTCGGTCGAATACATGGTCAACGCCCACTGCGCCGACGCGCTGGTGTGCATCTCCAACTGCGACAAGATCACCCCCGGCATGCTCATGGCCGCCATGCGGCTGAACATTCCCGTCATCTTCGTCTCGGGCGGGCCCATGGAGGCGGGCAAGGTCAAGCTGGCCGAGCCCGGCAGCCGCACCCTCGCCTTCAAGAAGCTGGACCTGGTCGACGCCATGGTGATGGCCGTGGACGACCAGGTCAGCGACGCCGACCTGGCCGAGGTCGAGCACAACGCCTGCCCCACCTGCGGCTCCTGCTCGGGCATGTTCACGGCCAATTCCATGAACTGCCTGACCGAGGCCCTGGGCCTGTCCCTGCCCGGCAACGGCACCACCCTGGCCACGCACAAGGACCGCGAAGCCCTGTTCAAGCAGGCCGGGCGGCGCATCGTCGAGCTCTGCCGCGGCTATTACGAGCAGGGCAACGAGCGCATCCTGCCGCGCGCCATCGGCCGCAAGGCGTTCGAAAACGCCATGACCCTGGACATCGCCATGGGCGGCTCGACCAACACCATCCTGCACATCCTGGCCACGGCCCAGGAAGCCGGCATCGACTTCGACCTGCACGCCATCGACGCCCTCTCGCGCCGCGTGCCCCAGCTGTGCAAGGTGGCGCCCAACACCGACAAGTACCACATCGAGGACGTGCACCGCGCCGGCGGCATCATGGCCATCCTGGGCGAGCTCGACCGTGCCGGCCTGCTGCACCGCGACGCCCCCACCATCCACGCCCCCACCCTGGGCGAGGCGCTGGACCTGTGGGACATCGCCCGCAGCCCCAGCGCCGAAGTGCAGCACTTCTTCCGCGCCGGCCCGGGCGGCATTCCCACCCAGACCCCCTTCAGCCAGGACAGCCGCTGGCCCAGCCTGGACCTGGACCGCGCCGACGGCTGCATCCGCGACCTGGCCCACGCCTTCAGCCAGGAAGGCGGCCTGGCCG
>CAUJJP010000138.1 GCA_963205525.1 Pseudomonadota bacterium | reverse complement strand
CGAGCCGCCGGGGTTGGCGCCGCGCAAGGCCACCGCCTCGAAGTCGACCACCACCGGTGCGGCACCCACCGCGCCCGCCGCCACCAGGGCCAATGCCGCACAGGCCGCCTGAATCTTGATGCTCATCATCCTTGCCTCCTCGTCAAAGTCGATTGCTGCGGGTGCCACGGTGGCCGCCGCAGCGACAAGACGCGCAAGATTCACGCCACAAATGCGCGAGCCCCCTGATCAGCGGTGCATGGCGGCATTTCCCACGCATCGCCTTCGGGGTTCCAGAGGGTGCCGCCAGGATCATGTCAAGCGCATCGACAGTTCCGGCCGAGGGCCGACGGCGCGCCGGGCGCAGTTCGGGGCCAGGCGCGCCGTCGGCCTCAGATCGCCAGGTACTCCTGGCGCAGCGCGGCGTTGTCCAGCACCTCGCGCGCCGTGCCGTCGAAGGCGATCTCGCCCATGTCCAGGATCAGCGCGCGGTCGGCGAGCTGCAGCGCGGCAACCGCGTTCTGCTCGACGATGATGGTGGTGAAGCCGGCGGCCTTGACCTCGTGCAGGATCTTCTCGATCTCGCGCACGATCACCGGCGCCAGCCCTTCGTAGGGTTCGTCCAGCAGCAGCAGCTTGACATCGCGCGCCAGCGCGCGCGCGATGGCCAGCATCTGCTGCTCGCCGCCGGACAGGGTCACCGCCTCCTGACGGCGCCGCTCGGCCAGGCGCGGGAAGTGCTGGTACAGACGCTCGATCTCCCAGCCGCGCGGCTCCTCGATCTGCGCCAGTTGCAGGTTCTCCTCCACCGTCAGGCCGCCGATGATGCGCCGGTCCTCGGGCACCAGACCCACCCCCAGGCGCGCCGCCTGCCAGGCCGCCATCTTGTGCAGCGGCTGGCCGGCAAGCCAGATCTCGCCCTCGCGCAGCTGCGGCGAGGCTAGGCGCGCGATCGTGCGCAGGGTGGAGGTTTTGCCGGCACCGTTGCGCCCGAGCAGGGCGACGATCTCGCCTTCGTTGACCTCGAAACCCACGCCCTGCACGATGTAGCTCTCGCCGTAGTAGGCGTGCAAGTTGCGGCAGGAGAAATAGGCCGCGGGAGCGGTGGCGAGGGCAGCCTGCGCGTTCATGCGTGTGCTCCGCCGAGGTAGGCTTCCTGCACCCGCGGGTCGCCCTTGATCGCCGATGGTTCGCCCTCGGCGATGACGGTGCCCTGGGCGAGCACGCTGATGCGGGTGGCGAGGGTGAACACGACCTGCATGTCGTGCTCGATGATGACCTTGGTGATGCCGCGCTCGCCGATGCGCTTGAGCAGCTCGATGGTGCGCTCGGTGTCCGCGCGCGACATGCCTGCGGTGGGCTCGTCCAGCAGCAGCAGCTTGGGCTCCTGCACCAGGCACATCGCAAGCTCCAGGCGGCGCTTGTCGCCGCGCGACAAGGTGGCGGCGCTGCGGTGGCGTTCGTCGGCCAGCCCCACGTCCTCCAGGATGTGCAGCGCGCGCTCACGCACCTCGGCGCGCGAGCCGACCTGGCGCCACAGCTTGAGCGCGAAGTGGCCGTCCTGGCGCGCCAGGGTGGGGATGAGGACGTTCTCGTACAGGCTGAGGTCGCCGAACACCTCGGGGGTCTGGAACACGCGCGCCACCCCGGCCTGGTTGATGGCGTGCGGCGCCAGCCCGATCAGCGACTGGCCGGCGAAGGTGACGGTCCCGGTGTCCGGCGTCAGACGTCCGACGAAACAGTTCAGCAGCGTGGACTTGCCGGCACCGTTGGGGCCGATGATGGCGTGCACGCTGCCTTCCTCGACCGCGAGGTTGACATCCGAGAGCGCGCGCAGGCCGGCGAAGCTCTTGTTGACCATCTGGACTTGCAGCAGCGACATCGGGTCACTCCGTCGCCGGTGCGGCGATGTGGCGCCGGCCGGCGGCGGCGGCGGTGCTGGCCGCCGGGGCCGCGCGGCGGCGCCGCCGCCAGGCTGCGCCCAGGCGCTGCGCACCCTCCATCAGGCCGCCCGGCATGAAGATGATGAGCAGCATGAAGACCGTGCCCAGGGTGAGGTGCCAGCCGTCGCCGACGAACAGGCCGAGGAATCCGACCAGCGGGTTCTCCACCGCGTCGGGCAGGAAGCCGAAGGTGGCGTGCAGGGTCTGGGAGTTGAAGGCGGAGAAGATGTTCTCCAGGTACTTGATGAGGGCCGCCCCCAGCACCGGGCCGAGCAGGGTGCCGGCGCCGCCCAGGATGGTCATCAGCACCACCTCGCCGGAGGCCGTCCACTGCATGCGCTCGGCGCCGGCCAGCGGGTCCGTCACCGCCAGCAGGGATCCCGCGAGCCCGGCGTACAGGCCGGAGATGACGAAGGCCGCGAGCGCGTAAGGCCGCGAGTGCACGCCGGTGTAGTTGAGCCGGTTCTGATTCGACTTGATGGCGCGCAGCATGGTGCCGAAAGGCGAGCGCGCGATGCGCAGCGCGAGGTAGAAGGCGGCGACGAGCAGCACGGCGCAGAAGTAGAAGCCGCTGTAGCCGCTCATCGGGATGCCGAACAGGTTGGTCGAGGGGATGAGCGTGCTCTGGCCGTACAGCCAGGTGTCGATCACGCGCGCGTCCAGGCGCTCGATCTTCAGCCCGGTCTCGCCGTTGGTGATGGGCGTCAGCACCGAGTAGGCGAGCTTGTAGGCCATCTCGGCGAAGGCCAGGGTGAGGATGGAGAAGTAGATGCCGGCCCGGCGCAGGCTGATCCAGCCGATCAGCAGCGCGAACACGCCGCCGACCAGGGTGCCGATCAGCACCGCCGGCAGCACGTTCATGGTCAGCAGCTTGAAGCTCCAGACCGCGGCGTAGCTGCCGGCGCCGAGGAAGGCGGCGTGGCCGAACGAGAGGTAGCCGGTGAAACCGAACAGGATGTTGAAGCCGATCGCGAAGATGCCGTAGATCGCGAAGCGCTGCAGCAGGTCGGGGTAGCTGGCGCCCAGCGGCGCGGTCCACAGCGGCAGCGCGAGGACGGCGACGGCAAAGCCGGCGACCAGCAGGAGGTCACGGCGGTCGAGGTTCAATTCAGCTCTCCATGATGCCGCTGCGGCCCAGCAGCCCGCGCGGACGCACCAGCAGCACGATGGCGGCGACGACGTAGATCGCGACCTGGTCTATGCCCGGGACCAGCGCCTTGACCTCGTTCATCGACGAGAAGGACTGCAGCATGCCCAGCAGGAAGCCGGCCAGCACCGCGCCCTCCAGCGATCCCATGCCGCCGACCACGACGACGATGAAGGACAGGACCAGGAACTCCATGCCCATGTGGTAGTCCGGCGGCACGATGGGCGTGTACATCGCGCCCGCCAGCCCGGCGACCATGACCGCGATGCCGAACACGACGGTGAAGCGGCGCTCGATGTGGATGCCCAGCAGGCCCACCGTCTCGGGGTCGCGCATGCCGGCGCGCACCACCATGCCGAAGGTGGTGAAGCGCAGGAAGGCGAACACGGCGGCGATGACGAGGCCCGAGAACACGAAGTACACGAGCCGCCACCAGGGGTAGCTGATGGCGTCGCCGAGGCCGAACCAGGCGCCGACGTTGGCGCTGCCGGCGACGATCTCCGGCGCCGGGGTGGGGATGGGGTTGGCGCCGAAGTAGGCCTTCACCAGCTCCTGCAGCACGATCGCGAGGCCGAAGGTGACCAGGATCTGGTCGGCGTGGCTGCGGCGGTAGAAGTGGCGCATCAGCCCGCGCTCCAGCGCCACCCCGAGCAGCAGCGTCACCGGCACCGCAAGCAGGATGGACAGCGGCACCGCGTAGTCGATGATGCGGGCGCCGGTGTCGCCCCACCAGATCTGCAGGTAGGGCACTTCCTTGTAGGAGTCGAAGAAGGTGATGCTCTCGTCCTTCACCTGCTTGGACAGGGTGAGCAGCTTCTGCGTCGTCACCGCGCAGAAGGCACCGATCATGAACAGCGCCCCGTGCGCGAAATTGACCACGCCCAGGGTGCCGAAGATGAGGGTGAGGCCGAGCGCGATCAACGCATAGGCCCCGCCCTTGTCCAGGCCGTTGAGCAGCTGCAGCAGGATGGCGTCCACGCGCTCGCCCTCTTCGTTCGCCGGATCAGACGGTGTAGGGGCCGAGCTCGCCGCCGCCCATCGCCTCCGGGTACTCGACCTGCTTGCGCGGCACCTGCTGCACGATCTCCAGCAGGTCGAAGCGGCTGGTGGGCTTCTCGCGCCCGCGCATCACCAGCACGTCCTTGAAGCACTGGTGGTCGCCGGCGCGGTACTCGGTGGGTCCGTTGCCCAGGCCGTCGAACTTGTGGCCTTCCAGGGCCTTGATCACCTCGGCCGGGTAGAAGGTGCCGGCGCGCTCGCAGGCATCGGCGTAGAGCAGGGTCTGCACATAGCAGGTGTGCGCCGCCTGCGAGGGCGGGAAACCGTACTCGTTGCCGAAGGACTTGGTGAAGGCCTTGGTCGCGGCGTCCTGCAACGTCCAGTGCCAGTTGGCGGTGCCCAGGATGCCCTTGGCGGCCTCGCCCGCGCCCTGCACCATCAACCGCGAGTACAGCGGCACCACGATCTCAAAGTTCTTGCCGTTGACGGTCTTGTCGCGCATGCCGAACTGCACCGCCTGGGTGAGCGAGTTCACCATGTCCTTGCCGTAGTGGTTGAGGATCAGGACATCGGCGCCGGAGTTCATCACCGGGGTCAGGTACTGCGAGAAGTCGGCCGCGCCCAGCGGCGTGCGCACTGCCTTCACGGTCTTCCAGCCCAGCTTCTCGGTCGCGTCCTTGATCGACTCCTCCTGCGTCCAGCCCCAGGTGTAGTCGGCCGTCAGGTGGTAGGCGTTGCGGTTGGCTCCGAACTCCTTGGCCAGGATGGGCGCCAGCGCCTGACCCGACATGTAGGCGTTGAAGAAGTGGCGGAAGCCGTAGCGGCGCCTGTCCTTCATGGTCGTGTCGTTGGAGTGCGACAGGCCCACCATGTAGATCACACCCATCTCCTGCGCCAGCGACTGCGTGGCCACCGCCACCGCCGAAGACGAGCAGCCGGAGATCATGATCACCCCGTCCTTCTCAATCATGCGCTTGGCGGAGGCGCGCGCGGCGTCGGCCTTGGTCTGGTCGTCGCCCGAGACGTAGGCCACCTTCTTGCCCAGCACCCCGTTGCCCTTCAGCGCCGAGGGCTTGAAGGTCTTCATCATGCCGCCGTCACCCTCGCCGTTGAGGTGCTTGACGGCGAGCTTGAAGGCGCGCAGCTCGTCGGCCCCTTCGTCGGCGTAGGCGCCGGTGAGCGGGACGTTGAAACCCAGCGTCAGCACGCCGGACTTCATCGGGTCGTTGCGGAAGTTCGCCGCCCAGGCGTTGCGGGTGAAGATCAGCGAAGGGGCGGCGATGCCACCGCCCAGCGCGAGGCCGGCCTTGAGGGCTTGGCGGCGGTTGCCGTGTGCGTCGAACAGGCTCATGAATGTCTCCTTCTGTCTCACCGTCGAATCCGGTTTGCTGGCGATCCTAGGGATTCATTCGTCAACATGGAAGCAAGT
Source organism: Pseudomonadota bacterium (assembly GCA_963205525.1). The sequence continues at coordinate 13,108 of CAUJJP010000138.1, read as the reverse complement.
TGTTGATTTCACAGGGAAGTTTTGTCTATGATTAACGGCTGATGTCCGTCAACTTGTCAATACTTGTTGCCGCAGTGCAGCATGGGCCAGCGTCGTGCGCTCGCTGATCGGCACCCGGCTGCGCGAGCGCAGGCGCGCCCTGGGCCTCACCCAGGCCGGGCTGGCGCAGCAGGTCGGCGTCTCGCCCTCCTACCTCAACCTGATCGAGGCCAACAAGCGCCACATCGGCGGCGCGCTGCTGCACCGGCTCGCCGATGCGCTCGGGCTGGCACTCGACGAGGTCGACGGCGCCGCCGAGCGCCGGCTGCTGGCCGACCTCGCCGAGCTGAGCGCCGAGCCGCTGCTGGCGGAGCTGCAGCTCGACGCCGACAGCGCCGGCGAGCTGGCGGCCCAGCACGGCGCCTGGGCGCGCGCGCTGGTGACGCTGCAGCGCGCGCTGCGCGACCGCGAGCGCGCCGTGAACGCCCTGTCCGACCGCCTGCGCCAGGACCCCTTCCTGGGCGACGCGGTGCACCGCATGCTGACCCAGGTGGCCGCGATCCGCTCGGCGGCCGAGATCCTGGAGACGGTGGAGGACCTGGGGCCGCAGCGGCGGCGGCGCTTCATCGGCCTGCTGGGCGACGACAGCCGGCGCCTCGCCGACGTCGCGCAGGCGCTGGCCGCCTTCTTCGACCAGGCGCACAACGCAACCCGATCCCTCACCCCGGTGGAGGAGGTGGACGACTTCCTGCTCGACCACGGCAACCACTTCCCGGCACTCGAAGCGGCCGCGGCAGCGCTGCGGGCGGCGATCGGCGACGATGCCAGCGAGGCCGCGATCGCGGCCCACCTGCAGCGCGGCGGCGCCAGCACGGCGGCGCTGCCGCTGCCGGCCACGCCCGACGACGAGCCGGCGCCGAGCCGGCGCTTCGCGCTCGCACAGGCGGCGGCCGAGCGCGACCCTGCGAGCCTGGACGCCGTCGACACCGTGCTCGCAGCGGGCAAGCAGCTCGGCACCCCGGCGGCGCAGCGGCGCGCGCGCCGCGTGCTGCTGAACTACGTGGCCGCCGCGGTCCTGCTGCCCTACGAGGACTTCCACGCCGGCGCGCTCGCGCTGCGCTACGACATCGAGCGCCTGGGGCGCCGCTTCGACGCCAGCTTCGAGCAGGTCTGCCACCGCCTGGTCACCCTGCGCCGGCCCGGCGCCGAGGGCCTGCCCCTGGCCTTCATGCGCGTGGACAGCGCGGGCTTCATCACCAAGCGCTTCCCGCTGCCGCGGCTGCACCTGCCGCGGCACGGCAACGCCTGCCCGCTGTGGGCGGTCTACCAGGCTTTCCAGTCGCCCGGCACCATCGTGCGCCAGCGCGCCGAGCTGCCCACCGGCGAGCGCTTTCTTTTCATCGCCCGCACGGTGGACAAGCCGCGCCCCGACGCCAACGCGCCGCGCCGGCTGCTGTCGGTGATGCTGGCCTGCGACGCCCTGCACGCCGACCAGCTGGTCTACGGCGACGGCCTGGACCGCCACGGCGCCGCCGCACCGGTGGGCAGCCACTGCCGGCTGTGCACGCGCGCGGACTGCGTCTACCGCGAGGAGGACCCGGTGATAGACGCCGGCGGCAAGCCACTGCCAGGCGGCGGCACGGCCGGCGCGGCTGCTGCGACAGCCGCTTCGCCATCCAGGGCATAGCCCCATCGACGCCGCCGCCGCACCCCGGAAACCTCGGGCGCGGGCACGGGCGGACGGCACATACACTCGGCGCGGACCCGTTCACCGTGCAGCCTGCAGAGATGGCCACCCGCATCCTGATCGCCGAAGACGACGAGCACATCGCCGAGCTGCTGAGCTTCGTGCTCGAGCGCGAACACTATGCGGTGGCGACGGTGGCCGACGGCGAGAGCGTGCTCGCGCGGCTGCGCGACGAGCCCCCCGCACTGCTGATCCTGGACGTCATGCTGCCGCGGCTGGACGGCTTCCAGGTCCTCAAGCGGCTGCGCGCCGAGCCCCAGGGCGGGCGGCTGCCGGTGATCGTGCTCACCGCCAAGGGCCAGGCGCAGGACCGGCGCACCGCCGAGACGCTGGGCATAGACGCCTTCATGACCAAGCCCTTCGTGAACCGCGAGGTGGTGGCCACGGTGGCGCGCGTGCTGCAGGAGCGCGGCGTATGAGCTTGCCCGGGCGCCTGCGCGACGCCGCCGCGCTGCTGCCGCTGCTGGGCACCCTGCTGCTGATGCCGCCGCTGATCTCGCTGTTCGCGGTGGCGCTGGACATCGCCGGCGTGCCGCTGGTGGTGCTCTACATGCTGCTCGTCTGGCTCGCCCTCATCGGCTGCGCGGCAGCACTCGCCTGGCGCCTGCGGCCGCGCCGCTGAGCGCACCCAGGCTCGCCGGCCGGCACGGCCATGCTCTCGCCCAACCTCGTCCTCGGCGTCGCGCTGGGCTTCGTGGCGCTGCTGTTCGCGGTCGCCTTCGCGGGTGACCGGCAAGCGCGCAACGGGCACCCCGGCTGGCTGCAGTCGCCGCTCGTGTACACGCTGTCGATCTCGGTCTACTGCACCTCCTGGACCTTCTACGGCGCGGTGGGATCGGCGGCGCGCAGCGGGCTGGAGTTCGCCACCATCTACCTCGGGCCGACCCTGGTCTTCGTCGGCTGGTGGCTGCTGCTGCGCAAGCTGGTCCACCTCGGCCAGCTGCACGGCATCACCTCGATCGCCGACATGGTGTCCTCGCGCTATGGCAAGAGCGCCCCCATCGCGGCCCTGGTGACGCTGCTGGCGGTGATAGGCGCCACGCCCTACATCGCGCTGCAGCTGAAGGCGGTGACGACCAGCTTTGCCGTCATCAGCGCCGCCCAGCCGCTGGCCGGGCCGCCGGCGGCGGGGCCGGACTTCCGCATGGGCTTCTGGATCGCGGTCGGGCTGGCGGTGTTCTCCATCCTCTTCGGCACGCGCAACATCGACGCCCGCGAGCAGCACCACGGCGTGGTGGCGGCGATCGCGCTGGAGGCGGTGGTCAAGCTGGTTGCCCTGCTCGCGGTGGGCGTGCTGGTGGTCTGGGGCGTGGCCGACGGCGTGGCCGACGTGTTCGCGCGCGCGCAGCCCGGCATGCTGCACAGCGACGAGGTGTTCGGCCCGCGCTGGATCACGCTCACCTTCCTGTCCGCGGCCGCCATCGTCTGCCTGCCGCGCGAGTTCCAGGTCACGGTGGTGGAGGCCTCGGACGAGGACCACCTGCGCACCGCATCCTGGCTGTTCCCGCTGTACCTGCTGCTGATCACCCTGTTCGTGCTGCCGATCGCGATCGCCGGCCTGGCCTTCCTGCCCGCGGGCGCCAACCCCGACATGTTCGTCCTCACCCTGCCCCTGCACGCGGGGCAGGACGGGGTCGCGCTGCTGGCCTTCCTGGGCGGCTTCTCTTCCGCCACCTCGATGGTGATCGTGACCTGCATCGCCTTGTCGACCATGATCTCCAACCACCTGGTGCTGCCGCTGGCGATGCGCCTGCACTGGGTGAGCGAGAGCCGCAGCGGCGAGATCCGCCACTTCCTGCTGCACAGCCGGCGCCTGAGCATCTGCCTGCTGCTGCTGCTGGGCTTCCTGTACTTTCGCATCGGCGGCGCGGGCGACGCGCTGGCCTCCATCGGCCTGATCTCGTTTGCCGGCGTGGCGCAGCTGGTGCCGGCGCTGGTGGGCGGCCTGTACTGGCGGCACGCGAACGCCGGCGGCGCGCTCGCCGGGCTCGCGGTGGGTGCGGCGCTGTGGGCCTACACCCTGTTCCTGCCCAGCTTCGACGGCGAATTCCTCGTCACCGCCGAGGTCATGCGCGAAGGCCTGTTCGGCCTCGCCGCGCTGCGCCCGCAGGCCTTGTTCGGCTTCGAGGGCCTGGATCCGCTGGTGCACGCCATGTTCTGGAGCCTGGGCGGCAACACCCTGGCCTTCGTCGCGGTGTCGCTGGCGCGCGAGCAGCAGCCCATAGAGCGGCTGCAGAGCACGCTGTTCGTCGACGTCTTCCGCACCCCGGCCACCGCGGTCTCGGGCTTCGTGCAGCGCAGCGCCACCGTGCAGCAGCTCAGCGTGCTCGCGCAGCGCATCCTGGGCGCCAACGAGGCGCGCGAGTTCTTCCGCCAGACCGCGCGCGCGCAGGGGCTGGCGGGCGACACGCCGGTGGCCGACGACGCCTTCATCACCCGGCTCGAACGCGAGCTCGCCGCCAGCGTGGGCGCGGCCTCGGCGCGCGCGCTGATCTCGGGCGCGGTGACGATGGAGACCATCAGCCTGGACGAGCTGATGAAGATCGCCGACGAGACCCAGCGCATGCGCGCCTACAGCCAGCAGCTGGAGGAGAAGTCGCGCCAGCTCGAGGCGAGCGCGCTCAGCCTGGCCGAGGCCAACGAGCGCCTGACCCGGCTGGACAGCCAGAAGGACGAGTTCCTGAGCCAGGTCAGCCACGAGCTGCGCACGCCCATGACCTCGATCCGCGGCTTCTCCGAGGTGCTGCGCGACACCCCCGACCTCGACCCGGCGGCGGCGCAGCGCTACCTGGGCATCATCCACGAGGAGAGCGCGCGCCTGACGCGGCTGCTGGACAGCATGCTGGACCTGAGCCTGCTGGAGCGCGGCGAGGCGCCGGTGGCGCTGTCGCGCGTCGACCCCGAGGCCGCGCTGCAGGCCGCCTTGCACACCTGCCAGAGCCTGGCGCTGGCGGCCGGCGTGCAGGTGCAGGCCGGGCCGCGCATCGCAGGCGTGGCGGTGCGCGCCGACCCCGACCGCCTGGCCCAGGTGTTCATCAACCTGCTGTCCAACGCGATCAAGTACAACACCGCCGCCGAACCCTGGATACAGGTGGCCAGCCGCCTGGACGGCGAGCGCTACGAAGTGCGGGTGCAGGACAACGGCCCCGGCATCCGGCCCGAGGAACGCGAACGCGTGTTCTCCAAGTTCATGCGCGGCTGGTCGCACGTGCAGACCGGGCACAAGGGCGCGGGCCTGGGCCTGACGATCAGCCGCCAGATCATGCTGCGCCTGGGCGGGTCGCTGACGCTGGAATGGCACCCGGGCCCCGGCGCCTGCTTCTGCGTCACGCTGCCGCTGGCGCCGGACGACCACGGCGCCTGAACCCGCCTCGCCGACCGCGGCCGGCCGCCGACGCTGCCTCAGCCACCGGGCACCGGCACCTGGCCGGCGCGTTTGACCTCGCGCAGCGAGAAGCTGGAGTTCATCTCCTTCACCCCCGGCAGGGCGCGGATGGCCTGCCGCGAGAGCTCGCCGAAGGATTTGAGGTCGCGAGCCAGCACCTGCAGCAGGTAGTCGTAGGCGCCGGAGACGTTGTGGCAGGCCACGATCTCGGGCAGCGCGCGCACTGCCTGCTCGAAGCGCTCGCCGAGCGCGGTGTCGTGGCGCTCCAGCGTCACCTGGACGAAGGCGGTAACGCCCCAGCCCAGGCGCTCGGGGTCGAGTTCGGCGTGAAAGCCGCGGATCAGGCCGAGCGACTCCAGGCGCTTGATGCGGCGCCAGCAGGGCGAGGCGCTCAGTCCCACCTGCTGCGCCAGCTCGGCGGTGGTGAGGCGGGCGTCGGCCTGCAGCGCCTGCAGCAGCCGGCAGTCGATGCGGTCCAGGCTGTCGGCGGCAAGTTCTTCCATGATTCGCCAGTGCAGTGAAACGTTCTTGCCGATTCTGGCGCGGTGCTCGGAGAGTTTGCAAACCTGTTGCCGGCACAGCGGCCTACAGTGGGCGTCTGCCGTGCGCCTGCGCCGGTACCCCACAGGAGACCGCACCATGAGCCCGAGCCGCAACGGCTTTGCCACCCGAGCCATCCACCACGCCTACGACCCGGCGGACCACCAGGGCGCGCTGGTGCCGCCGCTGCACCTGTCCGCGACCTTCGCCTTCCCCTCCATGGACGCCGGCTCGGCGGCCTTCAGCGGCGAGCGCCCGGCCTACATCTACACCCGGATCGCCAACCCGACCCTGGCGCTGCTGGAGGCGCGCATCGCCTCGCTGGAAGGGGCAGAGGCGGCGGTGGCCTTCGGCTCCGGCATGGGCGCCATCAGCGCCACCCTGTGGACGCTGCTGAACGCGGGCGACGAGATCCTGGTCGACCGCACCCTGTACGGCTGCACCTTCGCCCTCCTGCACCACGGCATGGCGCGCTTCGGCGTCCAGGTGCGCCACGTCGACATGACCGACATCGACGCCCTGGCGGCGGCCATCGGCCCGGCCACGCGCATGGTCTACTTCGAGTCGCCGGCCAATCCCAACATGCGGCTGGTCGACATCGCCGCGGCGGCGCGCGCAGCACACGCCGCGCAGGCGCTGGTGGTGGTGGACAACACCTACTGCAGCCCGCGCCTGCAGCGCCCGATCGAGCTCGGCGCCGACGTCGTCGTGCACTCGGCGACCAAGTACCTCGGCGGCCACGGCGACCTCACCGCCGGCCTGGTGGCCACGCGTGCCGAGCTCGCGCAGCGCATCCGCTTCGAGGGCCTGAAAGACCTCACCGGCGCGGTCATGAGCCCGCACGACGCGCACGGCATCCTGCGCGGGCTCAAGACCCTGCACCTGCGCATGCAGCGCCACGGCGAGAACGCGCAGGCGATCGCTGAGATGCTGGCCGCGCACCCGCAGGTGCAGCTGGTGCACTACCCCGGCCTGCCCAGCTTCCCGCAGCACGCGCTGGCGCGCCGGCAGATGGACGGCTTCGGCGGCATGATGGCCTTCGAGCTCAACGGCGGCATCGAGGCCGGGCGCCGCTTCATGGACGCGCTGCAGCTGGTGACGCGCGCCGTCAGCCTGGGGGACGCGGAAACGCTGGCGCAGCATCCGGCGTCGATGACGCACTCCACCTACACGCCCGAGGAGCGTGCCCGGCACGGGATCTCGGAAGGCCTGATCCGGCTGTCCGCCGGGCTCGAGGACGTGGACGACCTGCTCGCCGATCTGCGCCAGGCGCTGCAGTTCGCCGCCGGACCGGCGCGCGTCTCGGCCGGTGGCGCGCGCACGACGCCGGTCTGGCCGGAAAGCGCCTGAGCCCGGGGCCGGCAAGAGCCCCCGCAAGAGCCTCCGCAAGGACCGCAGCAAGGTCCGCCGGAAACGAACAAGCCGGCCAAGTGGCCGGCTTCATGACCCGATGGCGCCCTTGGGCGCCGCGGCTACGCTCAGTGCAGCGCGTCGTACTTGGCCTGCAGCTCCTGCTTCGTTTCCACGAAGTCAGGATGCTGGACGATGCAGTCGGCCGGGCAGACCAGCTTGCACTGGGGCTCGTCCTCCGCACCCACGCACTCGGTGCAGCGCAGCGGGTCGATCACGTAGATCGGGTCGCCTGCGGCGATGGCGTCGTTCGGGCACACCGGGCGGCAGGCGTCGCAGCAGGTGCAGTCTTCGGTGATCATCAATGCCATGGGGATACTCCTCGGGTTCAGGCGGCGGCGGATTCGAGGTCGGCGAGTTTCGCATGCCGATAGGCACCCCAGAGGGCGGCACCGATGGCGCCGGCGAAGATGGAGTCGGGGTTGGAGCGGGTCACGACGTTGACCTTCTCGTTGGCCATCTCCTCCTGGATCGCGGCCAGCAGGCCGGTGTCCAGCGCCAGGCCGCCGGTGAGCAGCGCCACGCCGCCCTTCACGCCGGTCACCTTGAGCAGCTTGACGATGCGCGAGGCCATCGACAGGTGGATGCCCTTGAGGATGTCCGGGGTCGGGATGCTGCGGCTGACCATGTTGATGATGTCGGTCTCGGCGAGCACGGCGCAGATCGAGCTGACCTTCTCCGGGTCCTTGGACGACTGCGACAGGTTGCCGATCTCCTCCACCGCGACGCCCAGGTAGCGCGCGATGTTCTCCAGGAACTGGCCGGAGCCGGAGGCGCACTGGCTGGTCATCTTGTAGGCCAGCACCTTGCCGCGGGCGTCGACCGAGATCGCGCGGCCGTTGAGGGCGCCGATGTCGACCACGGCGCGCGCGTCGGGGTCGAGGAAGACGCCGCCGCGGGCGTGCGTGGTCATGGAGTAGAAGTGGCCGGTGGAGAACTTGACGTTCTCGCCCTCGCCGGTGGTGGCGACGTAGTCGACGTCGTCCTTCGTCAGGCCGGCGTCGGCGAGCACGCCGTCATAGCCTTCCTGTGCCAGCGTCATCGGGTCGCGGCGGCGGATGCGCTCGCTGCGCTTGGCCAGCCACTGCGGGTTCTCGCCCTTCGCGTCGGTGCGGAACAGGACGGTCTTGACGGCGCCCGACCCGATGTCGATGCCGATGGTCGTGATGGTGCTCATGTGGACTCCTGGGTTCAGGCCCGCGCCTCGGCGGTCTTGCCTTCCTCGACGACGGCGCGCCAGGCGAAGGTGGCGCCGCCAAGCGCACCGGTGTAGATGGAATCGGGGTCGATGTTCAGCGTCAGCTTGCCGTAGTTTTCCTCGATCAGCTCGTTCAAGGCCTTTACCGCGGCCTCGTTCTTGGCCACGCCGCCGGTGAAGGTGAACTCGTTGCGGATGCCGCCCGAGCGTGCCAGGATGGACATCGCGCGCAGGATGATGGCGCGGTGCAGGCCGGCCATGATGTCCTCGCGCTTGTCGCCCAGCGCCAGCCGGTCGCGCAGCTCGGCGCCGGCGAACACGGTGCAGGTGCTGTTGATGCGGATCTGCTTGGTCGACTTCATCGCCAGCGGCCCCAGCTCGTGCAGGCCCATGTTCATCTCGTCGGCGATGTAGCCCAGGTAGCGTCCGCAGCCCGCCGCGCAGCGGTCGTTCATCTGGAAGCTCTCGACGATGCCCTTGGGGTCGACCTGGATCGCCTTCGTGTCCTGGCCGCCGATGTCCAGCACGGTGGCCGTGTTCGGGTACATCACGTGGGCGCCCAGGCCGTGGCACAGGATCTCGCTGCGCACGTGCTCCTTGGAGAAGGGCAGCCGGGCGCGGCCGTAGCCGGTGCCGACGATGTAGGTCTCCTCCATCATGGTGTCGAGCACGCCCTTGATCGGCGCCTCCACCTGGGCCCGGCGCGCCTGCGTCTGCGGCATGGCGGCGAAGCTGCGCTCCAGCGCCGACAGCAGATGGCGCCGCACCGAGTCGGTGTAGACCCGGTTCTCGACCTCGATGATCGAGCGGTCGAACAGGTTGAGCAGGAAGTCGTAGCGGGTGCCGAGCTCCTTGGCCACGTCCTCGCCGGTGGCCAGGTACTGGCTGCCGGCGATGTCGCGGAAGAAGTCGCTCTTGCGCCGCGCGCCGGGGGCGAACAGCGAGGGCGCCTCCTTGACGATGCGCTTGAAGGTCTCGTCCAGCGCTTCGCGCACGACGCCTGCGTCGCCGCCGAAGTTGGCGGTCTCCAGGCTGCGCCGGCAGGTTTCCTCGAGGTCCACCAGCTGCTCGAGGTATTGCTCGGCGCGGAAGTCACGCTCGAGCTGGCCGATGAAGCCGTCGAGGTCACCGTTGAGCGCCTTGCTCGCGTCCAGCGCCTGGCGGAACAGGAAGAAGCGGCCGTTGATGAGGGCCTCGGTCTTGGCGACCGTGGCGGCGGTGTCGTAGTTCGATCGCGAGTTGGTGATGCCGCGGCCGATGATGTTGCGGTTCTCGTCGATGACCACCGCCTTGGTGGTCGTCGATCCGAGGTCGATGCCGATGAAGCAGCGCATGTGTGGGCTCCTTGATCCGTGTCTCAGTGCGCGGCCAGGGCCGTACGCTTTTGCTTGACCATCTGGAAGTAGCTCTCCAGACGGTTCTTGACGTTGGCCGCCGAGAAGTAGCGCGGGTCGACGAGGTCGGTCTCGATGAAGGCCGCCGGCTTGCCGGTGCGCTTTTCCACCTCGCGCAGCATCAGCAGCTGGCCGGCCGAGAAGCTGTTGCAGCTCTTGATCGAGTTGATCAGCAGGCCGTCGGCGCTGTACTCCTCCATGTACTTGCAGATGATGTCGATCCGCTTGGGCAGGCTGTGGTTGGTGTAGCAGCCCAGGCAGTACTCGGCCAGCGACTCCAGCGGATTCTCCGGGTCGTGGCGGAAGCCGAAGTCGTACAGGCCGCCGACCTTGGCGTAGGTGGAGCTGACGACCACCGCGCCTTCGTCGTAGAACATCTTCCAGAAGTCGCGGAAGCTGGTCCAGTTCGGCGGGCCTTCGACGATCAGGCGGTACTTCTCCTCGCCCATGTCGCCGTCCGGCGTGACCGGGCCCTTGCCCAGGCGAACCCGCTCCTCGATCTCGCTGCGCAGGGTGCGGTAGTAGGTGGTCGCCTCGCGGGTGCCGCGGAAGGCGGTGAAGATGGGGCCGATGTAGTAGACGGCGCCGAAGTAGCCGTCGATCGGGCTCGGCCGGTTCTTCGCCGACTGCAGCACCGCCACCAGATCCTCCTCGGCCTTCACCGACTCGCGCATGTACTGGCGCAGGCGGTCGATGTCGAACTTGACGCCGCTCACGCGCTCCAGGGTGGGGATGACCTCCTCCTTGAGCTGCTTGACGACGTAGTCCTTCATGCTCTGCGTGATCTTGCCGTCACCCTGGTAGGGCACGTGCAGCATGGTGGTCTCGCAGCCGTACTTGTGGCGGATGAGCTCGAACCACTTCATGAAGGTGAAGCAGCCGGTGTAGCTCAGCAGCAGCACGTCGGGACGCGGCAGCGGGTCGCCGGTGGGGCCGAGTTCGCCGCCTTGCATCATGCCGAGGTCGGCCTTGACGTAGGTGCAGACGTCCTCGCTGTGGCCGTCGCGCTCGGCGTCCATGATGAACTTGCCCGACTTCTTGCGCATGCCGTTTTGCAGCGCGTTGGTCTCGGGCAGGCTGCGTGCGAAGTCGAAGCACATCAGCAGTTCGTTGAGGTTGCCGGGGACGAAGGTCGCCGCCACCTTGCGGTTCTGGCTGTGCGCGGTGGCCAGATCCATGTAGTTGGCGTTGATCATCTCCTTTTGCAGCCACATCGCGTCCTCCTTCTGGACGTTCTGCTGCTTCTTGACAGGCTTGCCGGCCGACTCGGGCGTCGTCACGGGGGTGTTCATGTCGTGTTCCTCCTGCGGGTGCCGGGTCAGGCGGCGTTCCAGAGCTTGATCGAATCGGCGAAGGTGCCCGCCTGTTCGCGGATGGGCGCCATCTGGCCGGTGTTCTCGGCGTACTTGAACGCCGTGTAGGGGATGCCGTTCTGCTTGAGCACGTCCTGCAGCATCGGGCGCTCCAGCAGGGCCGGGTCGCAGAACGAGGGAGCGGCGAAGATCACGCCCTCGGCACCGCGGTCCTTGGCCTGCTTCATCAGGAACACGCCCTTTTCCTCGCGCGTGGCGTCGTACTTGGCGGCGGTGGAGGCCGAGCGGTGCAGGAAGGCCTTGGACAGCTCCTCCAGCGGGTTGCCGTTGGCGGGCACCTCGTCGAGCAGCCAGCGCGTGACGAGCATGAAGTCGTCGTCCACGATGTAGCAGCCGGCCATCTCGATGGACTTGATGAGCGACAGCGGCGGCTGTTCGCAGAAGCTGCCGTTGATGACGACGCGCGCGTTGTCGCGCTTGGGGCGCGGCAGCTGGTCGGCGGCGGCGATGTACTCGCGCACGAGCTGGGTGTGCTCCTCCACCGGCAGCACCATGCCGGCGCGCAGCAGCAGGTAGACCTCGGAGGTCGGGGCCTGCCAGGGCTTGGCGGCGCGGTAGGCGTAGAGGTCGCGGATCGCCTGGCGGTTCTCGTTGTAGACCGCGATCGAGGCGTTCAGCTCGGCGTCCGTGATCGGGCTGCCGCGCAGACGGCCGAGGTCGTCGCGGATGTGCTGCATCTCGTCCATGTAGAACTTGCCGCCGACCCCGTCCTGGTAGTTCTGCGGCACGTCCACGTAGCGCACGTACTTGTCCTTGAACAGGATCTGCCACATCCCCGAGAGGTTGCGGATGACGTCGCAGATGCTGGGGAACAGCATGCCGTCCAGGCTGTCCAGGCGGCCCGTCAGGCCGAGCTCGATGGTCGACCGCGGAATGCGGCAGATGTAGCTCTGGTAGTAGGCGTCGCCCTGGATGACCTCGATCTGGTCACCGCCGCCGAGGATGCCCACCGCCAGCATGCCGGCGGCGTGTATCAGTTCGCGCGGCACGTAGACCGGCATGTAGCCGATCGCCTTGCGGCCGGGGACCTTGGCCTTCCACTCCTTGACGGCGTTGAAGTGCAGGTCCTCGAACAGCGCCTCGCAGCGCTGCACGATGCGCAGGACCTCGGGGGTCTGCTCGACAGGGGTATTCATCAGCGGTGCTCCCATTGCGGTGTGCGCTTGGCCAGGAAGGCCGCCAGGCCTTCGTTGGCGTCGTGCGTTTTCATCAGTCGTTGCAGGTAAAGCTCTTCGACCTCGGCCAGACGGCTGCGCAGCTCGCGCACCCGCCCGGCCCGGACGGCGGTGACGGCAAAGGCCAGGGCAGCGGCGCTGCGCGGGGCCAGGTGCTCGTCGAAATAGGCCAGGGCGGCGGCCTTGGGGTCTTCGGCCAGCGCCGGCACGAGGCCGATCTCGTGGCCGCGCTGGCCGTCCACGCTGCGGCCGGACCACAGCAGGTCCTCGGCCGCCACAGCGCTGACGCGCCAGGGCAGCAGGCAGGAGGCGGCCGGCGCGAACACGCCGAGCCGGATCTCCGGCTGGCCGAAGGCGGCGTCGGCGCGCGCGAAGATGGGCCCGCCGGCGAGCGCGATCTCCAGCCCGCCGCCCAGGCACTGGCCGCTCACCGCGACCAGGATGGGCACCGGGTACTCGACCATCGCCAGGATCAGCGCGTGCAGGCTGGCCAGCATGCCGGCGCAGCGCTCGGCGAGGTGCTCCTCGACGCTGGCGCCGAAGCTGAAGTGCGGCCCCTCGGCGTCCAGCAGCACGCCGCGCAGGCCGACGTCGGCGCGGTGCGCGTCGAGTGCGGCGTGCAGCGCGCCGATCATCTGCGCGTCGCAGATGTTGGCCTTCGGGCGCGCGAGCGTCAGGCGCAGGAGTGCGCCCTCTCGTTCGAGCGCCGCCTTCAGCGGCCCGGACGATGCCGGATCAGCCATGCTTCTTCGCCTTCGGCTGGATCTCGTCGTGCAGGCTGCCGACCCAGCTCTGGCCGGCGGCGAGCTTCTGGCGCAGCAGCACGAAGTCGACTTCGCGGTCGTCCTTGGAGCCTTCGTTGAAGGCGGTGAAGCCCGAGCGCGCCTCGGTCATCATGTTCAGCGCC
>CAUJJP010000137.1 GCA_963205525.1 Pseudomonadota bacterium | reverse complement strand
CCTCGCGCGCGACCTCATCCGCATGGCCGGCCACACCCTGCAGGAGATCCCCATCGTCTTCACCGGCCTGCGCCCCGGCGAGAAGCTCTACGAGGAACTGCTGGCCGACAGCGACGCCACGCTGCCCACCGCCATCGAGCGCCTGCGGGTGGCAAGAATTGCGTCGGCCGGTTCCGACATTGAAGCGCTGCTGCGCTGGTCGCAACAAGCCGATCCCCAGGACGAATCGCTCGTCAGGGCGCGGCTGCGCGACCTCGTTCCCGAATACCGGGAGCGCGAATCGTGACGCTCTGGCGCGTAGCCCGCGACCACGTCGGCCGGAAGCAACGCCTCCAAGCGTCGTCGAAACCCGGCCTCGCTACTTGCTTGGCGCGACCTTGCCGTCTGCGGCCTGCTGAAGGATGTCGGGCTGGCTGACCATCAGGTCACTCCCCTCGCGCGCCACCACCTTCATGGTCTGCAGGAACTGTAGAGTCCGTGTCACGGTCTCGCGACTCGTATTGACCATGATGGCGATTTCCTGGTGGGTGGGTGGGGTGATGATCACCACGATGCCGTTGCGACGTTGCGCCAGCAGAACCAGTTGCGCGCAGACGCGCTGAAACGAACTCGGCAGGGCCAGCAGCGCCCGGTGACTTGCGGCCCGGCGCATGCGCTCGGCCAGGCGCCGGGCGACCGCTTCTGCCCCTGCCGGGGTGGAGAACATCAACTCGCGCGCGCGCTCGCGGTCCAGGAAGGTCACGCGCGACGGCGCCACCGCGATCACGTACTCAGGGGCAGGTCGCCCATCGATCACGGACAGTTCGCCGAAGAAATCGCCGTTCTCGATGAAGTCAGTGCCGACTTCCTTGCCGTCCAGCGTAAAATTGACACCCTGCAGGCGCCCCTCGATCAGAAAGCCGAGTCCGGCCCCGAGATCGCCGCGCTTCACGACGACCTCGCGCCGCTCGGCGCGTCGCTCGTTCATGTGGTCCGCAACCTGGGCCAGCTTCTCGACGGGCAACTGGTCGAACAGGCGCAGCCCCTGGAGAATCGGGATCAGGATCGGCATCGACAACTGCGAATGTGCCCTTCACCAAGCCTTCGGACTGTGATGCAGGACACAGAAGGGCGATCAGAATCAAGGCACTATCCATTTTCGCTCACCTCGAGAGGGTGCTTCCCGCCCACGAAAGAGACTGAGATGCTTCACATCACACCTACGCTTCGTCGCCTTCGTCGCCACTCGTTCCTGCTGGCATGCGCGTCCGTCGGGATAGCCGCCCACGCGCAGGTACAGGCTGACGCGCAGGCGGCCGAGGTCGGTCGCGTCAGCTTCCAGATCGGCCAGTCGTGGCTCGTTCGTGCCGATGGCGCGCGCGCGCTCGTGCAGCGGGACATGGCCGTTCACGTCGGCGATCGCATCGAGACGGCAGGCAACGGCCATGTCTACATGCGCTTCGTCGACAACGCATCCATCAGCGTGCGTCCCGACAGCGTGCTCCAGATCCAGGCCTACCACTACGACGCCAAGCGGCCGCAGGCCAACGAGGTTCGCCTGCTGGTCGAGAAGGGCGCCACGCGGTCGATCTCGGGCGCTGCCACCGAGGTCGACAAGTCGCGCTTTCGCCTCAACACGCCCATCTCCGCGATCGGCGTTCGCGGCACCGACTTCATCGTGCAGACCGATGCCGGGGGCGACAAGGCCACCGTTGCCGACGGCGCGATCGTCGTCAGCCCCCTGGGCAAGACCTGTGCGGCGGCAGGCCTCGGCCCCTGCGGCGGCGCCGACGTGCGCGAGTTGTCGGCTGCGATGGGCCGCGTGATGGCGGTCGTTCGCCCCGGCGAAGGGGTGACGCGCATCGTGCCGGGCGATCCGGCAGGCATCCTGGTGGCAGGCGAGGCCTCGCATCCGCGCGAGCAGCGCGCCCTCGCCGCCGCGCGGATGAGCGGCCTTCTTGCGGCCGAGCCCACCGAGGCCGAGGCCCGCCGCGGCAACGATGGAGCGGCAGCAGGCCTGCTCAAGCTGGCAGCGGTCGGCGCCAACCAGGATCTCAATCGTCCCTCCAGCCTGTCGGGCCAGTTGATCTGGGGGCACTGGGCGCTCAGCGCCCGCGAGGACGACAAACTCAGCGTCCCCTTCGCGCTGGCCAGCCTGAACCGCCACGTCACCGTCGCCGACGACGAAGCGGGCTTGTTTCGTGCCAATCAAACCACGCCCGGCGAACTCTTTCCCAGTACCTTGCGCGGCACCGCGGAGTTCCGGCTGAATCGTGCAACGGCCGTGTTCGAGGGCGCCGGGTTCAGTGAGGCGGCAGCCGTGAACCGAAGCAACCTCACGATCGACTTCTCGCGTCGCAGCTTTGCCACCGCGCTGGATCTCACCTCCGCTTCCGGCATCAAGGGGGAACTGCGCATGGGCGGCGACCTGCGCGGCAATGGCTTGTTTGCCCAGCGTGAGGGCGCCTACGACGTGCGTGCCGATCAGCGGGTGTCCGGTGCGGTGTCGCTTGACGGGCGTGAGGCGGGTTACCTCTTCGAGCGCAGCGCCGCGGGCGGCTGGTTCCGGGGCCATACGCTCTGGGGCCCCTGAGCACCGCGTCTGCCGCGCCGACCCCATTCACGGATGATCTGAGGCACGATGCAAGTCTGGCGACGGCATCCCTGGCTGTTGCGTGGGCTTGCCCTGCTCGTGGCGCTGCTGGGCGCGGTCATGCCCGCGCTCCTCGCGCCGCAGGCCGTTTCCGGCTTCGAAGACCGCGTCGCCGACTGGGCTTGGCGCCTGGGCGCGCGCGATGCGCCCGAGCGGCGCGTCGTTCTCGTCGATATCGATGAGCGCAGTCTGGCCGAGATCGGCCCCTGGCCCTGGTCGCGCGCCACCATGGCCGAGCTCTCCTTGCGACTGGCGGCCTCGGGGGCGCGGGTGCAGGCCTTCGACATCGCCTTTCCCGACGAGCGGCCGGGTGACGGGCAACTGCGCGAGGCCTGGAGCGGCGCGCCCGCGGTCGTCGCTCAGGTGCTCTCCATCGATCCCGGGGTCACACCCGCCGTCGGCGAGGTCGACCTCGCCTCCGCGGTGCCCGCTTGTCCCTCCTTCGCGCCTCGCTCCTTCGGCTATTACGGCACCGCGGCCACGCTGCTGCAGGCGCATCCGGTCGGTGGACACATTACGCCGCGCGTGGGCAGTGACGGCGTCGTCCGCGAGGTTCCGGCGCTGATCTGCCACCAGGGCCACGCCCGGCCGAGCCTGGCGCTGGCCATTCTCTGGCGCGCCGCGCAGCCCGATCCGGCGGGTCATCCGGCAGCACTCCCGCCCCCCGACTGGGCGTGGCACGACATGACCGAGGCCTCGCCCTATCCGCCCGGCCTGGCCCCCGCGGCCTGGCTCACCTCGGCGAGCCTGCCGGGCCTGCGGGTTCCGCTCGATGGGCAGGGCAACCTGCGCGTGCCCTTCGCGCTTGCACGGCAGGCCATGCTGTCGGTTTCGGCGGCCGACATCATCAAGGGCCGCGCCGACCTCGATCTGCTCGCAGGCGCCATGGTCATCGTCGGTGCCACCGCGTTCGGCGTCGGCGACACCGTGGCCACCCCGCTGGCCCCGGTGGCCGCCGGCCTCGAAGTCCACGCCCAGGCCCTGGTGGGCCTGCTCGACCAGCGCATTCCCTACACGCCGGGGCACTGGCCGCTGGCGCAGGGCCTGGCGCTGTCTGCGCTGGCCGGTCTGCTGCTGGCGAGCGCGGTGCGGCAGCGTGCCGTTCCGGCCAAGCGCCTGCCGCTCATCGGCCTCGCCCTCGCCCTCGGTCTCCTCGCGCTCGTAAGCGTTGCACTGCTGGGCTACGCGCTCTGGCTGCCCTGGCTGCCGCTGGTCAGCTTCTGCCTGCTGGCCTCGGTCGCCCTGGCCACCGTCGAGCACGCCCTGGTGCGCGCGCAGCGCGAACGTCTGTCGGCGCATCTGGGCGCCTATCTGCCCGGTCCGGTCGCCCGCCAGCTGATGGCCTCCGAGCCCAGCGGCAGCCTGCAGCTCGAGTCCCGCGAGGTCTGCGTGCTGGTGGCCGGCATCCGCAACTTCACGGCGCTGGCCACGCACGGCGACGCCGACGAGGTCGCCTCCCTGCTGCATGCCTACTGCTGCCTGGCGGTGGACATCCTCGAGCGCCATGGCGCCGTGGTCGACAATGTCGTCGGCGACACCCTTGTCGCCGTCTGGTCGGACGCCAACGCTGCCGCCGCGGCGCAGGCCCTGGCGGCAGCGCAGGATCTTGTGCGGCAGACGCGGCCCCTGCTCGCCAGCCGGCACCCGGTGGCCGACGACAGCCCCATCCAACCGCTGGCGCTGGGGGTCGGCGTCGAGGCCGGGACCGCCATCGTCGGCTCCTTCGGTCCGAGCCGGCGCCGCGCCCACGCTGCCCTGGGCGAGCCGGTGAGCGTGGCCAGCCGCATCCAGCAAATGACCGCAGACCTGTCGATTCCCGTCCTCATCGGCCCGCGCCTCGCACGCGTCCTTCAGGGGCAGGATGTCGTCGTGCTTGGCGACTACCTGCTCGAGGGCCTGGGCCGGCATTACCCGCTCTTCGCGCCCGCGAGCTGGCGTGAGCTGAGCGATGTCGACCCCAACTGGGCCAGCAGCGCAGTCGGTGACGCCGCTCCTGCCGCCGAGGGCGACGAGTGGTCGCGCTGGAGCGCCACCCCGTCGCGCAGGGGGCCGCCAGGCTCCGCTTCGACAAGCGCGCCGGCAACCCTTCGGCGGCGCCACGCGTGACCCGGCAGGCGAGGGCGGCGCGCGTGCGCTGCGTGCGCCCGCGCCGGCCGGCCCCTGCGTGCGCACGCCTGCGGCGGCTGCTGCTGCGCCTCATCGGCATGGCGGCTGTGCTGCCGGTCCTGCTGCCGGCTCCCGCCCAGGCGGCGACCGACACCGTCGGCGCTTCGGCCGCGGCCCTGAGTGTCGGCCCGGACTGCAGCGCGCAGGTCAGGCTCGACTGGCCGCTTGGCCTCATCGGCCGCCGTGCGCGCATCGCCACCATGCAGCGCCTGCGCCCGCTGTGCCTGGACGATGCCGCCTTCCTCGCCACCCTCGGTGCGTTGCTGCTCGAGGACGGCGATGCCGCGCAGGCCCTGCTGTGGCTGGAGCGCGCCGTGCTGCTGGACCCCGAAGCCCTGGGCGCGCGGGTCGACCTGGCCCTCGCGCTGGCCGAACTTGGCCAGCCCGACGCTTTGCACGAGCTCTCGCAGCAGCTCAGGCACCGGGCGGACCTGCCGCCCGCGCTGCGCGCCCGCCTCTATCCCGACGAACGCCGCAACGCCTTCGCCCTGCCCGCCGTGCGCCTGGGCCATGCGCTGCGCCCGGCCTGGAGCGCCGTCGGCGAGATCAGCCTGCTGGTCGGTCGCGAAGGCAACCTCGACCGTTCCCCCGACCTGAGCGAGCTCACCCTGACGCTGCCCGACGGCCCGCTCACCCTGCCGCTCGAGAGCCGGCCGCGCGCCGGCGCCGCAGCCCTGACCGCCGCCGCCCTGGAGATCGGCTACGTGCCGCAACCGGCCACCGCCTTGCGCAGCGGCCTCATCCTCGGCGCGCGTGCCGCGCCCGCCCGCCATGCCACCGACTGGCGACAGTGGCAGTGGGTCCTCGGGCTCAGTCACGCCGCCTACGGCGTTCGCGGCTCGATCGACTTCGGCCTGGCCGGCGTCGACGGGCCTTTGAGTGAACCCTACCGGCTGCGCCGCCTGACGCTGGCCGCCGAAAGCGCCGTCGGCCCCTGTCGCTCGCGCTTGGCGCTCGATCGCGAGCATCGCGTGCAGAGCCTCACCACCAGCCTGAACGCCGCCATCGACACCTGGCTTGGCGCCCTCCAGTGCCCGCTCGGGGTGGGCGCCGACTGGGTGTGGGCGCTCGACGCCCGCCTCGCCCGCGATCGCCCGGCGGAGCCGGAGCGCCCCGGCGGCACCCAGCGCTCGCGCGGTGCCGGCTTGCGCGTGGCCGGCTCCCTGGGCGACGCGGTGGCGCTGGAACTCGCCTGGTTCGCCAGCCGCACCCGCGACGCGCACGGCTACAGCCCACTTCTCGAAAACAACGCCATCCGCCGCATCGGGCTGCACCAGCTCTCCGTGGAGATCTCCGCAGCCCTGTACCGCGCCCCGGGACAGCGCCTCGACGCGCTGCTGAAGTGGCAGGCTGCGCGACAAGTCAGCAATCTGTCGCTTTTTCGCTACCGTGCAGACAGCAGCTACGCCGGCCTGCGCTGGCGCTGGTGAAGCTGCGCTTGCCGGCTTTGTTGCATTTCAACAACTTGCAGGCGACTTCGCACCCGCTCCTCGGCCATTCCGCCCATCGGCCCCCCGGAGTCGGGGTGCCATAATGCCGCGGCAGAGTGCAGACCCATGCGGCTTGGAGGCCCATCGATGAGTTTGGCCACCCATGTGATGGTCGTCACATCCGGGTCTCCCGTCCGCACCCACACTCGCTTCCCATGATCGAATCGTGCCCTTCCCTTGTTTCCGCCGCCGGCCCACGAGGCCGAGGGTCGAAGCGAGTGTGAGCAAGACAAGGTCGGTCACTCTCCGATTTCCCGCAAAGAAATCACTCCCGTCTGAAACCTACTAGGAGCTCTCTCAATGGCATTTAACAACACCGTTGTTGCTCGTGCTGCCGCGTCGATCTGGGGCCTCAAGCTCGGCTACGTGACGATGCAGGCTGCACTGGCGCAGGCCAACGCTTCCGCGGGCGGCGTCAACGCCGTCATCAACGCCGCCTTCAACGACAGCTTCGGTCGCGCCAGCAATGCCGATGTTGCCGCCACCGTCGTCGCCAACCTGGGCCTGACCGGCACGGCGGCCACCGAAGGTGCTGCCTACTTGGTCGACGCCATGGCCGGCGCCCCCGAAGGCGGGCGCGGCGCTGCCATCTCTTCCGTGATCGCGCTCTTCTCGAGCCTCTCCGCCGACCCGGTCTACGGCGCTGCGGCTTCGGCCTTCAACACCAAGGTCGCCGCGGCCAACGCCTACTCCAGCACCGCCGGCACGCAAGACGCCCCGCTGGGCTACCTGCCCTCGGCCGGAAGCTTCTTCCTGACGACGGGTGTCGACAACCTGAGCGGCACCCCGGGCGACGACGTCTTCACCGCCTACATCTACGACAGCCAGAACTCGCTGCAGAGCGCCGACCGCATCGAAGGTGGCGCCGGCAACGACACGCTGTTCGCCGACATGGGAGCCTCGCAAGGCTTCGCCGTGACGCCGATCACCACCGGCGTCGAGAACATCGTCATCCGCGCCCAGTCCACCGCGCTCGATGGTGCCGACAATAACGTCGCCGGCACCGGCCGCGTCCAGATCGACGCCGAGCGCATCAACGGGGCGACGCGCTTCGAGTCGAACAACAGCCGTGCCGACGTCATCATCGAAGACGTCCGCATCCTGCCCTCGCAGATCACCAAGGACATCACCGTCGCCTGGGTCGAGAGCGATCCCGGCCACGTCGACTACGGCGTCTACTTCGACCAGTA
>CAUJJP010000136.1 GCA_963205525.1 Pseudomonadota bacterium | reverse complement strand
GGGTGCCGCCCATGGTCCAGCGCAGCTCGTCCATCTCGGCCAGCAGCAGCGGCGCGACGCCGGTGACCCAGGCCAGCGTCGCCAGCCAGGCCAGCCAGGACACGCTGCGCTCGACGACCCCCATGAGCGCCGACTCGGCATAGGTGTGGCGCAGCACGCGCACCGTGACGCGGATCGCGGCCAGCGCCATCAACGCCGGCAGCGCGACCCGGAACACCGCGATCGGCACCCAGGCTTCCAGCAGCCGGCGCGCCAGCAGGGCCAGCAGCAGGGCGAGCAGGGGAAACAGCACGCCGTCGACGATGGCCCGGCCGAACCAGATCGAGCTCGCGGGTCGCACGGGCCCGCGCAACAGCCGCACCACCGCCCAGGCCAGGCCCAGGCAGCCGGTCAGTACCGCCAGCTCGGCAAGGGCGGTCGGCGTCAGCAGCGCACGTGCCAGCGCCAGCAGCTCATCGGAGCCCGCGGCCGCACTCACCGCCGGCCCCGGGGTTCACGGCCGCCGCGCATCGCGCCCGCCATCGATGCTCAGACCGCGCTCAGCACACGCAGGTGCGCCACCACGCTGCGCGCCAGCGCCGACAGCGCGTAGCCGCCCTCCAGGCAGGAGACGATGCGCCCGCCGGCGTGGCGCTCGGCGACCGCCATGACCTGGCGCGTGATCCACTCGTAGTCGGCCTCCACCAGCCCGAGCTGGCCGAGGTCGTCCTCGCGGTGGGCGTCGAAGCCGGCAGAGATGAAGATCATCTGCGGCCGGTAGGCCTCCAGCGCCGGCAGCCAGGCCTGCTCGATCATCTGCCGGATCTCCGGCCCGCGGGTGTAGGGCGGCACCGGCAGGTTGATCATGTTGCTGCCCTTGGGCACGGCGCCGCTGTGCGGGTACAGCGGATGCTGGAAGAAGCTGCACATCAGCACCCGCTCGTCGCCGGCGATGATGTCCTCGGTGCCGTTGCCGTGGTGGACGTCGAAGTCGATGATCGCCACCCGCTGCAGACCGTGCACGTCCAGCGCGTGGCGCGCCGCCACCGCGACGTTGTTGAAGAAGCAAAAGCCCATCGTCTCGTCGCGCGTGGCGTGGTGGCCCGGCGGGCGCACGGCGCAGAAGGCGTTCTCGGCCTGGCCGGCGAGCACGCGGTCGGTCGCCGCCACCGCGGCACCGGCGGCGCGCAGCGCGGCCTGCCAGGTCGCCGGGCAGACGATGGTGTCGGGGTCCATCGCCTTCGTCTCGCCGCTGGCGGCGACGCGCGCCATGGTGTCGCGCAGCTGCAGCACGTAGCCCGTGGTGTGCGCGCGCTCGAGCTGCTCCAGCGTCGCCTCGGGCGCGTCCAGGAAGTCCAGCGCGATGTCCAGCCCGCTCGCGCGCAACTGATCCTGGATCGCGTCCAGCCGTTGCGGGCACTCCGGGTGGCCGACACCCATGTCGTGCAAACGGCACTCGGCGTGCGAATAGAAAGCGGTGCTCATGCGCGGGCGGCTGGCCTTTGGTGCAACATCGTGCGGATGGATCCGAATCTCCCGCGCCAGCTCAGCCGGCTGGTCGACCAGATCAGCCGCATTATCGTCGGCAAGCGCAGCCAGATCGAAGACGCCCTGGCCTGCCTGCTGGCGGGCGGCCACCTGCTGATCGAGGACGTGCCCGGAGTCGGCAAGACCACGCTCGCGCACGCGCTGGCGGTCTCGCTGGGGCTGGACTTCCGGCGCGTGCAGTTCACCGCCGACCTCATGCCCAGCGACCTGATCGGCGTGTCGGTGTTCGAGCGTGCGAAGGACGCCTTCGTGTTCCACCCCGGGCCGGTGTTCGCCCAGGTGCTGCTGGCCGACGAGATCAACCGCGCCGGCCCGAAGACGCAGAGCGCGCTGCTGGAGGCGATGGAGGAGCAGCAGGTTTCGGTGGAGAACCACACGCGCAAGCTGCCGCAGCCCTTCTTCGTCATCGCGACCCAGAACCCGAGCGACCAGCTCGGCACCTACCCGCTGCCGGAAAGCCAGCTCGACCGCTTCGGGCTGCGCATCTCCCTGGGCTACCCGGACCGCACGAGCGAGCGCGAGCTGCTGGCCGGCGAGGACAGGCGCGGCCTGGTGGCCCGGCTGCCGGCGCTGATGCAGCCCGACGAGCTGCTCGCGGCGCAGGCCGCGGTGCTCAAGGTCACCGTCTCCGAGCCACTGCTGGACTACCTGCAGGCACTCATCGCCGCCACCCGCGACGGGCGCTGGTTCGTCGAGGGGCTGTCGCCGCGCGCCGGCATCGCCGTGCTGCGGGTGGCGAAGGCGCGCGCCCTCATGGCCGGGCGCGGCTACGTCGCCCCGGACGACGTGCAGGCCATCCTGCCGCAGGCGGTGGCGCACCGGCTGCTGCCCGTGGCCGGCGCCGGGCGCGGTGCGATCGAGCAGGTGCGGGCGATGGTCGAGGCCACGCCGGTGGCCTGAACATGGGCCTGCTCAGGCGCCTGGAGGACTGGTTCGTCGCCCGCCTGCCCGAGGCCGACACCTGGACCCTGGGCCAGCGCAACATCTACATCCTGCCCACCCGCGGCGGCTGGACCTTCGCCGCCCTGCTGCTGCTGATCCTGGTCACCGCCATCAATTACCAGCTCAACCTGGGCTATGTGCTGGCCTTCCTGCTCACCGGGGCGGCGGCGGTGTCCATGCACGTCACCCACGCCAGCCTGCGCGGACTGACGCTGCGCATCCGCCCCGGGCCGCCCGGCTACGTCGGCGAGCCGCTGCTGCTGGAGGTGGTGCTGGACAGCCCGGACCGCGCCCGCCATGCGCTGGCGGTGCGCTGGCGCGAACGCGGCCGACGCGGCCAGACCTGGACCGCGGTCGACGTGCCGGCCGGTGGCCAGGCCGGCGCCACCCTGAGCGTGGTGCCGCAGCGGCGCGGCTGGCACACGGTGCCGCCCATCGTGGTCGAGACCGGATTCCCCTTCGGCTTCTTCCGCGCCTGGACGGTCTGGCGCCCGACGTCCCGGCTGCTCGCCTGGCCGCGCCCGGAGCACCCGGCGCCCCTGCTGCCGGTGGCGCAGGCAGCGCCGGGTGAGCAGCCGTCCGCGCAGCGCGCGCCGGGCGGCGAGCTCGACGGCGTGCGACCCTGGCGGCGCGGCGACACGCTGCGCCAGGTGGTGTGGAAGAAGGTCGCGCGCAGCGGCGAGCTCGTCAGCCGCGAAACCGCTGCCAGCGGCAGCCGCGAGCTGTGGCTGGACTGGGCGCTGGCCAGCGGCGACACCGAGGCCAGGATGTCCCGGCTCGCGGCCTGGATCGAGCAGGCCGAGCGCCGCGGCCTGGTCTGGGGGCTGCGCCTGCCGGGCGTGGAGTTGCAGGCGGCGCAGGGCGACAGCCACCGCCGGCTGGCGCTGGAGCGGCTGGCGACCTGGTCATGAGCATTCCCGAGCGCTGGCGCCACCTGCCGCGCGAAGCGCGCGACACCTTGTTCCAGCTCGCCGTCATCGCCTGGACGATCGCGCCCCACACCCTGCACCTGGCGCCCTGGTGCAGCGCGCTGGCGGCCGTGATCCTGCTCGTGCGCGCACGGCTGGCGATCAGCGGCGCCGCCCTGCCCAGCCGCTGGACGCTGGCGGCGATCCTGGTGCTGGCGATCGTGCTGACCCTGGTCAGCGAAGGCACGCTGCTCGGCAAGGAGGCCGGCGTCACCCTGCTGGTGGCGCTGATGGCGCTCAAGACGCTGGAGCTGCGCGCCCGGCGCGACGCCCTGGTGGTGTTCCTGCTCGGCTTCTTCCTCGTGCTCACCAACTTCCTGTACTCGCAGTCGCCGCTGGTGGCAGGGGCGATGCTGGTCGCGGTCTGGGGACTGCTGAGCGCGCTGGCGCTGGCCCACATGCCGGTCGGCGTGCCCTCGCTGTGGTCGGCGGGCCGGGTCGCGGCGCGCAGCGCCCTCTGGGGGCTGCCGGTGATGCTGGTGCTGTTCCTGCTGTTCCCGCGCATCGGTCCGCTGTGGGGCCTGCCGGGCGATGCTGGCGGGCGCACCGGCTTGTCGGGGTCGATGGAGCTTGGCGGTGTCGCCGAGCTGGCGAACGACGACTCGATCGCGATGCGGCTGCGCTTCATCGACGGCGCGCCACCGGGCGAGGCGATGTACTTCCGCGGCCCGGTGCTGACCCGTTTCGACGGCCGCACCTGGACCCGCATCGAGCACCCGGAGCCCGAGCCTGCGCCCGAGCTGCTCGGCCGCCCGCTGCGCTACGAGCTGATGCTGGAGCCCAGCCGCCTGCCCGCGCTGCCGCTGCTGGAGCTGGCTGGCAGCGACCCCGCCTACACGCCGCAGGCGCATGGCTTCAGCTTGCGGCTGCGGCCGGACCAGCAGTGGGTCGCCGACCGCCCGCTGGACACCCGCATCGCGATGACGGTCCAGGCCTGGACGCACTACCGCTACGGCCCGCGCGACAGCGACGAGACCCTGCGCGAGGCGCTGGCGCTGGCACCGGCGCAGAACCCGCGCACCCGCCAGTGGGCGAGCGAGCTGCGGCGCCGCCCCGAACTGCGCAGCGCCGACGCGCGCACGCTGGCAGCGGCGGTGCTGGGCCACATCCGCGCCGCCGGCTACGTCTACACCCTGGCACCGGGCGCCTACACCTCGGCGGACGCGATCGACGAGTTCTGGCTCGATCGCCGGCAGGGATTCTGCGAACACTTCGCGAGCGCCTTCGTCGTCGTCATGCGCGTGCTGGGGGTGCCGGCGCGCATCGTCACCGGCTACCAGGGAGCCGATCCGGTGACTGTCGACGGCTGGCACATCGTGCGCCAGAGCAACGCCCACGCCTGGGCCGAGGTCTGGCAGGCGGGCGCCGGCTGGATGCGGGTCGATCCCACGGCGGCGGTGGCGCCGGACCGCATCCGCCTCGGGCGCAGCCTGGTGCCGACGCCGGGGCTGGTGGCGGGCACGCTGAACACCGTCAGCCCGGCCCTGGCGGCGCAGCTGCGCGGCCTGTGGGAGCGCGTCGACCAGCGCTGGAACGACTGGGTGCTGA
This sequence comes from Pseudomonadota bacterium, assembly GCA_963205525.1. The sequence continues at coordinate 24,891 of CAUJJP010000136.1, read as the reverse complement.
ACTACTCGCGCAGCCGCCAGTTCGACATCCTGGAGGCGCTGGGCATGCAGGAGCCCGACTGGCGAGACCTCGCCACCGTGCTCGCCCTGCTGCTGGGCGTGGCCAGCCTGGCGGGCGCAGCCTGGGCCCTGTGGGACCGCTGGCGCCAGGATCCCTGGCAGCGCCTGCAGCGCCAGGTCGCGCAGCGGCTGGCACGGCTGGGGGTGGCGGTGGCGGCGCACGAGCCGCCGCGCAGCCGCGCCGCCGCCGTGCGCCAGGCGCTCGGCCCGGCCGGCGAGACGCTCGCCCGCTGCCTGGAGCGCCTGGACCACGAACGCTACGGCCACCCGGGCCGGCCGCCGCTGGACCGCCGCTGGCGCCGCCAGTTCATGGCCGAGGCAGCACGCCTGCCGGCGCCGCGTCGGCGCTGAGCCGCCTGCGCGTCGTTCATCATTGCCGTCCACCGTCCGCCGCCCGCCGCCTGCAGAACGCAAGGCGCGGCGCGGACCTGTAGACGCCGCCGCAGCCTGCCACGTTGACCTTGGATTCGGGGTGCCGGCCGGCACCCCCCGAGCAGCGGGCCGAAAGCCCCAGGAGACCCCGCATGACCAGCCGCCGCCACTTCATCCGCATCATTCCCGCCGCGGGCACCGCCGCCTGGCTGCTCGCCGCCGGCCACGCCCGGGCCGCGCTGGTCGAGGAGGACCAGGCACAGGCAAAGGCGCTGGGCTATGTGAGCGATGCCACGCGCGCCGACCGCGCCAGGTACAAGCAGTACGCGCCCGGCCAGCACTGCGGCGCCTGCGCGCTGTACCAGGGCGGCAAGGCCCCCAGCGGCAAGTGCGCGCTCTTCCCCGGCAAGGAAGTGGCCGCCACCGGCTGGTGCAGCGCCTACGCCAAGCGCACCTGAGCGATGAGGCTTGGCGCCGCCTCGTCGCCCGCCTGGCGCAACTCCTGGGGCGCCTCCCGGGGCGCATCCTGGGGCGCCCGCTGGGGCGCCTCCTGGGGTACGGGGCGGTGTCGGATTCCAATCGGCGCCGTCAAGCCCTGCTCGACCATCGCCACCAGGCGCTCGGCAAGGCACAGGAATGCCGCCTCGTCCAGCTCGCGCAGCGGCCCGTCCAGCATCAGCAGCGCCATCCCGTGCACCGCCGACCAGGCCATGAACTCGGCCCCGGGACGCTGCGCCGCGGGCAGCAGGCCGGCGGCGACCAGACCGTCCAGCGCGCTGCCAAGGAGCTCATAGGGGTCCAGCCCGCTGGCGCCGCGCGGCGCCATGTCCGCGGTCGCGGGCTCGGCGAGCCCGAACGCGCGGGCCGCGAATGCGGTTCGAAACAGCCCCGGCTGCGCGCGCGCGAATCCCAGATAGCCCAGGCCCATCGCGCGCAAGACGGCGCGTGCACGCCGCTGCGGGTCGCGCACGCGCTGCGCCGCCGCGAGCTGCGCCTCGATCGCCCGTGCCAGCATCGCCAGGGCCTGCACGCGCACCGCTTCCAGCAGCGCCTGGTGGTTGGCGAAGTGGCGGTAGGCGGCGTTGGGCACCACCCCGGCTCGGCGCGTGGCCTCGCGCAGCACCACCGCCTGCGGACCGCCCTCGCGCGCCAGCGCGACCCCAGCGTCGAGCAGGGCTTGCCGCAGGTCGCCGTGGCGATAGCTGCGCCGCGGCGGCGCTGGAACCGGGGGCACGGAAGTCATCGAAAAATTGTGGACACCATCCACATCGGAGTCTAGGATAAGTGAACGGCGTCCACATTTGAGCTGAATCAGGGCTGCGTTCATCGACCGTCGGTGGGGCTGCCGGCACGCCGCGTGAGTCCCTGAACCGGGCGTTTCGTCACACCAGCCGGAGACCGCGATGCAGTTCGTCCCCTACCTGAACTTCGACGGCCAGTGCGCCGAGGCCTTTGCCTTCTACGCCCGGCTGTTCGGCGGCACCATCGTCTACCAGGGCGAGTTCGGCGACATGCCGCCCGACGAGGGCAGACCGCCGATTCCCGAGTCGGCGCGCAAGCGCATCATGCACATGCACCTGCAGATCAAGGAGCAGTCGCTGATGGGTTCGGACGCGATGCCGGGCGCGGACCCGAGTTGCGGCGGCTACGAACCCGCGCGCGGTCTGTGGGTCTCGATTCCCGCGGTCGACGTGGCCGAGGGACGGCGCTTGTTCGACGCCCTGGCGCAGGGCGGCAGCACCGTGATGCCCTTTGCCGCCACCTGGTGGTCGCCGGGCTTCGGCATGGTGCGCGATCGCTTCGGCACCCCGTGGATGATCAACGTCGTGGACCAGGCTGAGAGCCTGTGAAGATATGAATCGTGCCCGCGCATGATGCATGCCGTCACAGGCTCCGAGTCGCCGCACCCGGCCCCTGCCGCCCACCCCGATGCCGCACCCCGACCCCTCCCCGACGGCAGACCGCACGGTCCGCCTGCACCGCGTGCTGCGCTGCCCGCCGCACAAGGTCTTCCGCGCCTTCACCGAGGCTTCCGCGCTCGCCAAGTGGCTGCCACCGGGCGGCTTCACTGCCGAGGTCCGGCACCTGGATGCGCGCGTCGGCGGCAGCTTCCGGATCTCCTTTCGCCACTTCGGCAGCGGCCATGAGCACGCCTTCGGGGGTGAGTACCTGGAACTGCTTCCCGACGCGCTGCTGCGCTACACCGATCGCTTCGAAGACCCGAATCTGCCAGGCACGCTGGAGGTGACGGTGCGCCTGCGCGCGGTGAGTTGCGGCACCGAGCTGCACATCACGCAGGCCGGCATCCCGCAGGCGATCCCGCTCGAGATGTGCTACCTGGGCTGGCAGGAATCGCTGGCCCAGCTCGCCGCACTCGTCGAGCCCGAGATCCCGGGTTGATCCAACGCCGGAGCTGCCAGATGACGCACGCCAGGAACCCCGTCTGCCTGTGGTTCGACCGCGGCGCCGAAGAGGCCGCGCGCCGGGGCTGCTGGCCGGAGCTGATGGCCGGGGCTGATGGCCGGGGCTGATGGCCGGAGATCACGGTCAGGGTGGACGGCCAGGGTGGACGGTCGCCGCCGCCGCCCGCAGCGCAGCACCGCCGTCACGATCAGGCCGCCGTACGCGCCAGCGGCATTCATCCCCTCGAAGAAGCCAGACCATGAGCAGCTTTCCCCGAGAAGAGATCCGCGCCCTGTGCACGGCGCGCGTGCTCGCCGCCGCACCGGCGGCGGTGTTCGCCGCCATCTCCGACCCGCAGCGGCTGGCGCGCTGGTGGGGGCCGAAGGACTTCCGCAGCAGCTTCCAGCGCTTCGACTTCCGCCCCGGCGGCGAATGGGTCTTCACCCTGCACGGACCCGACGGCAAGGACTGGCCCAACGTCTGTCGCTTCACCGCGATCGAAAACGAGCGTCTGGTCGTGATCGAGCACCTGAACCTGCACTGGTTCGAGCTCGCGCTGACGCTGGCGCCGCAGGATGGCGGCACCCGCCTGGGCTGGCGCCAGACCTTTCCCGACCCCGAGACCTGCGCGCGCATGGCGCCGCTGTGCGCGCCGAGCAACGAGCAGAACCTGGACCGGCTGGCGGCCGAACTCGGCCGCAGCTGAACGGCGCGCCGCCAGCGCCGGTGCGTGCCGGCCGCGCTCGGCGTCGGCGCACGCCGGCCGTCGTCGATGCGGCGGTCGCGGTCGCCGCCGACAACGCCATCAACGCCGGGCCGGCGGCAAGTCGGTGCAGCTGCCGTGCGCGGCCTCGGCGGCCATGCCTATGCTCTCGCCCAGGGTCGGGTGCGGGTGGATGGTCTTGCCGATGTCCAGCGCGTCCGCCCCCATCTCGATGGCCAGCGCGACTTCGCCGATCATGTCGCCGGCGTGGGTGCCGACGATGCCACCGCCCAGGATGCGCTGCCCGCCCTCGGGCCGGGCGTCGAACAGCAGCTTGGTGAAGCCTTCGTCGCGGCCGTTGGCGATCGCGCGACCGCTGGCCGCCCAGGGGAACAGACCCTTGCTCACGGCAATGCCCTGCGCCTTGGCCTCGTCCTCGGTCAGACCGACCCAGGCGACCTCGGGGTCGGTGTAGGCCACGCTCGGGATGACGCGCGCGTCGAAGGACGACTTCTGTCCGGCCGCCGCCTCCGCCGCCACGTGTGCCTCGTGCACCGCCTTGTGCGCCAGCATGGGCTGGCCGACGATGTCGCCGATGGCGAAGATGTGCGGCACCCGGGTGCGCATCTGCGCATCGACGGCGATGAAGCCGCGCTCGCTGACTTCCAGCCCGGCCTTCTCTGCGCCGATCTTGTGGCCGTTCGGGCTGCGGCCCACGGCCTGCAGCACGAGGTCGTACAAGCCGTCGCTGGCCTGCCCGTCGGTGCCCTCGAAGCGCACGCGTATGCCCTGCGGCGTGGCCTCGGCGGCGACGGTGCGCGTCTTGAGCATGATGCGGTCGAAGCGCGGCGCGTTCATCTTCTGCCACACGCGCACCAGGTCGCGGTCCGCGCCCAGCATCAGCGCGTCCATCATCTCCACCACGTCCAGCCGCGCGCCCAGGCTGCTGTAGACGGTGGCCATCTCCAGGCCGATGATGCCGCCGCCGATGACGAGCATCTTCTTCGGCAGCTGGCGCAGCTGCAGGGCACCGGTGGAGTCGACGATGCGCGGGTCGTCCGGCAGGAAGGGCAGCCGCACCGCCTGCGATCCGGCGGCGACGATGCACTGCCGGAAGCGCACGGTCTGCACCTTGCCGGTCTTGTCCTGGGCGCTGCCGCCGGTCTCCTCGACCCGCAGGTGGTGCGGATCGCTGAAGCTGCCGTAGCCGCGCAGCACCGTGAGCTTGCGCATGCGCGCCATCGCCGCCAGGCCGCCGGTGAGCTTGGCCACCACCTTGTCCTTGTGCGCGAGCAGCCGCGCGGCGTCTATCCGCGGCGCCCCGAACTCGACCCCCAGCTCGGCGAAGTGCCTGACCTCGTCCATCACCGCCGCCACGTGCAGCAGCGCCTTGCTCGGGATGCAGCCCACGTTCAGGCACACCCCGCCCAGGCTGGCGTAGCGCTCGACCAGGACCACCTTCATGCCCAGGTCGGCGGCGCGGAAGGCCGCCGAATAGCCGCCCGGGCCGGCGCCCAGCACCAGCAGGTCGCAGTCGAGGTCGGCGTCCAGGCCTGCCGGCTGCGGCGCGGCCACGGGCGGCACAGCGGCCACGGGCGTCGCAGCGGCCACAGGGGCTGCTGCAGGGGCGGCTGCAGGGGCTGCTGCAGGGGCTGCTGCAGAGGCCACCGTGGGCGCGGCGTCGGCAGCGGCCGCCTGGACTTCCAGCAGCAGGATGGTCGAGCCCTCGGAGATCTTGTCGCCGAGCGCGAGCCTGAGCTCCTTCACGACCCCGGCGGCGGAAGAGGGAATCTCCATCGAGGCCTTGTCGCTCTCCACCGTGATCAGGCTTTGCTCGCGCTGCACCGTGTCGCCCGGCTTGACCAGCAGCTCGATCACCGCGACCTGCTTGAAGTCGCCGATGTCGGGAACCTTCACTTCGATGATGGCCATCGTGCGTCTCCGTGGCCGTTCAAAGCGCGATGCGGCGGAAGTCCGCCAGCAGCGACGCGAAATAGACGTTGAAGCGCGCCGCCGACGCGCCGTCTATCACCCGGTGGTCCCAGCTCAGGCTCAGCGGCAGGATCAGGCGCGGCGCGAACTGCTTGCCATCCCAGCGCGGCTCCATGCTGCTGCGGCACACACCCATGATCGCGACCTCGGGGGCGTTGATGATGGGCGTGAAGTAGCGCCCGCCTATGCCCCCGAGGCTGCTGATGCTGAAGCAGCCGCCGGACATGTCGGCCGGCGCGAGCTTGCCCTCGCGCGCCTTCTTGGCCAGCTCGCCCATCTCCTGGCTGATCTGCAGGATGCCCTTCCTGTCGGCGTCCTTCACCACCGGCACCACGAGTCCGCTCGGGGTGTCGGCGGCGAAGCCGATGTGGAAGTACTTCTTCAGCACCAGCTGCTCGCCGTCCAGGCTGGCGTTGAACTCGGGAAACTTCTGCAGCGCCGCCACCGCCGCCTTGATCATGAAGGCGAGCATGGTGACCTTGACGCCCGCCTGCTCCTGGTTGAGCTGGACCCGGAACGCCTCCAGCTCGGTGATGTCGGCGTCGTCGTGGTTGGTGACGTGGGGAATGAGGACCCAGTTGCGGTGCAGGTTGGCGCCGCTGATCTTCTTGATGCGCGAGAGGTCGCGCCGCTCGACGGGACCGAACTTGCCGAAGTCCACCTGCGGCCAGGGCAACAGGCCGGGGAAGCTGCCAGCGGCCACGCCGGGTACGGCGCCAGACACGGCCGGTGCGCTGGCCTGGCGCGCCGCAGCGGCGATCACGCCCTTGACGTGGGCCTGCACGTCGGCGTGCAGGATGCGGCCCTTGGGCCCGCTGGGCGCCACCTGCGCCAGCGGCACGCCCAGTTCGCGCGCGAAGCGGCGTACCGAGGGCGAGGCGTGCGCCAGCGTGCCGGCGGCAACAGGCACCGTGGTGGCGGCGAGGGCAGCGGCCACCGGCGCAGCCGCCAGAACCGGCGCGGCGGGCGCCACCGCTGTGCCGGCTGCCACCGGCGCCACCGCAGCCGGCGCCGTCGGCGCGGCGGTTGGCACCGGCTCGCCAGCGGCATCCGGCGCGAGCAGCAGGATCACCGAGCCCTGGCTGATGCGCTCGCCGAGCGCAACCCGCAGCTCGCGCACCGTGCCGGCGTGCGAGGACGGGATCTCCATCGAGGCCTTGTCGCTCTCCACCGTGATCAGGCTCTGCTCGGCGCGCACCGTGTCGCCCGGCTTGACCATCACCTCGATCACGGCCACGTCCTTGAAGTCGCCGATGTCGGGCACCCGGACCTCGATCGGCGCGCCGCTGGAAGGCGCGGGCGCGGCCGGCGCAGTGGCAGCCGGCGCCGCACCGGCGGGCAGCGCGGGCGCGGCGGAGGCGGCGGAGGGGGCGGGCGCAGCGGCCGCAGTGGCCGCGGTGGCCGCGGTGAAGGGAGGCACGGCCGCCGCCGCCGCTGCGGTCTCCACCAGCGCCAGCACGCTGCCCTCGCCCACCTTGTCGCCCAGCGACACGCGCAGCTCGCGCAGCACGCCGGCGTGCGAGGACGGGATCTCCATCGACGCCTTGTCGCTCTCCACCGTGATCAGGCTTTGCTCGACCGCCACCGTGTCGCCCGGCTTGACCAGCAGCTCGATGACCGCGACCTCCTTGAAGTCCCCGATGTCCGGGACCCTGACTTCGACCATTGCCATGGCTTGTCGTCTCCGATCTCGTTGTGCTCAGGCGTACAGCGGGTTGATCTTGTCGGCCTGGATGCCGTACCTGGCGATCGCCTCCGCGACCTTGGACAGCGGCACCGTGCCCTCGTCGGCGAGCGCCTTCAGCGCCGCCACCACGATGTAGTGGCGGTCGATCTCGAAGTGCTCGCGCAGCCGGGTGCGGAAGTCGCTGCGCCCGAAACCGTCGGTGCCCAGCACCTTGAAGGCGCGACCCTTGGGGATGAAGGCGCGGATCTGCTCGGCGTAGTTCTTCAGGTAGTCGGTGCTCGCCACCACCGGCCCGGCGTGCGCCGCGAGCTGCTGCGTCACGTAGGGCACGCGCGCCTCAGCGGTCGGGTGCAGCAGGTTCCAGCGCTCGCAGTCCTGGCCCTCGCGCGCGAGCTGGTTGAAGCTGGTGCAGCTCCAGACGTTGGCGGCCACGCCCCAGTCGGACTCCAGCAGCGCGCGCGCGGCGATGCTCTCGCGCAGGATGCTGCCGCTGCCCAGCAGGTTCACGCGCGGCGTGCGGCGCGCGCCCTCCTCCAGCAGGTACATGCCCTTGATGATCTGCTCCTCGGTGCCGGGGCGCAGGCCGGGCATGGCGTAGTTCTCGTTGAGCAGGGTGATGTAGAAGTAGACGTTGTCCTGCTTGACCACCATGCGCTCCAGGCCGTGGTGCAGGATCACCCCCACCTCGTGGGCGAAGCTGGGGTCGTAGCTGATGCAGTTCGGGATCAGGCCGGCCTGGACCTGGCTGTGCCCGTCCTCGTGCTGCAGGCCCGCGCCGTTGAGCGTGGTGCGCCCGCTGGTGCCGCCGAGGATGAAGCCGCGCGCCTGCATGTCGCCCGCGGCCCAGGCGAGGTCGCCGAAGCGCTGGAAGCCGAACATCGAGTAGTAGATGTAGAACGGCAGCATGATGCGGTTGTTCGTCGAGTACGAGGTCGCCGCCGCGATCCAGCTCGCCATGCCGCCGGGCTCGTTGATGCCTTCCTGCAGGATCTGGCCCGCCTTGTCCTCGCGGTAGTACATGACCTGGTCCTTGTCGACCGGGGTGTACTTCTGGCCCGCGGGGTTGTAGATGCCGATCTGGCGGAACAGGCCTTCCATGCCGAAGGTGCGCGCCTCGTCGACCAGGATGGGCACCGCGCGCGGGCCGAGCTCCTTGTCGCGCAGGAGCTGGGTCAGGAAGCGCACGAAGGCCTGCGTGGTGCTGATCTCGCGGCCTTCAGCGGTCGGGTCCAGCACCGCCTTGAAGGTCTCCAGCGGCGGCAGCGGCAGCTGCTCGTCGGCGCGCGTGCGGCGCTTGGGCAGGTAGCCGCCCAGCGCCTTGCGCCGCGCGTGCAGGTATTGCATCTCCGGCGTGTCGTCGGCCGGCCGGTAGAACGGAATGCTCGGCAGGTCGGCGTCGGAGATCGGGATGTTGAAGCGGTCGCGGAAGTAGCGGATGTCGTCGTCGCTCAGCTTCTTGGCCTGGTGGGCGGTGTTCTTGCCCTCGCCGGCGCGCCCCAGGCCCCAGCCCTTGACGGTCTTGAGCAGGATCACGGTGGGATAGCCCTGGTGGGCGTTGGCGGCGTGGAAGGCGGCGTAGACCTTGGCCGCGTCGTGGCCGCCGCGGCGCAGGCTCCAGATCTGCTCGTCGCTCATGCGCGCCACCATCTCCAGGGTGCGCGGGTCACGGCCGAAGAAGTGCTTGCGCACGTGCGCGCCGTCGTTCGCCTTGAAGGCCTGGTAGTCGCCGTCCAGCGTCTCCAGCATGATCTTGCGCAGCGCACGATCCTTGTCCTTGGCCAGCAGCGGGTCCCAGTTGCTGCCCCAGATCAGTTTGATCACGTTCCAGCCCGAGCCGCGGAACTCGCCTTCGAGCTCCTGGATGATCTTGCCGTTGCCGCGCACCGGGCCATCCAGCCGCTGCAGGTTGCAGTTGATGACGAACACCAGGTTGTCCAGCTTCTCGCGCGCCGCCAGGCTGATCGCGCCCAGGCTTTCGGGTTCGTCCATCTCGCCGTCGCCGAGGAAGACCCAGACCTTGCGCCTGGCGGTGTCGGCGATGCCGCGCGCGTGCAGGTACTTGAGGAAGCGCGCCTGGTAGATCGACATCAGCGGCCCCAGGCCCATGCTGACGGTGGGGAACTGCCAGAACTCGGGCATCAGCTTGGGGTGCGGGTAGCTCGACAGTCCGCGCCCGCCCACCTCCTGGCGGAAGTGCAGCAGCTGGTCCTCGGTCAGCCGGCCCTCCATGAAGGCGCGTGCGTAGATGCCCGGTGCGCTGTGGCCCTGCAGGTACAGCAGGTCGCCGCCGTGGTCCGCGCTCTCGGCGTGCCAGAAGTGGTTGAAGCCGGCGGCCAGCATGTGCGCCAGGCTGGCGAAGCTGCTGATGTGGCCGCCCAGATCGCCTCCATCGGCCGGGTGCAGGCGGTTGGCCTTGACCACCATCGCCATCGCGTTCCAGCGCATGTAGGCGCGCAGCCGGCCCTCCAGCTCGAGGTTGCCGGGGCTCTTGGCCTCGTCCTCGGGCTCGATGGTGTTGACGTAGCCGGTGGTCGCCGACAGCGGCATGTCGATGCCGTGCACGCGCGCCTCCTCCAGCAAGTGCTCGAGGATGAAATGCGCGCGCTCGCGGCCTTCGGCCTGGATCAGCGCGGCCAGCGCGTCCAGCCACTCGCGGGTTTCCACCTCGTCGGCATCGGGAGCGGCGAGCGCATGCAGTTTGCTCGGCACAGCGGACATTCTTGTCTCCTTGATCTGGGTTCGACGCTGGCTTGCGAGTGTGGCACAAGCGGGTACGGTTTCAAATAGTGCGCATCAATCTCACATCGCGGAAGAACAAAGGCGGCCCCCACCGATAATCCGGCCATGACCTCGGCCACCCGCCCGCCGTCGGCGGCTCCCCTCACGGCCAGCGGCCTGTCGCGTCTGTTCGGGCGCTGGTGGCGCCAGCAGTCGCCGGCACGCCAGGACCGCTTCATCACCGTCGCGCCGCTGGTGTCGGTGCTGCTGTTCCTGGCGGCGATCATCTCGGCCTTCTGGTACCTGCGCAACGAGGAATTCGAGCGCGAGGTGGAGTCGGTCAAGCGCGACGTCGAGCTCATCCAGCAGCAGATCAGCCTGCGCCTGATCCAGAACCAGGAGCAGCTGGTGCGCCTGGCCGGCGGGCTGTCGGCGCGCCAGGTCGACGCCGATGCCCTGCCGCAGGTGCTGCAGACCTTTCTGCGCGACCGGCCCGAGATCACCCACATGGCCTGGTACGACGCGCGCCGCAAGCCGCTGACGCTGCAGTGGTCGCCGCTGCACTACGGCGTGCTGGCGCCCGACGAGGCGGTGGCGCGCGCCTCGCAGCCCGTCTCGGGCAACCCGGCCGCAGAGGCCTTCGCCCTGGCCAGCGAGCGCCTGCTGCCCACCTACTCCAGCGTGTTCAGCGACGGCAATGGCGCGGCGGTGTTCCAGCTCTACGTGCCGCTGGTGGACGGCTCGACCTTCGACGGCGTGCTGGTGGTGGAGTACGCGGTCGACGCCCTGCTGCGCCACGAGGTGTCGTCCGAGTTCACCGCGCGTCACCGCATCAGCGTGGTCGACCTGGGCGGCCACACCTATGCCAGCTCGGTGACCGCGATGCCGGGTGCCGAGCTGCGTCGGCGCGCGATCGCCCACGAGCTGCCGCTGGTACCCGCGCTGAACGGTCTGGTGCTGCGCGGCGAGGGCTACCGGACCTCCATCGGCCTCATCGGCAACACCTTGTTCTGGATGGTGGTGGCGCTGTCGGTGCTGACGGTCTGGATGCTGCTGGGCAGCTGGCGCCACATGCGCCGGCGCGCGCAGATCCAGCGCGAGCTGATGCTGGAGACCAACTTCCGGCGCGCGATGGAGAACTCCATGCCCACCGGCATGCGCGCACTCGACCTGGAAGGCCGCATCACCTACGTCAACGCCTCGTTCTGCAACATGGTCGGCTTCACCGAGGCGGAGCTGGTCGGCTGCACGCCGCCCTTCCCCTACTGGCCGAAGAACCGCATCGAGGAGAACATGCGCATGCTGCAGCAGGAGCTGCAGGGGCGCAGCCCGACCGGCGGCATCGAGGTGCGCGTGCTGCGCAAGGACGGCACCCAGTTCGACGCCCGCATGTACATCTCGCCGCTGGTCGACCCCAAGGGCCAGCAGACCGGCTGGATGACCAGCGTCACCAACATCACCGAGGCCAAGCGCATCCGCGACCAGCTCTCGGCCAGCCACGAGCGCTTCACCACCGTGCTCGAGGGGCTGGACGCCTCGGTCTCGGTGCTCTCGGTGCAGCAGCGCGAGCTGCTGTTCGTGAACCGCTCCTACCGCCTGTGGTTCGGCAGCGATCCGCGCGGGCATGCGGTGCTCGCCGGCAGCCACGGCGACGAGGAGCCCACCGTGTCCGAGGACTACGACGAGCTCTCCGGGCTGCCGGCGCACGAACTCACCGAGGCCGGCATCCACCCGCGCGAGGTCTTCGTGGAGTCGCGCCAGAAGTGGTTCGACGTGCGCGCGCGCTATCTGCAGTGGACCGACGGCCGGCTCGCGCAGATGGTGATCGCCACCGACATCACGGCGCGCGTGCGCGCCGAGGAGATCGCCGACGCGCAGGCCGAGAAGGCGCAGGTGACGAGCCGGCTGGTGACCATGGGCGAGATGGCGAGCTCGGTGGCGCACGAGCTGAACCAGCCCCTGACCGCGATCACCAACTACTGCAACGGCATGGTCTCGCGCGTGCAGGCCGACACCATAGACAAGGACGACCTCGTCGCCGCGCTGCAGAAGACCGCGCGCCAGGCGCAGCGGGCGGGCCAGATCATCCACCGCATCCGCGCCTTCGTGAAGCGCAGCGAGCCGCAGCGCCAGCCCTCGCAGGCGAGCAAGATCGTGGAGGACGCGGTCGAGCTCGCGAGCATCGAGCTGCGCCGGCGCCACGTCGCGATCCGCGTCTACGTCGCCCAGCGCCTGCCCCTGCTGATGGTCGACCCCATCCTCATCGAGCAGGTGCTGCTGAACCTGCTGAAGAACGCCGCCGAGGCGATAGACGGCGCCGAGATGGCACCGCCGCGCCGCCACATCGAGCTGCGCGTGGTGCCGCGCCACACCGCCGAGGAAGGCGGGGTGATCGAGTTCAGCGTCACCGACCAGGGCCCGGGGCTGCCGGCGCAGACGCTGGAGCGCCTGTACGAGGCCTTCTTCTCCACCAAGCCCGACGGCCTGGGCATAGGGCTGGGCCTTTGCCGCACCATCGTCGAGTCGCACCGCGGCCGCATGCGCGCGGAGACCCTCTACAATGGCGACCAGGTCGCCGGGTGCCGATTTTCGTTCACGCTGCCGGTGGAACTGGCGGCCCGCTGTGCCGACACCGCTGACGCGGGCGGTTCCACCAACCCACCCCGACCCCCCGCAAGAGCCGGATCCCGAAGAAAGGCACGGTCTACGTCGTCGACGACGACGAGGCGGTGCGCGACTCTCTGCAGTGGCTGCTCGAAGGCAAGGACTACCGCGTCAAGTGCTTCGATTCATCGGAGTCCTTTCTCGCCCGCTTCGATCCGCGTGAAGTGGCCTGCCTGATCGCCGACATCCGCATGGACGGCATGAGCGGGCTGGAACTGCAGGACCGGCTGGTCGAGCGCAAGAGCCCGCTGCCCATCGTCTTCATCACCGGTCACGGCGACGTGCCGATGGCAGTGACGACGATGAAGAAGGGGGCGATGGACTTCATCGAGAAGCCGTTCAAGGAAGAAGAACTGCTGTCGCTGGTGGAGCGCATGCTCGATCAGGCGCGCAGCGCCTTCAGCCAGCACCAGGAACAGGCCAGCCGCGACGCCCTGCTGTCACGCCTGACCACGCGCGAGGGCCAGGTGCTGGAGCGCATCGTCGCCGGGCGGCTGAACAAGCAGATCGCCGACGACCTGGGCATCAGCATCAAGACGGTGGAGGCGCACCGCGCCAACATCATGGAAAAGCTCGCCGCCAACACGGTGGCCGACCTGCTGAAGATCGCCCTCGGCGCGCAGAGCAAGGCCTGATCCAGGCCCCGAGCAAACCCATCGCCACCGAAGGCCGCCTGCGCGCGGCCTTCTTCGCTTTCCAAGGAGTCCTCCCATGTCTGCCCAGTTGATCGACGGCAACGCGCTCGCCGCGCGCATCCGCTCCCGGGTCGCCGAGCGCGTGGCCACGCTCGCGGCCGCGCCCGGGCTGGCGGTGATCCTGGTCGGCGACGACCCGGCCTCGCAGGTCTACGTCAAGCACAAGGTCGCCGACTGCGAGGGCGTGGGCATGCGCTCGCTGCTGGAGCGCCACCCTTCCAGCCTGAGCGAGGCCGCGCTGCTGGCGCGCGTGGCGGCGCTGAACGCCGACCCCGCGGTGCACGGCATCCTGGTGCAGCTGCCGCTGCCGCCGCACATCGACGCCCAGCGCGTGATCGAGACCATCTCGCCGGCCAAGGACGTGGACGGCTTCCACGTCGCGAGCGCCGGCGCGCTGATGATCGGCCGCCCGGGCTTCCGCCCCTGCACGCCCTACGGCTGCATGAAGATGCTGGAATCCATCGGCTGCGACCCGCGCGGCAAGCACGCGGTGGTGATCGGGCGCAGCAACATCGTCGGCAAGCCGATGGCGATGCTGCTGCTGCAGGCCAGCGCCACCGTCACCGTCTGCCACAGCGCGACCCCGGACCTGGGCCTGCACACCCGGCAGGCCGACATCGTGGTCGCCGCGGTCGGCAAGCGAAACGTCCTGCGCGCCGACATGGTCAAGCCAGGCGCGGTGGTGATCGACGTCGGCATGAACCGCAACGAGCAGGGCAAGCTGTGCGGCGACGTCGACTTCGACGCCGTGCGCGAGGTCGCGGGCTGGATCACGCCAGTACCCGGCGGCGTGGGCCCGATGACGCGCGCCATGCTGCTCGTCAACACACTGGAAGCGGCCGGGACCGGGCTTTGAGCGTGGCCGCCAACCCGCTGCTGCAAGAAGGCGAGCTGCCGCGCTACGACGCCATCGCGGCGGCCCATGTCGCACCGGCGCTGGACGTTCTGCTCGCCGACGCCGAGGCTGCGCTCGCACGCAGCGGCGGGGCCGAGGTGCCGGCGCAGGCCGATGCGCTGGCTGCCGCGCTCGATCCCGCGGTCGAACGCCTGCGCCGCGCCTGGAGCCAGGTGAACCATTTGCACGCGGTGGCCGACAACGCGGAGCTGCGCAGCGCCTATGGCGCCCAGCTGCCGCGCGTGACCGACTTCCTGACCCGGCTCGCGGCCGACAGCGCGCTCTACGCCAAGCTGCACGCCATCGCCGCCGGGCCTGAATTCGCACAGCTGCCGGCAGTGCGCCGCAAGGCGCTGGGCGACGCGCTGCGCGACGCCGAACTCGGCGGCGCCGCGCTGCAGGGCGCGGCCCGCGAGCGCTTCGCTGCCATCGAGCTGCGGCTCGCCGAGCTCTCGCAGCGCTTCGGCGAGAACGTGCTCGACGCCACCGACGCCTGGACGCTCGATGTGCCGGCGGCACGCCTGACCGGGATCCCGGCCGACGTCCAGCAGGCCGCGTTCGAGCGCGCGGCCACGGCCGGCCTGAGCGCCGGCCAGGCCCGCCTGAGCCTGCACGCGCCCTGCCGCGTCCCGGTGCTCGCGCTGGCCGAGGACCGCGAGCTGCGCGAGACGGTCTGGCGCGCCCACGCCCGGCTGGCCAGCGAGCACGGCCCGGCGGCGCTGGACAACGGCGCACTGATGCGCGAGATCGTCGCCCTGCGCCACGAGCAGGCGGCGCTGCTGGGGCGGCCGCACTACGCGGCGCTCGCCCTCGTGCCGCGCATGGCCGGCAGCGCCGAGGAGGTGCTCGCCTTTCTGCGCGACCTGGCACGCCGCGCCCGCCCCTTCGCGCAGCGCGAGCTCGGCGACCTGCAGGCGCACGCCCACGGCCTGGGCCTGGACGGCCTGCAGCCCTGGGACCTCAGCTTCGTCGGCGAGCGGCTCAAGCAGCAGCGCCTGGGCATCAGCGACGAGACGCTGCGGCCCTGGTTTGCCCTGCCGCGCGTGCTGCAAGGCCTGTTCGGCCTCGCCGAGCAGCTGTTCGGGCTGCAGATCCTGGCCGACCAGGCGCCGTCCTGGCACGCCGACGTCAGCCACTGGCGGGTGCTGCGCGCGGGGGGCGAGATCGGCCGCTTCTGGCTCGACCCCTTTGCGCGCGCCGGCAAGCAAAGCGGCGCCTGGATGGATGAGGCGCGCACGCGCTGGCAGCGCCCGGATGGCCGGCTGCAGACGCCGCTGGCGCAGCTGGTGTGCAACTTCGCACCGCCGGTCGGCGGCCGGCCCGTTCTGCTGACCCACGACGAGGTGATCACCCTGTTCCACGAGTTCGGCCAC
This sequence comes from Pseudomonadota bacterium, assembly GCA_963205525.1. The sequence continues at coordinate 9,330 of CAUJJP010000136.1, read as the reverse complement.
GGCCTGCACCACCTGCTGACCGAGGTCGACGAGCTCCCGCTCTCGGGCATCGGCGGCGTGGAGTGGGACGCGGTCGAACTGCCCAGCCAGTTCATGGAGAACTTCGCCTGGGAATGGCCGCTGCTGCAGCGCATCAGCGCCCACGTCGAAACCGGCGAAGCGCTGCCACGCACGCTGTTCGAGCGCCTGACAAGGAGCCGCCATTTCGGCGCCGGGCTGCGCATGCTGCGCGGCGTCGAGGCGGCGCTGCTGGACCTGCGGCTGCACACCGAGACCGACTCCAGCGGCCGCATCCAGGCGCTGGCCAGAGAGGTCGAACGCGAAGTGGCGCTCACCCGGCGCCCGCACGACGACCGCTGGCCGAACAGCTTCCTGCACATCTTCGACGGCGGCTACGCGGCCGGCTACTACGGCTACCACTGGGCCGAGGTCTTGTCGGCCGACGCCTACGCCGCCTTCGAGGAGGCCGGCATCTTCGACCCAGCCACCGGCGAGCGCTGGCGCCGCGAGGTGCTGGCCAGCGGCGGCAGCCGCAGCGCGCTGGCGAGCTTCGTCGCCTTCCGCGGCCGGGCGCCGCGCATCGACGCCCTGCTGCGCCATCAGGGCCTGCTCGACGCCGACGCCGCATCGGCGCCGGCTTGAGCGGGCCGCGCGCGCAGGTTAGATTCCCGTCATGCGCCTTCAATCGCTCCTCCTGTGCGCCCTGGCGCTGGCCGGCACCTGCGCGCCGGCCAGCGCCCAGTACAAGATCGTCGCCCCGGATGGCCGCGTCACCTACACCGACCGACCGCCGGCCGACGCCAGCGCGCGCGTGACCGAGATCGGCCGCCGGGCGCCCCCCGCCGAGCCGTCGGCCGCAAGCGCCCTGCCGGCCGAGCTGCAGCGCATCGTCGGCCGCTTCCCGGTCACCCTGTTCGCGGCCGCCAACTGCCCACCCTGCGACAGCGGGCGCGAGCTTCTGCGCCAGCGCGGCGTGCCCTACAGCGAGCGGCTGATCATCAGCAACGACGACGTGGCGGCGCTGGAGCGCACCGTGGGCGGGCGCACCGTGCCCTCGCTGACGGTGGGCGGCCAGGCCTTGCGCGGCTTCTCGGTCGCCGACTGGACCTCCTACCTGGACGCCGCCGGCTACCCGCGCGACTCACGGCTGCCGCGCGGCTGGGAAGCGCCTGCCGCGACGCCGCTGGTGGCACGCGCGGTGCCGACCGCCACGCCGACGACGAACACGCCAGCCGCCCCACCGCCGCCGACCCCGGTGGAGGTCGAGTCGGGCAGCGACGGCAACCCGAGCGGCATCCGTTTCTAGGCCCCAGGTCCCAGGCCCCAGACCCCAGGCCCCAGACCCTCTGGGCTCCAGACCCGAGCCGATCGGCGTCAGGCACGCAGCCGGCGCGTCAGCCAGCTGCCGCTGCCGACCAGGGCACCGGCCACCCAGAACATCGAGGCAGCGCCGATCGCCGCCCCCGCAGCGCCGAACAGCAGCGGCGTCACGGTGCTCGAGGCATTGATCGTCATCGAGCGAAACGCCAGCGCCTGGCCGTGCCTGTCTTCCGGCGTCAGGTGGTGCAGCTCCGTCATCAGCATCGGCTGCACGCAGCCCAGGGTCAGGCCCAGCGCCACGGCGCAGACGCCCATCATCCAGGGCTGCAGGGCCAGCGGGTAGAGGGCGAAGACGAGCGCCGTGCCCAGCATCGCCGCGCCCACCACGCGCGCCGGGCGCAGGTGGCGCGCCAGCACGGGAATGAGCACGCGCACCCCGGTGACCGAGAGCGTGAAGCTGCCCAGCACGAGGCCGATGGTGGTGGCGCTGAAGCCGCGCTCGTGGCCGAGGATGGGCACCGCGAAGCCGTGCACGTCCCAGCACATCGAGAGCAGCCAGTTCACCGCCAGCAGCCGCTTCATGCCCGGCAGCGCGAACAGCTCGCGCAGCGGCAAGCCGCCGCCGACACGCGCCGCACCCGGCGCCGCCGTCACCGGCACCGCCCGCGCCGCCAGCACGCTGGCCAGCGGCAGCACGAGCAAGGCGGCGTAGGCGACGCCGAAGCCGCCGGCATCGATCAGCACCCCGGCCGCCACCGGGCCGACCACGTTGGCCAGCGAAGGCGCCAGGCCGAGGACGCTGAAGACCTGCACCCGCTGCACCGGGTCGCGCGCCGTCAGACCGCCCGTGCGCTGCACCGCGATGAGCCCGATGTTGGTGCCGGCGCCGGTGGTGAGCGCGCCTGCGGCCAGCAGCAGCGCCGCCGGCCAGCCCTGCAGCGGCGCCGAGGCGAGCGCCAGCAGCAGGCCGGCGCAGGCCAGGGCGGCGGCCAGGCGCATCGGCCGGTGAAAGCCCCAGCGGTCGGCCAGGCGGCCGGCGGCCATCGCCAGCAACACCGGGGCGGCAGCGAACAAGGCCAGCAGCACGCCAACCCGCCACGGCGTGGCACCACGCGCCAGCGCGTCCAGCGGCGCGGCCATGCGCAGCCCCGTCATCGCCGCATGCAGCCCGACCTGGCTCGCCACCAGGGCCAGGAGCAGGCGGCCGAAGGCGGGTGCGGCCGGTGCGGCCGCTGCCGAAGGGCTCTCCTGCGCGGCCGGCGCCTCGTCGCTCATTCGACGGCGGCTTCGTCGCTGCCCGCCACGGCCGGCAGCAGTTGCGCGGCGCGGCCTTCCGGCAGCGCCTCCACGCCGCGCAGCTGGCGCGCCATCGCGCGCGTGCGCACCTCGGCGGCCTCTATCGTGTTGCCGGCTTCCTCCAGCTTCTTCTTCGTCTTCGCGAGCACCTCGCCGAACTTGCCGAACTCGGTCTTCACCGCCCCCAGCACCTCCCAGACCTCGGCCGAGCGCTTCTCCAGCGCCAGGGTGCGAAAGCCCATCTGCAGGCTGCTCAGGGTGGCGAGCAAGGTGGTCGGGCCGGCGAGCATGACCTTGTGCTCGCGCTGCAGCGCCTCGCTCAGCCCGGGCCGGCGCAAGGCCTCGGCGTACAGCCCCTCGGTGGGCAGGAACAGGATCGCGAAGTCGGTCGTGTGCGGCGGGCCGACGTACTTCTCGCGAATGCTGCGCGCCTCCAGCCGCAGCCGGGTCTCGATCGCCTTGGCCGCCGCCTCCGCCGCCACCGGGTCGGCGCGCTCGTGCGCCTCGAGCAGGCGCTCGTAGTCCTCGCGCGGGAACTTGGCATCGATCGGCAGCCACAGCGGCGCCCCATCGGCGCGCTGCCCGGGCAGCCGGATCGCGAACTCCACCACCTCGCGGCTGCCCGGCAGGGTGGCCACGTTGCGTGCGTACTGCTCGGGCGTGAAGACCTGCTCCAGCAAGGCGGCGAGCTGCACCTCGCCGAACACGCCGCGTGTCTTCACGTTGGTGAGGACGCGGTTCAGGGCGCCGACGTCGCGCGCCAGGTGCTGCATCTCGCCCAGCCCGCGGTGCACCTGCTCCAGCCGCTCTGCCACCTGGCGAAAGCTCTCGCCCAGGCGCTGCTCCAGGGTGGCGTGCAGCTTCTCGTCGACGGTGGCGCGCATCTGCTCCAGCCGCGCCTCGTTGCCCTCCTGCAGGCGGTGCAATCGCTGCTCCATCGCCTCGCCGAGCCGGCGCAAGGCGGCGTCCTGGGCATCGCGCGCGGCCTGCGACTGCTGCACCAGCGCCGCCTGCAAGGCCTGCGCCTGCTGGGTGAGCGCCGCCTGCAGGGTCTGCGCCTGCTGCGCCAGGGCGGCCTGCTGCGCCTGCGCCTGCTGGCTCAGCGTGCCCTGGGTGGCGGCGATCTGCAGCCGCAGGGCGTCGATCTGATCGTTGTGCAGCCGTGCCACCTCGCCCGATTGCGCGATCAGGCCTTGCTGGACACCGGCCAGGTCGGTGCGCGTGGTCTGGGAATGGCGGCCCAGCTCGTCGCGCAGCGCGCGCTCGAGCAGCTCGATGCGCTGCAGGGCCGCCGGGTCGCGGCGCCGCAGCGCCAGCCACAGCAGGGTCAGCAGGGTCGCCACCGCCAGCGCGAGCAGCGCCGTCAGCAGCCACAGATCGGGGTTCGCGTCAGCCATCGCGGCATTGTCCGCGCGCCGCTGCCACCGCGCACGCGCATCACCCGAGAGCACCACCCGAGAGCACCACCCGGGAGCACCACCCGGGAGCGCCATCCGGGAGCGCCACCCGGCAGCGCCGAGCCGGAGCGCCAAGCCTGCCCGCAGCACGCATCGCCAGTGGCGATGGCGGCGATGGCAGCGACCGCGGCGATTGCGGCGACCGCGGCGCCTACGTGGAAGTCCGCAGTAGGCGTACGCATTTGCTCAAATACAATGAACCCGCCCCGGACACTCTGTGGTTGGGGCGGATAGAAGCGAACCTTCTGGAGCCTGCGGCGCTGCGTCGGGGCTCCATTTTTTTGCCCCGGCCTGGGCTGCGGCGCGGGCTCAGCGCACGAAGAACATGCGGCCCCAGACCGCGAGCTGCAGCGCCACCGGCGTCAGCATGCACAGCCAGGCCAGGGCGCGCCGCGCCGGATCCGGCGTCTGCTGCGCCACCAGGCGCGCCGCCAGCCAGCCCGACCAGATCGCGCCCGCCGCCAGCAGCGTCGCACGCGCCGCCGCCGTCCAGCCGGGGACGATGCCCTCGGCGCGCAACTGGGTCAGGGTCATCATCGACAGGCCGAGGAACAGGCCTATGCCCGCCATCGGGATGAGCGCCATCGCCAGCACCTGCCAGTGGCTGCGCGCGCGGCCGCAAGCCCAGGCCGCGGCGCGCAGCGCGAGCCAGCTCGCACCGCCCAGCAGCAGGGTCGCACCCAGCATGAAGGCGAGGATGGACAGGCCGTCGAGGACGCTGAACACGTCGCCGGCCTCGGGCTGCTGGGTCAGCAGCCACCAGGGCAGGTCGTCGCGGAAGAAGAAGCCGACGTGGTCGTTCTCGATCAGCCACTGCGCCGCGCCCTGCTTGATGGCGACGAACCAGGGGTGGGCGCTCCACTGGAAGGCACCCGGCGCAAGGCCAAGCAGGCCGAACACGAGCAGCCGCGCCGGATAGGGATTGGCACCGGCACGGGCTACGGGCGTCTGCAGCACCTCCTGGTTGGGCGAGCGCCAGCGCAGCGCGATCGCACCCCCGCGGTGGCCGCTGCAGCGGCCGCAGGCGTGACAGTCAGAGGCGCTCTGCAGGTGGCGCAGGTCCAGCAGCGGCGCGCAGTCGACGCGCTCGGGCGCGCCGTGGTTGCGCTGCCAGCGTTCGGCGTCGGTCGCGTAGTGCAGCGGCGCAAGCTTGGCCAGCAGGCCGAAGACGCCGGTCACCGGGCACAGGTAGCGGCACCAGACGCGCTTGCCGCCGCGCCCGTAGAGCGCGCCCACCGCCAGCGCCGCCAGCGTCGAGCCGCCCAGGATGAGCAGGGTCGCGTCCGGGTACTCGTAGACGCTCAGGAGCTGGCCGTAGATCGTGGTGCCGAAGAAGGCGACGAGCGGCCAGCCCGACCAGCGCATCCAGCGCGGGATGCTGCGTCCCAGGCCGTGACGGCTCGCGAGCTCGGTGAGCATGCCCTCCGGGCACAGCAGGCCGCACCAGCTGCGCCCGAGCGCCATCACGCTGAGGATGACGAAAGGCCACCAGACACCCCAGAACGCGAACTGCGCCGCCAGCCTGAGGTTGGAGACCATGCTCGCCCCCGATTCGGGCAGCGGCAGGAAGGCCGGCACCACCACCAGCACCGCATAGCACAGCACCACGCCCCACTGGAGGGCGACGATGGCGCGCCGGTGCCGCCGCAGCAGGTCACCCAGCCAGGCCAGCCGGCCGCGCGCGGCCGACGGCGAACTGCCGACCTGAGCCGCCTCGACGACGATGGGGATGCTGCGCATCGGGTCCTGCCGCGGGACGCTTCCTCTGGTGGCGCGCGCCACGGCCGCAGGCTGCGCGGCGCGCGGACGCAGGGCGATCAGCGCCAGGCCCCAGAACACGGCGTAGGCCAGCACCAGGGTGCCGGTGGGCAGGGCACGGTAGCCGGCGAAGTCGGCGAGCACGCGGCCGATGCCGGCGCGGTCGTCGAGCAGCGCGCTCGTGTCCCACAGCGGGTCGGCCAGGGTGGGCAGCCACTCCAGGCCGATCAGACGCTCGACGCCGTGGCCCAGCATGGCGGTGGCGACCGCCAGCAGCATGATCTCACTGGCGCGCAGCAGGGTGCGCATGTTCAGGTGGCGCGCCCCGCGGGCGATGATCCAGGCGCAGGCCAGCGCCAGCGCCAGCCCACCGGCGCCGCCGGCCCACAGCGCGGGCGCGCCCTCGGCCCCGTGCTCGAGGCCGATGCCGTACAGAAAGACCACCGTCTCCGCGCCCTCGCGTGCCACCGCCAGCGCCGTCACCAGGGCCACGCCGAGCGCGCCCGAGCTGCCCGAAGCGCCGCTGGCACGCGACTCCAGCTCGCGCTTCATGCCCGCGCCGTGGCGCCGCATCCAGGCCACCATCTGCAGGATCAGGGCCGCCGAGACGAGCGCCATCGCGGCCTGGAAGACCTCCAGAGCCTCGCCCTGGAGCTGGCTGCTGACGGCAAAGGTGGCGGCGCCGAGGGCGACTGCGAGCGCCAGCCCGCCGGCCAGCCCGGCCCAGACGCCACGCCGCAGCACGGCGGGCTCATCCTGGCGCGTGATCCAGGCCAGCAGCACGGTGATCACGAGCAGCGCCTCCAGGCTCTCGCGCCAGACGACGATGAAGGCGCTGATCATGTTCGGTCCTGTGGCTTCACGGCTTTCGGGGGCTTACTTGGCGACGACGTCCATGCGCCCGGTCTCGGGGTGGAACTCGTCGATGAAACGGTAGCTGCCCGGGCGCAGCGGGGCCATGACGACGAAGGAGCTGGCACCCGGCGCCAGCACCTTCTCCACCCGCAGCTCCAGGTTCTCGAATTCGACCGGCCCCGGCCCGGCGTTGCGGACGATGAACTTGATGCGCTTGCCCGCCGGCACCTCCAGCCGCGCCGGCTCGATGCGCCCGCCGCTGAGCAGCACCGTGTAGGTGAGCGTCTCCTGCGCCGCTGCAGGCGCCAGCCAGCCGGCACCGAGGACGGTGCCGGCCGCGAACAGGGCCGAGCGGGCAAGCCGAGCCGCCGCGCCGCGCCTGCGCATCAGATGCCCACCTTGGCGCGCAGGCCGACGGCGTAGGCCGAGCGTGCCTCGGGGTTGCCGCCGAGCCGGCCTATCCACTGCAGGTTGGGGCTGAGTTCGACGCGCTCGTTCAGGCGCCAGCGGTAGTAGATCTCGACGTCGGTCTCGCGCCCGCTGGCGGCATAGCCCACCAGGCCGGGGCTGGCGAGGCGGAACTCGCGGCTGGTGTGCAGGGTGGCCAGACCGATGCCCAGCGCATCGGCGCCGCGCCCCCACAGACTGCCGTCGGTCTCGGCGCCCAGGCTCAGGGTGGCGTCGTAGCGCACGCTGCCGCTGGATTGCCGGCCCAGCCGGCCGAACAGCGTCCAGTCCTCGTTGACGCGCTGGTCGACCGAGGCGCCCCAGCCGGTGTTGCGCGTGCGTCCGTCGTCGATGCCGGTGGCCTTGCCGTTGGTCCAGGCGTAGAGCCGGTAGTTGCCGCCCAGGCCGGGCCCGATCTTGGGCGCGGCGTCGATCTGCGCGATCACGAACGGCCGCCCCAGCGAGCCCGAGAAGTCGGCCCCGGCACCGGAGCCGAAGACACCGATCGACGCGCCCCAGGCCATGCCGGCGTCGCGCTCGTCCACGTAGGCCAGGCGCAGCCCGGGCGTGAAGCCGTAGGCATCCAGGCCGGCGCCGCCGCCGGCATCGAGCAAGGCGTTGTGCACCAGCACGTTGTTCATGAAGCGCGCGGTCTCGTCGTCGGCGGCGGCGTTCTGGTCGAAGAACAGGAACGGGTCCATCTTGCCGACGTTGAGCACCAGGCGCTGGCGCGAGTTGGCCTTCACGCCGTCCAGCGGCAGCGGAATGTCGAGCTGGTACCAGGCCTGGGCCAGCAGCAGGTAGGCGTCCGAGGCCCCCGCCTCGGCCTGGAAGGCGGTGGTGTTGACGGTGCTGGTGTAGCTCGGGCGCAGGCCCGGGCCACTGCCCTGGCCGAAGCGGAACTGGGTGTAGATGCTGCCCTCGGCATTGCCCATGCTGCCGCCGGGCAGGGCCACCGTGACGTCGCCACGGTAGTTGGCGCGCGTCTGGCGCTTGTCGCTGTCGCTGCCGGCGCCGTTCACGCCCTGCACCACCGCAGTCAGGCTGGCACCGACCGAGATGCCCTCCAGCGCCTCGATCTGGCGCGCCTGCTTCTGCATGTCCAGCGACATGAACTCGATCGCCTTCAGCCGCGTCACGAGCTCGGGCTCTTTCTCGCTCAGGCGCTCGGTGGAGAGCGCGGCATCGGTCTGCTGCTGCGCCTGCTCGAGCTTCTTCAGCCGCGCGTCGGCGCCGCGGCTGGACTCGAGCGCGGACTCGAGCTCGCGGTTGCGCTGCTCCAGCCGCTCCACGCGCTCCATCAGCTTGCGGAAATCGGCCTGGGTGGGCGCGCCGTCGCCCGCGGCCAGCGCCGGTGCGCCCAGCAGCACCAGCGCGGCGGCAGCGACGAGGCTGCGCGCCGGCCATGGCCGCTGCAGCCGGCGCATCATGGAAGGCGATGCCATCTCAGTAGCCGCCCTTCTTGCCGACGCCGGCGAAGGTGAACTCCCACTCCAGGTCGAAGGGCTTGAACCAGGGCCGCACGCCGGTGGCGCGGTCGGTGTGGCGGCCGAAGCTGTGGCCGGAGGCGTTGTCGGCCGCGTTCGGCGGCAGGACGCTGAACTTGAGCTTGTACTTGCCGGGACCGGCGAGCTTGACGTTGTCGCCGTAGTGCGGTCCGTCGCTGGCCACCATGGGCATCATGTCGCCCTTGATCACCTCGCCGGAGCCGATCTTGGTGATCTGGTAGCGCACCAGCAGGAAGGGGATCCACGCACCCTCGGCGTAGCCGTTGGCGTTGTTGGCCAGGGCGTGGATGTCGGCCTCCAGGTGCACGTCCGACTCCGAAGCCTTGCGCATGTGCCCCTCGGGCTCCATCTCGATGGGCTGCAGGTAGACCGCCGCCACCTCCATGCCGGCGACGTTCTGCGGCGCACCGATCGGGTACTCGACCGCCTGCGCGGGACCGGCGAGCAGCGCCAGCGAGACGAGGGTGGAGGCGGCGAGGGTTCGGACAGTGAAGACCATGGTGGGATGTGCTGAGAAAGGATGCGCGAATCTAGCTCCGAATGAGAATGAGTTTCGTTGTCGCAGATCAGTAATCTGCACGTCTGCGCCCGTGCAGGCAAGGAATACACCTGTGAACGTGGGGGTGGTTCGACCGCAGCGGGGACCACGGCGAAACCGCGTGCGGCAGCACCGGGGCGCACGGACGCCG
>CAUJJP010000135.1 GCA_963205525.1 Pseudomonadota bacterium | reverse complement strand
CGAGCACCAGATGGGCATGCTCGGCTGGACCGGCGACAACGGCGACCCCGACAACTTCCTGCACACGCTGCTGGGCTGCGACTCGGCCAAGAGCGGCGGCAGCAACGTCGCCAAGTTCTGCTACAAGCCCTTCGAGGACCTCGTGCTCGAGGCCAAGGTGGTGAGCAACGTCGCCAAGCGCACCGAGCTCTACAAGAAGGCGCAGGTGGTCTTCAAGGAGCAGGCGCCCTGGTTCACCATCGCGCACGCGGTGCAGCTCAAGCCCGTGCGCAAGGAAGTGATCGACTTCAAGCTCAGCCCCTTCGGTCGCCACACCTTCTACGGCGTCGACATCAAGGAGTGAGAGCCTGGCGGCAGCCGGCGCGCCTGCCGCCGGCTGCGCTCCAGGCTCGGTGCGCGTGATGGGGCCGCCGCGCCTCGTTGCAGGGGCGGTGTAAGCGCCCTGGCCGACCCGCAGCGCCAGCAGCTCGGCTTGTGGCTGGGCGTGCTGGCCCTGCCGGTCGCCGGACCGCAAAGCGTTGCTGCCAGAACTCGGGGCCGGGTTCGGCCGGCGCGGCCGTCACGCGGTCACAAGGAAACGCCGGGCCGCCCCAAGTTTCCTTGACCCCCGCGGGGGGCGGGCTGGGCGCAGCCCGGTCCTGGGGGCGCTCACTTGTCGTAGCGGTAGAAGCCCTGGCCGGTCTTGCGGCCCAGCAGGCCGGCGTCCACCATCTCCACCAGCAGCGGGGCCGGGCGGTACTTGGGGTCCTTGAAGCTGGCGTACAGCACCTGCATCACCGCCAGTTGCACGTCCAGCCCGATCAGGTCGCACAGCGCCAGCGGGCCGATCGGGTGGTTGCAGCCCAGCTTCATGCCGGCGTCGATCTCCTCGGCACTCGCCAGCCCCTCCTGCAGCGCGAAGATGGCCTCGTTGATCATCGGGCACAGGATGCGGTTGACGACGAAGCCGGCACTGTTCTTGACGCCGATCGGCGTCTTGCCCACGCGCTGCGCCAGCTCCGTCACCGCCTGCACCGTGGCCTCCGCGGTGCGCAGGCCACGGATGATCTCCACCAGCGCCATCACCGGCACCGGGTTGAAGAAGTGCATGCCGACGAAGCGCGCGGGATCCTTCAGCGCGGCGGCGAGCCGGGTGATGGAGATCGACGAGGTGTTGGTGGCGATGATGGTGCCCGGGCGCGCGATGGCCTCCACGTTGCGCAGGATCTTCTCCTTCAGCGCCTCGTTCTCGGTCGCCGCCTCGATGATGAGCTCGCAGTCGGCGAGGTCCTGCGCCTGCGTCGTCGTGCGCACGCGCGCCAGCATGGCGGCCTTGGCAGCCTCGTCTATCGTGCCCTTCTTGAGCAGCCGCTCCAGCGAGCCCGAGATCGCGCGCAGCCCGCGCGCGGTGGCGGCCTCGTCGATGTCCTGCATCGTCACCGCGATGCCCGCCTGCGCGCAGGCCTGGGCAATGCCGCTGCCCATGGTGCCGGCGCCGATGATTCCTACCGTCTCGATTGCCATCGCTGAAGCCTCGTGTGGGTGAAAGCGACGGATTCTAGGAAGCCTCGTCGACGGCACCCGAAATGCCGCAATAATGAGACCTGTTCGCATTAGCCAGACGTCCTGCGTCAAGCCAGTCTGCGAGGGCGCCTCGCGCGCCCGGCCGCTCACGGCGGCGCCATCCCTGTCATCCAAGGACGTCTTCCATGCAAGCCTTCAACGCTGGCGCACACGTGCGCGCCAACCCCTCCCGCTGGCCGCTCGCGCCGGTGGCCCTGCTGGCCAGCCTGGGCCTGCTCGCCGGGCCAGCGGCCGCGCAGTCGGCCACCTCGTCCAGCTCCGCCGCACCGGCGAGCGCGTCCGCCAGCGCGCCCGCCGGCACTGCCGCCGCCAAGGCGGGCGAGCCAGCCGGCGCCACCGGCACGAAAGCCGGCACCAAAGCCGGCGCGAAAGCCAACCCGCGCGCCGCCGAGGTGGTGGTGGTCGGCGAGCGCGAGCCGGGCAACTTCCGGATCGACGCGCGCGAGATCGAGCTCACGCAGGCCGATGACCTCTCCGATCTGCTGTCCAACCAGTCCGGGGTGGCGGTGGGCGGCGGTGCCGCGGTGGCGCAGAAGGTCTATGTGCGCGGCTTCGAGGACACGCTGCTGAACGTCAGCATCGACAACGCCCAGCAGCCGGCCGAGCTCTACCACCACCAGACGCGGGTCCAGATCGAGCCCGAGTTCATCAAGTCCATCGAGCTCGACGCCGGCGCCGGCGCCGCCACCCTGGGCGCTGGCGCCCTCACCGGTGCGATCCGCATCAGCACCCGCAACGCCTTCGACATGCTCGCGCGCTGCGGCCGCGAGGGCCAGACCGCGGGGGTGCTGGTGAAGGGCACGGCAGGCCTCAACGGCGAGGGCAGCGGCAAGGGCCTGGTCGCCGGCTACGCGCGCGTCGGCGAGGAGCTCGGCGCCATGGTCACCCACGTGCGCCAGCACGGCGGCGACTACGACGACGGCCACGGCGCGCGCGTCGCCCCCACCGCCTACGACCACGAGCGCAGCCAGGTCCGGCTGACCCGGCTCGCGGGCGAGCACAGCACCGACTTCAGCGCCGAGCACCTGTTCGACAGCGGCACCTACTACGAGCGGCCGCACATGGTGAACTTCAACGGCCGCTTCCAGCTCTCCGACCACCGCATGACGCGCGACACGGTGAGCCTGAACCACGGCTGGGATCCGGCGAGCGAGGCGATCGACCTCCAGCTCACCCTGCACCACAGCAACAACCGCTACGACAACCACCGCAACAACACCGGCGCCCTGTACGGCCAGGCCGAGCAGACCACCACCGGCATCGACCTGCGCAACACCTGGCGCTGGAGCGCGCTGGAACTGGTGGCGGGTGCGGAGTACCGGCGCGACGCCCTGCGCGCACGCCAGCAGGCCACGCCGCCGCCCTTCTGGGGCAGCACCGAGCAAAGCGCCAGCGTGCTGGGCCTGTACAGCCAGGCCACCTGGACACCGGCGCCGGCCTGGGAATTGTCCGCCGGCCTGCGCTGGGACGATTACAGCCACCGCGTCGAATCCGGCCCCGGCGCCGGTGCGCGCAACGACGCCTCGCACCTGAGCCCCAACCTGTCGCTGCAGTGGCAGCCGATCGAGCCGCTGACCCTGCGCGCCGCCTATGCCCAGGCCTTCCGCGGCGTCACCATCCGCGAGGGCTTCTTCAGTGCCCTGTACGCGCACCACGGCGACCTCAAGGGCGAACAGGCGGACAACTTCGAGCTCGGCATCGCCTGGGAGCAAGGCGGCTGGTTCGCCCGCGCCACCGCGTTCCGGCAGAACATCGACCACTACATCAACGCCCTGTACACCGGCGACACGACCGATGAATGGGGACGCTGGGCCAACCTGGGTTCAGCCAGGGTCGACGGCTACGAGATCGAGGCCGGCCGTCGCTGGGGCGACTTCGAGCTCGGGCTGGGGGTGTGGAACTCGGACAACCGCTTCGAGGACAAGGCGCTCACCGACGCCGACCTCGGCCTGGGCACCTCGATCGGCCGCACCTGGACCGCGCGCCTGGACTGGGCACCGGCCGGCCAGCCGGGCCGCTACGGCCTGCGCGCACGCCACGTGCAGGCCGAGCGCAACCTGATCACCGCCGACGCACCGGACAAGCCCGCCTACAGCGTGCTGGACCTGATGGCCGAGTGGAGCCTGGGCGCGCGCAGGCAGTACCGCGTCGGGCTGGCGCTGAGCAACCTGCTCGACGAGTTCTATTACGACCACGGCAGCTACGGCTACCACTCCAGCGGCAAGTACATCGGCTTCGCCGCCCCCGGGCGCGAGCTGCGGCTGTCGCTGAGCGCGAACTTCTGAGCGCCCCCAGGGCCGGGCTGCGCCCGGCCCGCCCCCCGTGGGGGTCAAGAAAACTTGGGGCGGCCCGGCGTTTCCTTGTGAGCGCCCCCAGGGCCGGGCTGCGCCCGTCCGCGCGCAGCCGGGCAGTGGCCGCGGCGCGGGGGGCTTGCTGCAGGCTCAGCGGGCGCGCCGACGCCAGGCGATGAACAGCCCGCCAGCCAGCAGCAGGGCCCAGTGCGCGGGCTCCGGCACCACCTGCGCCAGCATCGCGTCGGCCAGCAGCAGGTGGCCGCTGGCGCTGGGGTGGATGCCGTCCCAGAACAAGGCGGTGGCGGCGTCGCAGCCCATGCTCGGCGCACCGCAGGCGTCCACGACGTTGAGCAGGCCGTGCGACGCCGGATCGGCCGCCACGCCGTCGACGAAGCCGTAGAGGTCGAAGGTCTGCACCCCGGCCTCGCCGGCCAGGCGTGCCGCCAGAGCCGCGTTCATCGCCGTGCCCAGGCCGCTGGCGAGGGCCCGCGCGGCGTCGCCAAAGGCACGCACCGCCGGCACCTGGCCGAGATCGGGGCTGTTCCAGACCACGATGTCGGCCGCGCCCGCTGCCTGCAGGGTGTCGACCATGGCACCCAGATCGGCGGCGTAGGCGGCGGCGGTGGCGGCGACCGTCGTCGCCACATCGGCGCCGCCCAGGATGGCCTGCAGCGCGGCGCGCGCGTTGTTGCCGCCACCGGCCAGCACGTACAGCGAATCGGCCGCCGCCACCCCGCCATGGCCGAGCATGAACATGCCGAGCTGGGTCGTCAGGCTGGGCGAGCCGCCAGATTCATCGCTGGTCTGGGCGCCACCGAAGGCGTAGTTGCTGCCGCCCAGCAGGGCCGGGCCGGCCGCGAGGCCGAGCGAAGCCGCAAAGCTGTCCACCCACACCGGGCCGTTGCTGAAGGTGCCCGAGGCATAGGGTCGGGACGGCACGTAGCCGTTGCCGCTGATCACCTGCGCGGGGTCGGTACCCAGCACGGCGGCGACGTTGCCGTTGTCCGACAGGCTGTCGCCGAAGACGACGAGGCCGTTCCAGGCCTGCGCACTACCGGCCAGCAGCAGCGCCGCGGCGGCGATCCAGTGTCGGGTGCAGGAGCGCTTCATCGGGTCGACCTCCGTATCAAGGAACGCGAAGTCTGCGCCGCCCCGTCGGCCCGGGCCATGCGCAGAGATGCCCGCACCCCTCATTCCGGGGGGCCTGTCAGTGTGGGCGGCGCCCGCGCGGCGGCGGTGCTCAGCCGCCTGCGCGCGCAGCTCGCCGCCACGGCAGGGCAGCGCGCAAGACGCCAGTCCGCTTGAATGGCGCTGGCCGACGTCGGCTCGTGGATCGGGCAAGGGCACAGTTTTCGAGCTGATCGACGAGAGCCACGAGCGCAAGAGCATCGTCGTCACCGCTCAGGCTTGTTGACACCGGGCCTGCCGCCCGGGCTCCTAGACTCGCGCCCCATGCGCGACCGCTTTCTGCTTGACCCGAATCTCGTCTTTCTCAACCACGGCAGTTTCGGCGCCTGCCCGCGCGAGGTGCTGGCGGCGCAGCGGCGTTGGCAGGACGAGATGGAGCGCAACCCGGTGGAGTTCCTCGGCCGGCGCTCGGCCGCGCTGCTGCGCCAGGCGCGCGAGGCCCTGGGCGGCTGGGTCGGCGCACCCGCCGACGAGCTGGTCTTCGTGCCCAACGCAACCACGGCGGTGAATGTGGTCGCGCGCTCGCTGGATCTGCGCCCGGGCGACGAGGTGCTCGCCACCGACCACGAGTACGGCGCCTGCGAGGCCGCCTGGCAGCGCGTGTGCGCGGCCACCGGCGCGGTCTACCGGCGGGTGAGCGTCGCACTGCCTTTCGAGCGCAGGCACTTCGTCCACGACCTGCTGGCACAGGCCACACCGCGCACCCGGCTGGTCTACGCCAGCCACATCGGTTCGACCACCGCACTCGTGTTCCCGGTCGCCGAGCTGTGCGCGGCGGCGCGTGCGCGAGGGCTTATGAGCCTGATCGACGGCGCGCACGCACCGGGCCAGATCGACCTCGACCTGGACGCGATCGGCGCCGACTTCTACGCCGCCAATCTGCACAAATGGGTCTGCGCGCCCAAGGGCAGCGGCTTCCTGCATGCGCGCGCCGAGCACCACGAGCGGCTGCACGCGCTGGTGACGAGCTGGGGCTATGCACCGGACAGCGGCGGCCACAGCGGATTCGACGCCTACCTGGGGCACAGCACGCTGGAGCGCCGCCTGCAGTGGCAGGGCACACGCGACCTCAGCGCCTGGCTCGCGGTGCCGGCGGCGCTGGACTTCCACCGCCGCGAGCTGGCGCCGCGGCACGAACGCGGTCACGCCCTGGGCGCGGCCCTGCTGCAGCGGGTGGCGGCGCAGCAAGGACTGGCGCCGATCGCGCCCGGCAGCGACCACGCCCTCATGTTCCCGCTGCCGGTGCGCGCCTGCGACCCCGAGGCGCTGCGCCGGCAGCTCTTCAATCAGCACCGCATCGAGGTGCCGGTGACCACCCACCGCGGGCGTTGCTTCGTGCGCGTCTCGGTCGCCGGCTACAACAGCGAGGCCGAACTGCAGGCGCTGGAGGCGGCGCTCGCCGCCCTTTGACGCCGAGCCGACGCGTCTAGGCGGACAAGGTCCTCAGCGCTTGGGCCGCGGCGGCAGCCCGGTGTGCTGGGTCAGCAGCGTGCCCTTGCGAGGCGCACGGTCCGGGCCGGTCGCGGCCTGCGTTCCGCTCCTGGCCGCCGCGCGCGCCGATGGCTTGAGCCCCGGCGCCGCCCGGCGCGCAGCGCAGCCGCCCTCGGCCAGCGGCTGGTAGCGCGGCACGAGGTGCTGGCGGCCGTTGCCTATCAGGTCGGCGCGGCCCATGCGCTGCAGCGCCTCGCGCAGCAGCGGCCAGTTGGCCGGGTCGTGCCAGCGCAAAAAGGCCTTGTGCAGGCGCCGGCGCTTGTCGCCGCGCACGACGTCCAGCCGCTCGCCGCGCCCGTCGCGGTGCACGCCGCGCAGCGGGTTCAGGCCGCTGTGGTACATCGCGGTGGCAGTGGACATCGGGCTCGGGTAGAAGGTCTGCACCTGGTCGGCCTTGAAGCCATGGCGCTTGAGCCACAGCGCCAGGTTCATCATGTCCTCGTCGCTGGTCCCGGGATGGGCGGCGATGAAGTAGGGGATCAGGTACTGCTGCTTGCCGGCCTCGGCGCTGTACTGGTCGAACATCGCCTTGAAGCGGTCGTAGGTGCCGATGCCGGGCTTCATCATCTTGGACAGCGGGCCGGCCTCGGTGTGCTCGGGCGCGATCTTGAGGTAGCCGCCGACGTGGTGCTGCACCAGCTCCTTCACGTACTCCGGGTCGCGCACCGCGAGGTCGTAGCGCAGCCCGCTGCCGATCAGGATCTTCTTCACGCCGCGCAGCGCGCGCGCACGCCGGTACAGGCGCACCAGCGGCGCGTGGTCGGTGCCCATGTTGGGGCAGATGGTGGGCCAGACGCAGCTGGGCTTGCGGCAGGCGGCCTCGATCTCGCGGCTGCGGCAGGCCAGGCGGTACATGTTGGCGGTCGGCCCGCCGAGGTCGCTGATGACGCCGGTGAAGCCCTTGACCTTGTCGCGCACCTCCTCGATCTCGCGCACGATCGAGTCCTCGCTGCGGCTTTGGATGATGCGGCCCTCGTGCTCGGTGATGGAGCAGAAGGTGCACCCACCGAAGCAGCCGCGCATGATGTTGACGCTGAAGCGGATCATCTCCCAGGCCGGAATCTTGGTCTCGCCGTCGTGGCCGCCGGCGGCGTCGGCATAGGCCGGGTGCGGACTGCGCGCATAGGCCAGGCCGTAGACATGGTCCATCTCGGCGGTGGACAGCGGCAGCGGCGGCGGGTTGAGCCAGACGTCGCGCGCGGCCGCATCGCTGCCGTGGCGCTGCACCAGCGCGCGCGCGTTGCCGGCGTTGGTCTCCAGGTGCAGGACGCGGCTGGCGTGGGCGTAGAGCACCGGGTCGGCGCTGACCTGCTCGAAGGACGGCAGCCGGATCACGGTCTTGTCGCGCGGCGGCACGGCGCCTGCCGACGCCGCGGGCGCCGAAGCGGCTTCGCTGTCCACCGCGGCGCCAGGCGGCGCGCCCTCCGGCATGCCCTGCCGCCCGTCGTCCTGCCTGTCGTCCTGCCTGTTGTCCAGCCGGTCGTCGGGCAGGTCGGTCGTGGCCGGCGCGGGGGCCTGGCCGGTGGGTGCGCAGCCCGCCTGCTCGGGCATGCGATAGGGGTTGAGCAAGGTGTCCACACGGCCCGGCCGGTCGACCTCGGTCGAGTCGATCTCGACGAAGCCCTGCGGCGCATTCGCGCGCCGCACCAGGAAGCCGGTGCCGCGCACGTCGGTGATCTCGTGCACCGGCTCGCCGCGCGCCAGCCGGTGCGCGATCTCGACGATCGCCCGCTCGGCGTTGCCGAACAGCAGCAGGTCGGCCTTGCTCTGCGCCAGCACGCTGCGCCGCACCTTGTCCTGCCAGTAGTCGTAGTGCGCGATCCGGCGCAGGCTGGCCTCAATGCCGCCGATCACCACCGGCACGTCCTTGTAGGCCTCCTGGCAGCGCTGGGTGTAGACCAGCACCGCGCGGTCCGGCCGCTTGCCGGCGGCGCCGCCGGGCGTGTAGGCGTCGTCGCTGCGCAGCC
>CAUJJP010000134.1 GCA_963205525.1 Pseudomonadota bacterium | reverse complement strand
CTGTGCGGTGGCCCGCGCTCGCAGAACGACTACCTGGAGATCGCCAGCCAGTTCCACACCGTGCTGCTGTCCGACGTGCCACACATGCCGGTGCGCATGGCCTCCGAGGCGCGGCGCTTCACCTGGCTGGTCGACGTGCTGTACGACCGCCGCGTGAAGTTCATCCTGTCGGCCGAGGTGCCACCCGAACAGCTCTACACCGAAGGCCCGCTGGCGCACGAGTTTCCGCGCACCGTCAGCCGCCTGAACGAGATGCAGTCGGCCGAATACCTGGCGCTGGAGCACCGCACCGTGGACACCCACCTGACATGAACCGCCTGCCCGCCAGTCTGCTGCTGTGTGCCCTGCTGAGCGCTTGCGCGTCCGGCTCGCTGCACGACGACTCCGCCGCCGCGCGCGCCGCCGACGCGGCCCAGGCGGAGGCCCTGATCGCCACGGCACCGCCCGAGGGCCAGCCGCTGGCGCCCTGGCTGGACGCCCAGCGTGCCCGCATCGCCGCCGAGCGGGACGAGGCCACGCAGCGCTACGAAGCGACTGAAAAGGCCTGCTGGCAGCGTTTTGCCGTCAACGATTGCCTGCGCCAGGCGCGCACCGAGCGTCGCGCCGTGCTCGATCGCCTGCGGCAGCAGGAGTTGGCCGTGAACGATCTCGATCGTCGGCGCCGCACCGACGAGCGCCTGCGCCAGCTCGAGCGCAAGCCGTCCGGCAGCGACGGCTGACCGCGCGCTGCCGCCGGGCGGTGCGTCAGCGCAGCGGCGAGAAGGCCGAGCCCACCACCGGCTGATCGGTCTGCAGCGGCTCCATCTTGACGATGGCCAGGGCCAGGTTGTCGCCCCCGCCCATGGCGCGCGTGCGCGCCTTGTCGACCAGGAACTCGCTGGCTTCGCGCGGCGGCAGCGAGTGCAGCACCGAGCCCAGCTCCTCCGGGGTGAAGTAATGCCACAGACCGTCGGTGCAGGCCAGCAGCGAATCGCCGATCTGCAAGCGCGGGATGTAGTGCGACTCGAGCTTGGGCGCCTCCTCGGTGCCCAGGCAGCCCAGCAGCACGTTGGACTTGGGGTGCACGGCCGCCTCGTCCTCGGTCAGCTCGCCCTGGTCGACCAGCGCCTGCACCAAGGACTGGTCCTTGGTGCGCCGCACCATCCGGGCGCCGCGAAAGTGGTACAGACGCGAGTCGCCGGTGTGTACCCAGTGGCATTCGCCGCCCACGTTGATGATGAAGGCCGCCATGGTGCTGTGCGGCTCCTGCTCGGCGGCGATGGCGGTGAGCTTGATGATCAGGTGCGCCTCCTCGCCGATCTGGCGCAGCACGGCGGTGGCGTCCTCGCTGTCGGGGGCGTAGCGCTCGTAGAGCTGGCGCGCCGTCAGCATCACCTGGTCGGCGGCCTTGCGCCCGCCGGTGCGCCCGCCCATGCCGTCGGCCACCACGCCCATGACGCAGCCGGTCACGCGCGGATGCGCGAACAGGGCCACCTGGTCCTGCTGGTAGTCCCGGTCACCCTTGTGCAAGCCGGTGGCGGCGCTGAGTCGATAGCCTTTTTCCATGAGGGACCCTTGCAGTGTCGGCCGGCGCGCGGCACGCCGTATTATTGGTGTTCGCCGCTCGGATCGCTGCCCATGGCGGGCGCCGCCGCCGGCCTCCTTGCGCGTTTTCATGCAATCTTACACATGACGGCCAACCTGCATTCCCCGGATCGGCGGCTGATCGAGCTGCGCATGGAGCACGCCGACCTCGACGCCACGATCGACCAGCTGGCCAGCCAGGCGCCACTGGACGAGCTGATGCTGCAACGGCTCAAGAAGCGCCGCCTGGCGCTGCGCGACGCCATGGCGCGGCTGCAAGCGCGGCTGTCGCCCGATGAGCCGGCCTGAGCCCGCGGCGCCGCCCGGCGCCGGCCCCGCGCGCGACGCGGCGGTGGGCGGTGCGCTGGCCCAGGCGGTCGCGGCCGCGTTCGACGATCAAGGCCCGCTGACGCAGGCGGCCGAGGGTTTTCGCCTGCGCGACGGCCAGACCCGGCTGGCGCTGGCGCTGGCGCGGGTGATCGAGCAGGGCGGCGTGCTGGTGGCCGAGGCCGCCACCGGCGTCGGCAAGACCTTTGCCTACCTGGTGCCGGCGCTGCTGTCAGGCGAGCGGGTGCTGCTGTCCACCGCCACCAAGACGCTGCAGGACCAGCTGTTCGGCCGTGATCTGCCGCGGCTGGCGCGCGCGCTGGGCCTGCCGCTGAGCATGGCGCTGCTCAAGGGGCGCGCCAGCTACCTGTGCCTGCACCGCCTTGAAATGGCCAATCAGACCGGGGTTTCGTCGGCTCCTGGCGTGCGCCAACAGCTATCAAAAATAGAGCGATGGGCGAAAACCACACGCAGCGGCGACCTGGCCGAGCTGCCCGGCCTGGACGAGCGCTCGCCGGTCATCCCGCTGGTCACCAGCACGCGCGAGAACTGCCTGGGCGCCGACTGCCCTCAGTTTCGCGCCTGCCACGTGCAGCTGGCGCGGCGCCAGGCCATGGCGGCCGACGTGGTGGTGATCAATCACCACCTGTTCTTTGCCGACCTGGCGATCCGCGAATCGGGCATGGCCGAGCTGCTGCCCAGCGTGCGCGTGGTCGTGTTCGACGAGGCGCACCAGCTCAACGAGACCGGCATCCAGTTCCTGGGCCAGCAACTGGCCAGCGGGCAATTGCTGGACTTCGCTCGCGATCTGCTGGCTGCCGGCCTGCGGCAGGCGCGCGGCCTGTGCGACTGGCAGGCGCTGGCCGGCAGCGTCGAAGCGGCGACGCGCCAACTGCGTCTGGCGGTCGGCGTGCAGCGCGGCGCCAGCCGCCTGCGCTGGCTGGAGGCCGTGCCCGAAGGGGTGGATGGCGCCGACTGGCTGCCGGCGCTGCAGCGGCTGCGCCAGGCCCTGGCGGACGCGGCCGCCGCGCTGGCCACCGTCAGCGAGCTGGCGCCCGACTTCACGCGCCTGCACCAGCGCGCCAGCCTGCTGGCCGGCCGCGCCGAGCGCTTCGGCGCGCCGGTCGAACCCGGCCTGGTGCGCTGGGTCGACGTCGGCATCTCGCTGCTGCGGCTGATCGAGTCGCCGCTGGACATCGCCGACACCGTGCGCACCCGCCTGCTGGCCGAGCCCGACGCCGACGGCCGCGCGCGCGCCTGGGCCTTCGTCTCGGCCACGCTGGGCGACGACGAGCGCCTGTCCTGGTTCACCGAGCCCTGCGGCCTGCGGGACGCCGAGGTGCTGCGCGTCGGCAGCCCGTTCGACTACGCGCGCCAGGCCGCGCTGTACGTGCCAGCGCACATCGCCCGCCCGGCCGATGCGGCGCACAGCGCCGACGTGGCGCGCCTGGCCGGCGACGCGGCGGCGCGCCTGGGGGGGCGCACCATGGTGCTGACCACCACGCTGCGCGCGCTGCGCCACATCGGCGAGGCGTTAGGCGAGCGTTTTGGTCCCGGCACGGGCATCGAGGTGCTGGTGCAGGGCAGCCTGCCCAAGCGCGTGCTGATGGAGCGCTTTCGCGCCGGCGACGCCGACGGCCGGCCGGGCTGCGTGCTGGTGGCCTCGGCCTCGTTCTGGGAAGGCGTGGACATGCCGGGCGAGGCGCTGCAGCTGGTGGTGATCGACAAGCTGCCGTTCCCGCCGCCCGGCGACCCGCTGGTGGAGGCGCGCTGCCGCCGCTTGGAAGCGCAGGGGCGCAGCGCCTTTGCCGGCTATTCGGTACCCGAGGCGGCGGTGGCGCTCAAGCAGGGGGCGGGGCGACTGATCCGGCGCGAGAGCGACCGCGGCGTGCTGGTGATCTGCGACACGCGCCTGGCGCAGA
>CAUJJP010000133.1 GCA_963205525.1 Pseudomonadota bacterium | reverse complement strand
GGATGGCGTCCACCATCTGGCTCACGCTCTGCGCGCGCAGCGCCAGGCCGTGGTCGGGGCAGAACGGGGTGCCGGCGCGCGCGTACAGCAGGCGCAGGTAGTCGTGGATCTCGGTCACCGTGCCGACGGTGGAGCGCGGGTTGTGGCTGGTCGCCTTCTGCTCGATGCTGATCGCCGGGCTCAGACCCTCGATCACGTCGACGTCGGGCTTGTCCATCAGCTGCAGGAACTGGCGCGCGTAGGCTGACAGGCTCTCCACGTAGCGCCGCTGGCCCTCGGCGTACAAGGTGTCGAAGGCGAGGCTGGACTTGCCCGACCCCGACAGCCCGGTGATCACCACCAGCGCGTGCTTGGGGATGTCGAGGTCGACGTTCTTCAGGTTGTGCGTGCGCGCGCCACGCACGCGCAGCATCGGCTCCTCGCCCAAGGCCCCGGCGGGAAGGCCGGCGGGAAGACCGGTGGGCGGCATGGCGGGAGCCTGGTCGTTCGGCATCGGCGGTGGCGGCAAAACCGGCCATCATAGACAGCGCAGGGCCCTCGACCTGCAGGGCCGACCTGCAGGGCCGACCTGCAGGGTCGGCCGGTGGCTGCGGCCGGCTGCTGCGGGATGCCGCGCCTCAGCCGCCCAGCGCCAGCACGCGCAGGATCTCCTCGCCGTAGGCCTGCAGCTTCTTGGCGCCGACGCCGCTGATGGCGCCCAGCGCCTGCGCGCTGGCGGGCTGCTCGCGCGCCATCTCGGCCAGCGTGGCGTCGTGGAAGACGACGTAGGCGGGCAGGTTGTGGGCGCGCGCGACCTCGCCGCGCCAGGCCTTGAGCGCGGCGTAGCGCGCCAGCGCCGCCTCGTCCAGCGGCAGCGGCGGTGGCTTGTCGGCGCCGCCCGCCCGGGTGGCGCGCCGCGTGCGCGCTTGGACGGCCGGCTGGCGCAGTTGCAGCTGCACCTCGCCGCGCAGCACGGCGCGCGCCGAGGGCGCGAGGGCGAGGGTGTGCCATTCGCCTTCGGCGTGCAGGTGGCCGAGCGCGATGAGCTGACGCACGACGCCGCGCCACTGCGCCTCCGACAGGTCGGCACCGATGCCGAAGGTGCTCAACCGCACGTGGCCGCGCTGGCGCACCTTGTCGGTCTGCTTGCCGCGCAGGACGTCGATCAAGTGTCCGGCACCGTAGCCCGTGCCGCCGTGCTGCTGGAAGCGGTAGATGCAGGACAAGGCCTTGCGCGCCGCCTCGGTGGCGTCCCAGGTGGCGGGCGGCTGCAGGCAGTTGTCGCAGTTGCCGCAGCCCACACCCTGCGCCGGCTCGCCGAAGTAGGACAGCAGCCTTGTGCGCCGGCAGTCGTGCGCCTCGGCCAGGGCAAGCAGGGCGTCGAGCTTGGCGCGCTGCAGGCGCTTGAACTCCTCACCCGCCTCGCCCTCGTCGATCATGCGCCGCTGGTTCACGACGTCGGCCAGCCCGTAGGCCATCCAGGCGTCGGCGGGCAGGCCGTCGCGGCCGGCGCGGCCGGTCTCCTGGTAGTAGCCCTCGATGTTCTTGGGCAGATCGAGGTGGGCGACGAAGCGCACGTCGGGCTTGTCTATGCCCATGCCGAAGGCGATCGTGGCCACCATCACCAGGCCGTCCTCGCGCAGGAAGCGGTCCTGGTGGCGGCGCCGCAGCTCGGCGTCCAGCCCGGCGTGGTAAGGCAGCGCGGGCACGCCCTCGTGTACCAGCCAGGCCGCGGTTTCCTCCACCTTGCGCCGGCTCTGGCAGTAGACGATGCCGGCCTCGTCCTCGTGCTCCTCGCGCAGGAAGCGCAGCAGCTGGGCCTTGGGGTCGGCCTTCTCGACGATGGTGTAGCGGATGTTGGGGCGGTCGAAGCTGCTGATGAACAGCCGCGCCTGCTGCAGCGCCAGGCGCTCGACGATGTCGGCGCGCGTGTGGGCGTCGGCGGTGGCGGTGAGGGCGACGCGCGGCACGCCGGGGTAGCGCTCGTGCAGCGCGTTCAACCCCAGGTACTCGGCGCGGAAATCGTGCCCCCACTGGCTGACGCAGTGCGCCTCGTCGATCGCGAACAAGGCGAGCGCGCCGCGCTCGTGCAGCGAATCCAGCATGGCCAGGAAGCGCGGCGTGAGCAGCCGCTCGGGAGCGGCGTACAGCAGCACCAGCTCGCCGGCGAGCAGCGCGCGCTCGACGCGCCGCGCCTCGGCGCCGTCCAGCGTGCTGTTGAGGAAGGCCGCCGCCACGCCCAGCTCGTCGAGCGCGCCGACCTGGTCGTGCATGAGCGCGATCAGCGGGCTCACCACCACCGTCACGCCCTGGCCGGCGCGCTGGCGCGCGATGGCCGGCACCTGGTAGCACAGGCTCTTGCCGCCGCCGGTGGGCATCAGCACCAGGGCGTCGCCGCCGCCGATGACGTGCTCGACGATCTGCCCCTGCTGGCCGCGGAAGGCGGGGTAGCCGAAGACCTGGTGCAGGATCGCCGGCGCGGCGTCGGCAGGGCGGGTCTCGGCTGGGGCGCTCACGGGGCGCGATCGTACCCGCGGGCAGGGGCCGGCAATAATCCCGCCGTCCCCTTCAATCGCCCAGGAGCACGCCATGGCGTCGGTCAACAAGGTCATTCTCATCGGCAACCTCGGGCGCGACCCGGAGGTCCGCTACGCCCCCAGCGGGTCGGCGATCTGCAACGTCACCATCGCCACCTCGCGCCAGTGGAAGAGCAAGGACAGCGGCGAGCGCCAGGAGGAGACCGAGTGGCACCGCGTGGTCTTCTACGACCGGCTGGCCGAGATCGCGGGCGAGTACCTGAAGAAGGGTCGCCCGGTCTACGTCGAGGGCCGGCTGAAGACGCGCAAGTGGACCGACAAGGACGGCGCCGAAAAGTACACGACCGAGATCATCGCCGAGCAGATGCAGTTGCTCGGGGGGCGCGAGGGCGACGCGATGGGTGAGGGTCGCGAAGGCCGCGAGAGCCGCGAGAACCGCGACGAGCGCCCGGCACGCAGCGCGCCACCGCGCGCACCGGCGCCCAAGCCGGCGCCCAAGGCATCGACCGGCTTCGACGACATGGACGACGACGTGCCGTTCTGAACGCCCGAGCGCCCAGGACGATCCTGGGCGACCCTGGGCGCGGCCGTGTGCAGCATCTGGCACCGGCCACTTGATACCCTGGCGGGTATGTATTAGGATTCGGCATCCGAGTCCTGGACCGTCCCGCCATGCGTCTGACCATCCGCTTCGCCCCCGTGCCGCCCTGGATGCGGCTGGCGCTCCTGGTGCTCCCGGCGCACTTCGCGCTCGGCACCGGCGCACAGGCCGAGCCGGTCGCCACCGCACTGCTGCAGGCAGCACCGCCCGCCAGCAGCCTGCTGCTCGACGGCAGCCTGCAGGCGCTGCGCCAGAGCACGCTGGCGGCGCAGACCGCCGGCAACGTGGTCGAGCTGGCGGTGAAGGCGGGCGACCGGGTGCGCGCAGGCCAGTTGATCGCGCGCATCGACGAACGCAGCACCACCGCCGGCCTGGCGGCCGCTGACGCCGCGCTGGCCCAGGCGCAGGCCGTGCTGGCCAACGCCAGCGCGCAGGCCAGGCGCACGCGCGAACTCCAGCAGCAGGGCTTCGTCAGCGGCGCGGCGCTGGACGACAGCGAAAGCCAGTTGCGCGCCGCGCGCGCCGGCCAGGCGCAGGCGCAGGCGCTGCGCGCCCAGGCCGTGCTGGCGCGCGGGTTTGCCACCGTGCAGGCACCGTTCGACGGCCTGGTGCTGGAGACCCTGGTCGAGACCGGCGATCTCGCGACGCCGGGCCGCGCCCTGGCCACGCTGTACGCGCCCGGTCGCCTGCGCGCGGTGGTGCAGCTGCCCGCCAGCCGCAGCGCGCTGGCGCGCGCCGCCAGTTCGGTGCAGGTGCAGCTGCCCGACGGCCGCTGGGTGCTGCCGGCCTCGCGCACCGAGCTGCCGGTGGCCGACCCGGTGGCGCAGACCGTGGAGTGGCGATTCGATCTCGCACCCGGCACGGCCGGCGTGCCGGGGCAGTCGGTGCGCGTGCGCTTCAGCGGCCCGGCGGCAGCGGGATCGGCGTCGCGTCCGCTGCTGCCGGCAGCGGCGCTGCTGCAGCGCGACGAGCTCAGCGCCGTCTACGTGGTGCAGGACGGCCGTTTCATCCTGCGCCCGGTGCGCCTGGGCGCCAGCCTGGGGGCGGCCGGCGTCGAACTGCTGGCCGGGCTGAAGCCGGGCGAGCGCTACGCCGTCGACGCGGTGCGCGCCGGACTGGCCGGCGCCACCCCGGCCGACTGACGTCGATTGCCGCCGACTCACGCCGACGCACGCGCATGAACACCTCCGCAGGCCCCCGATTCGGCGTCGCCGGCCGCCTGGCCGCCGCCTTCCAGGACAGCGCGATCACGCCGCTGCTGGCGCTGCTGGCCTTGCTGCTGGGCGTGCTGGCGGTGCTGGTCACGCCGCGCGAGGAGGAGCCGCAGATCGACGTCACCATGGCCAACGTGCTCATCCCCTTCCCGGGGGCGGGCAGCGTCGACGTGCAGAACATGGTCGCGCGGCCGGCCGAACAGGTGCTGGCGCAGATCCAGGGGCTGGAGCACAGCTTCTCGGTCTCGCGTCCCGGCATGGCCATGCTGACGCTGCAGTTCCAGGTCGGCGTGCCGCGCACCGAGGCCCTGGTGCGCCTGTACGAGGTGCTGAACGCGAACCAGGACTGGCTGCCCAGCGGCCTTGGCGCGCTGCCGCCCATCGTCAAGCCGCGCGGCATCGACGACGTGCCGGTGCTCGCGCTGACCCTGTGGTCGCGCGACGCGCAAAGCGCGCACGAGCTGGAGCGGGTGGCGGTCTCCATCGAGGCCGAGCTCAAGCGCGTGCCCGGCACGCGCGAGGTGCGGACGATCGGTGGGCCGGGCCGGGTGGTGGCGGTCGAGCTCGACCCGGCGCGCATGCGCGCGCGCGGCGTGGACCTGATGCAGCTGCGCCAGTCGCTGCAGGCGGCCAACCTGGCGCTGCCGGCCGGCCAGGTCGCCGACCCGGCGGGCGGGCGCATGTGGACGGTGCAGACCGGCGAGTTCCTGCGCAACGCCGACGAGGTCGGCGAGCTGGTGGTCGGGGTGCACGCGGGCAAGCCGGTCTACCTGCGCGAGGTGGCACAGGTCGCCGCTGGCGCCGCCCAGCCGCGCCAACATGTCTGGTTCACCCCGGGCGGCAAGGACGGCGGCGGCGCCTATCCTGCGCTCACCGTCAGCGTGAGCAAGAAGCCGGGCGAGAACGCGGTCGAGGTCACGCAGGCGCTGCGCGCGCGCGTGGATGCCTTGCGCAACACCCTCATCCCGCCCGGGATCGAGCTCACGGTGACGCGCGACTACGGCGAGACTGCTGCCGCCAAGGCCAGCCAGCTGATCCACAAGCTGGCCTTCGCCACCGCCTCGGTGATCCTGCTCGTCGGCCTGGCGCTGGGCCGGCGCGAGGCGGCGATCGTCGGTGCAGCGGTCATCCTGACCCTCACCGCCACCTTGTTCGCGAGCTGGGCCTGGGGCTTCACCCTCAACCGCGTGAGCCTGTTCGCCCTCATCTTCAGCATCGGCATCCTGGTCGACGACGCCATCGTGGTGGTCGAGAACATCCATCGCCACCAGCAGCTCGCGCCCGCGCGGACGCTGCGCGAGATCATCCCGGCGGCGGTGGACGAGGTCGGCGGGCCGACCATCCTGGCCACGCTGACGGTGATCGCCGCCCTGCTGCCCATGGCTTTCGTCAGCGGCCTGATGGGGCCTTACATGGCGCCGATCCCGATCAACGCCAGCCTGGGGATGGCGATCTCGCTGGCGATCGCGTTCAGCATCACGCCCTGGCTGGCGCGCGTGCTGATGCGGGCCCCCGAGGCAGGCCAGCATCCGGCGGGAGGCGCCATCACGCAGCGCCTGTCCGGCCTCTTCCCGGTCCTGCTGCGCCCGCTGCTGGCCAGCGCGCGCAAGCGCTGGCTGCTGGCGGCCGGCATCGTCGTCGCGCTCATGCTCTCGATCGGGCTGGCGCTGGTGCAGGCGGTGGTGCTCAAGATGCTGCCCTTCGACAACAAGAGCGAGTTCGCCCTCGTCCTGGACATGCCGGCCGGCACCCCGGTGGAGGACACCGCGGCGGCGCTGCAGGATCTGGCCGCCCACCTGGTGCAGCAGCCCGAGCTGCGCGACCTGCAGGGCTATGCCGGCACCGCCGCACCCATCACCTTCAACGGCCTGGTGCGCCAGTACGGGCTGCGCGCCGACGCCGAACAGGGCGAGCTGCAGGTCAACCTGGTGGACAAGTCGCAGCGCGGCGAGCAAAGCCACGCCATCGCGCAGCGCCTGCTGCCGGCGCTGCAGCGCATCGCGCAGCAGCATGGCGGGCGGCTGAAGCTGGTCGAGGTGCCGCCCGGCCCGCCAGTGATGAGCCCGATCGTCGCCGAGGTCTACGGCCCCGACGAGGCCGGTCGCCAGCAGCTCGCCGCGCGCCTGGCCCGCGCCTTGCACGCCACGCCCGACATCACGGCCATCGACACCACGCTGCGCGAGGACGCGCCGCGCGCCTTCCTGCGCGTGAACCGCCAGCGCGCCGAATCGCTGGGCATCCCGGGGGCGGCGATCGCGCAGACGGTGCAGGGCGCGCTCGCCGGCGCCGACGCCGCCTGGCTGCACGACGGCCAGAGCAAGTACCCGGTGCCGGTGCGGCTGCAGCTGCCGCGCGAGTCGCAGGTGGGGCTGGACGCGCTGCTGGCGCTGCCGCTGCGCGCCGCCAACGGGCAACTCGTGCCGCTGTCGGAGCTCGTGCGCGTGGAGCGTGGCGTGATCGACAAGCCGCTCCACACGAAGGACCTGCAGGGCGTGAGCTACGTCTTCGCCGACGTCGGCGCCGGCGGCAAGACGCCCGATTCGCCGCTCTACGGCCTGTTCGGCATCCGCGGCCGGCTGGCCGAGGCCGCGCTGCCGGGCACCGGCGCGCTGGGCGAATACTGGATCCGCCAGCCCGACAACCCGTACCGCCAGTACGCGCTCAAGTGGGACGGCGAGTGGCAGGTCACCTACGAGACCTTCCGCGACATGGGCGCCGCCTACGCGGTCGGCCTGATCCTGATCTACCTGCTGGTGGTCG
>CAUJJP010000132.1 GCA_963205525.1 Pseudomonadota bacterium | reverse complement strand
ATGCAGGGCTGGGACGCCGCGCAGATGCTGATCGCCGGGGCCAACGCGGTGAAGGGCGACCTGGGCAAGAAGGACGCGCTGTACAAGGCGATCGAGAGCGCGCGCATCGACAGCCCGCGCGGCGCCTTCACGCTGAGCAAGTCGCACAACCCGGTGCAGGACATCTACGCGCGCGAGGTGCGCGGCGAGTACAACGTCGTCACCGGGGTGGCGGTGAAGGCGCTCGCCGATCCGGGGCGCGGCTGCCGGATGTAAGACCGGCCACCGTGCTGCCCACAGGTCCGGCGCGTCCGCCACCGCGGGTACGCCGGCCCCGCCCTCCTGCACGCCCACCATGGACCTTGCGACCTTCCTCATCCAGTGCCTGAACGCGCTGCAGTACGGGCTGCTGCTGTTCCTCGTCGCCTCCGGGCTGACGCTGATCTTCGGCATCATGGGCGTCATCAACCTCGCCCACGGCAGCTTCTACATGGTGGGCGCCTACATGGCCTACGCACTGGCGCCGCTGGTGCAGGGCTGGTTCGGCGGCGGCTTCTTCGCCACCTTGGGCGTAGGCCTGGTCCTGTCGGTGGCGCTGGGCTACGTGCTGGAGTGGGCCTTCTTCAGCATGCTGTACGAGCGTGAGCACCTGCAGCAGGTGCTCATGACCTTCGGCCTCATCCTGGTGTTCGAGGAGTTGCGCAGCCTGCTGGTGGACGACGACGTGCACGGCGTGACCGCGCCCGCGCTGCTGGCCGGCAGCATCGCGCTCGGCGACGTGATGAGCTACCCGGTGTACCGGCTCTTCATCTCCGGCGTGTGCCTGCTGCTGGCGCTGGGCATGTACCTGGTGCTCTCGCGCACCCGGCTCGGGATGACGATACGCGCCGGTGCGGCCAACCGCGAGATGGTGCAGAGCCTGGGCGTGGACATCCAATTCCTGTACCGCATCGTGTTCGCGGCCGGGGTCGCGCTGGCGGCGCTGGCGGGCATGATCGCGGCGCCGATCAGCAGCGTCTACCCGGGCATGGGTAACTCGGTGCTCATCATCTGCTTCGTGGTGGTGGTGATAGGCGGCATCGGCTCGGTGCGCGGCGCCCTGGTGGCGGCCTTGCTGATCGGGGTGGTGGACACCTTCGGCAAGGTCTTCTTCCCCGACGCCGCGGGTGTGCTGGTGTACGTGCTGATGGCCGTCATCCTGCTCGTGCGGCCGGCCGGGCTGTTCAAGGCCGCATGAGGACCGCCATGGAGAAGCTCGCACCCAAGGGCGAAATCGGCAAGCGGGTCTTCGTGGTCCTGGCCTTCCTGGCGCTGGCGCTGTACCCGCTGGCGGCCGGCAGCTACGGGCTGGACCTGGTGACCAAGATCATGATCTACGCCGTGCTGGCGCTGAGCCTGGAGCTGCTGGTCGGCGGCACCGGGCTGGTGTGCTTCGGCCAGGCGGGCTTCTTCGGTATCGGCGCCTACGCCGCGGTGCTGCTGTCGCCCGAGAGCGGGCCCGGCGGCCTGCTGGTTCTGCTGGCCGCCTCGGTCGGCCTGGCCGGGCTGTACGCGCTGGCGGTGGGGGCGCTGTCGCTGCGCACCCAGGGCGTGTACTTCATCATGGTGACGCTGGCTTTCGCCCAGATGGCCTACTTCGTCATCCACGACACGCCGCTGGGTGGCGGCAGCGACGGCATCTACCTGTACTTCAAGCCGGTGGTCGGGCCCGCGGACTCGCCCTGGTTCGAGCTCGACGGCGCGCTCACCCTGTACTACGCGGTGCTCGGCGTGCTGGCGGCGGTGTTCGTGCTGCTGGCGCTGCTGATGCGATCGCGCTTCGGGCGTGCGCTGGCTGGCATCAAGTCCAACGAGCAGCGCATGCGCGCCACCGGCTTCGCGAGCTACCCCTACAAGCTCGCCGCCTTCACCCTGTCGGGCGCACTCGCCGGGCTGGCGGGATTCCTGTTTGCGGTCAAGGACGGCTTCGTGAACCCCGAGATGCTGGGCTGGCACCTCTCGGGCGCCGTCGCCGGCCTCGCCGGCTTCCTGTTCGCGGTGAAGGACGGTTTCGTCAACCCCGAGTTGCTGGCCTGGCATCAGTCCGGCGCGGTGCTGGTGATGATCATCCTCGGCGGTCTGGGTCACCTGCGCGGCGCGCTCATCGGCGCCTTCGCCTACGCGCTGCTGCAGGAGCTGTTCAAGTCTGAGGCGGTGTTCGGCGAGTTCGCGCGCCACTGGCAGCTCGGCCTGGGCCTGAGCATCATCGCCTGCGTGGCGCTGCTGCCGCAGGGCTTGGTCGGACTCGGCCAGCGCCTGGGGAGGAGGTCGGCATGAGCGCACTGAGCGACTCCCAAGCGCTCATGCCGCAGCCCTTCAAGGGCGAAGCCGGCCCGGCGAGCACCGAGGTCCTGCTGCGCTGCGACGCGCTGAGCCGGCGCTGGGGCGGGCTGGTGGCGGTCGACAAGGTCTCGCTGGCCTGCACGCGCGGCGAGCTGCACGCCGTGATCGGCACCAACGGCGCCGGCAAGTCCACCCTCATCAACCTGCTGTCGGGCGAGATCGAGCCCTCGGGCGGGCGGGTGGAGCTGCTGGGGCAGGACGTGACCGGCTGGTCGCAGCCGCGGCGCGCGCGCGCCGGCCTGGGCCGCAGCTACCAGCGCAACACCATCCACCCGGGCTTCACGGTGCGCGAGAACGCGCGCCTGGCGGCGCAGGCGCGCTGGCAGCGCCCCTGGCGGATCTGGGAGGACGCGCGCCGCTGCCCCGACGCCTGCGCGGCGGCAGACGCCGCCATCGAACGCGCCGGCCTGACGCACGAGGCGCAGCGCGCGGCCGGGCTGCTCAGCCACGGCGCCAAGCGCCAGCTCGAGATCGCGATGTGCCTGGCCACCGGGCCCCAGGTGCTGCTGCTGGACGAGCCGCTGGCCGGCATGGGCGCGCAGGAGTCCGAACGCATGCTCGGCCTGCTGGACGAGCTCAAGCTGACGCACGCGGTGCTGCTGGTGGAGCACGACATGGACGCGGTGTTCCGCATGGCCGACTGCATCACGGTGATGGTCAACGGCTGCGTCATCGCCTGCGGCACGCCGGCCCAGGTGCGCGCCGACCCGCAGGTGCAGGCGGCCTACCTCGGCGAGGAGGAGCACGGATGACGCAAGCGCTCCTGCAGGCCCAGGGCCTGCACGCCTGGTACGGATCCAGCCACGCCCTGCACGGGGTCGACTTGAGCCTGCCGCACGGCCAGACCATGGGCCTGCTGGGACGCAACGGGATGGGCAAGACCACCCTCATCCGCACCCTGCTGGGCCACATCCGCCAGCGCCAGGGCAGCATCCACGTCAATGGGCACGACTGCTCGCGCAGCAAGCCGCACGAGCTGGCGCGCCTGGGCGTGGCCTACGTCCCGGAAGGCCGCGGCGTCTTCCCCAACCTGAGCGTGCGCGAGAACCTGGTGATGGCGGCGCGCCCGGCGCAGGGCGCGCAGGGCTGGAGCCTGGACCGCGTGCTGCAGACCTTTCCGCGCCTGGCGCAACGCATCGGCCACCTGGGCGGACAGCTCTCCGGTGGCGAGCAGCAGATGGTGTCGATCGGCCGCGCCCTCATGCGCCAGCCCGCGCTCATCATCCTCGACGAGGCCACCGAGGGCCTGGCGCCGCTGGTGGTGGCCGAGATCTGGCGCGTGCTGGGCGAGATCCGCGCGAGCGCGATCTCCTGCCTGATCGTGGACCGTGACTACCGCAAGGTGCTGGCCCACACCGACACCGCGATCGTGCTGCAAAAAGGCAAGCTCGTGATGGCGGGCGCCTCCGCCGAGCTGGCCCACAGCGCCGAGCTGGCCGGCTTCCTGGGGGTTTGAGGCCACCCCGGGGCTGCAGGCGACGGCGGGCGATGACAATCGGCCGCTTGTCGCCCTTGCACACCCTCACCCGAGCCGACCGCTGCGCCGGGGCGAGGCTGGCCTGACCCCGCACCGATCGCCTGCCGCATGCTGTTCCTGCTTTCCCCCGCCAAGCGCCTGGACTACGAGACCCCGGTTGCGCCCGAAGTCGCGGCCATGGCCACGCGGCCGGCCTTCGTCGACGACGCCGCGGCGCTGATCGAGGTCCTGCGGGCCAAGACGCCGGCCGAGATGGCCTCGCTGATGTCGCTGTCGGACCCGCTGGCGCAGCTCAACGTCGCCCGCTGCGCCGCCTGGCAGCGGCGTGCCAGCGCGCACAACAGCAAGCCTGCGGTGCTGGCCTTCGACGGCGACGTCTACGGCGGCCTGGACGCTGCCACCCTCACGAGCGCCGACCTGGCCTGGGCGCAGCAGCACCTGGCCATCCTGTCCGGCCTGTACGGCGTGCTGCGCCCGCTGGACCGGCTGCAGCCCTACCGGCTGGAGATGGGCACCCGGCTCGCCACGCCGACGGCGCAGGATCTCTACGGCTACTGGGGCGCGCGCATCGCCGAGCACCTGAACCACTGCCAGCGCGGGCGGGCGGCGCCGGTGATCGTCAACCTGGCGTCGCAGGAGTACTTCCGCGCCGTCGACCGCCGTGCCCTGAAGGCGCGGGTGGTGGAATGCGTGTTCCAGGAAGGGCGCGGCGGGCGCTGGCAGGTCGTGAGCTTCTTCGCCAAGCGCGCGCGCGGCCTGATGGCACGCCATGCCATCGTGCAGCGCATCGACAGTGTCGCCGCGCTGTGCGAGTTCAGCGCCGAGGGCTACGCCTGGGATGGCGGCGCCTCCAGCGCCGACCGGCTGGTGTTCCGCCGTCCGGCACGAGGCTGAAGCCATGAGCGGCGCGCCGCAGCCCCTGACCACCGAGCTGCGCCGCTGGCTGCATGCGCAGGCCGCCGAAGGCGTTGGCGCGGATGACCTGCATTCGGCCATGCGCGCCAGCGGCTGGAGCGAAGCCGCCGCCGCCGCCGCGCTGCAGGAACTGGCGCTGCCGCACACGACGCCACGGGCCGCGCCCGCCGGCCGCCTGCCCGAGCCCGCGCTGGCCGACGGGACCAGCGTGATCGAGGTCGACGGCCACCCGGTGCAGGTGCTGATGGCCATGAAGCTGCCGCGCGTGGTCTTGTTCGGTGGCCTGCTCACGCAAGCCGAGTGCGACGAACTGATCGCGCAGGCGCAGCCGCGGCTGGCGCGCTCGCAGACCGTGGTCGACCGCACCGGCGGCAGCGAGGTGAACGCCGCGCGCACCAGCGACGGCATGTTCTTCGGCCGCGGCGAGACCGCGCTGGTGCAGCGCATCGAGCAGCGCATCTCGACCCTGCTGAACTGGCCCGTGGCCTGGGGCGAAGGGCTGCAGGTGCTGCACTACGGCGTCGGCGCCCAGTACCGGCCGCACCACGACTACTTCGACCCTCGCCACGCCGGCACCGAGGCCGTGCTGCGGCGCGGCGGCCAGCGCGTGGGCACGCTGGTGATCTACCTCAACACCCCGGCGCGCGGCGGTGCCACCAGCTTCCCCGACGTGGCGCTCGAAGTGTCCGCAGTGAAGGGCAACGCGGTCTTCTTCAGCTACCCGCGCCCGCAGCCGCAGACGCGCACCCTGCACGGCGGCGCGCCGGTGCTCGAAGGCGAGAAGTGGGTGGCGACCAAATGGCTGCGCGAGCGCGAGTTCAGCTGAGGGCGAGCACGCCACTGGCCCACAGCGCCGCCAGTGCCGCCGCCCCTGACAGGGCGAGCGAGCCCGCGATCCGCAGGGCGTAACGGCCACCGCCCGCCACCGCGGCGGTGATGCTGCGGGTGAGGCTGTTGCTGCCGACGGCCAGCAGGATGCCGGTCAGCGCCAGCGCGTCGCCTATGCCCTGGCCGGCGTGCAGGGCAGCCAGCGAGATCACCGCCGCGTGGGCGTCCGCCAGTGCCGCCAGCGCCGCACTGGCCAGCACGCCTTCGTCGCCAAAACCCCGCTGTGCCCAGCGCACCGCCAGCGAGACTGCCACCAGCATGGCGCTCAGCAGCACGGCCGCGCGCAGCCGCAGCGGGCCGTGGTGCTGGCGGTCGGCGTCGTCGGCCGCCACGCGCGGGGCGGCGCGTGCCCGCCACAGCCCGGTGGCCGCGGCCGCCAGCGCACCGGCCAGCGCGCCCGGCGCCAACTGGATCGCAAGCGTCGGCGTCACCGCCAGCAGCATCACCAGCGCCTGCAGCCAGGTGGCGGCGGTGGACAGCATCGCACCGGCCTCCCAGGCCGCGGCCTGGGTCGGCTGAGCGCGTGCCTTCACGCCCATGGACGCCACCGTGGCGGTGCTGGACACGAAGCCCGAGAACAGCCCTGCCAGCGCCGGGCCGGCGCGTGGACCCAGCCAGCGGCCGGCAAGGTGGCCGGCTCCCTGCAGGGCCAGGATCAGCACCACCAGCAGCACCAGGGTGCGCGGCACCAGCCCGGCAAGCCAGGGCAGGGGCTCGGCGGGGGTGAGCGGCAGGACCACCAGCACCAGCGCAGCGAGGACCAGCGCGTCGTGCAGTTCGGCATCCGACAGGGCTGCGGTGGCGAAGCGGTGCAGGCGATCTCGTGCCGCCAGCAGCAGGGCCACCGCTGCGGCGGCGCCGGCACCGAAGGCCGGCTGCTGCATCGCCAGCACGCCGATCAGGTAGGTGACGAACAGCGCCAGCTCGGTGGTCAGCCCGGGATCGCCGGGCGGGCTGCGCCAGTAGGCCATCGCCGCCAGCAGGGCCACCATGGCCGCACCCAGCACCACCAGCCAGGGCAGGTCCAGCGCCTGCGCCAGCGCGCCGCCCAGGGCGGCGAGCGTGAAGCTGCGGATCCCCGCCGGCTCGCGCCCCGGGCCGCTGCCCTTGCGCCGCTCGCGGTCGAGACCGATCAGCAGCCCGGCGCCGAGGGCGACCGAGAGGCCCAGCACCTCGGCAGGAAGATCGTCCACCTGTGCAGGCGCTCAGACCGTCACGCGCTGCCCGTGCTCGGGCACGCGCACGCGCCAGTGCAGCTCGTTCTGGATGCGCAGGCGCAGGGTGTCGGCGGCATCGGGTTCGCCGTGGACGACGAAGGTCTGGCGCGGCGGCCGAGGCAGGCTGCGCAGCCAGCCGAGCAGGCCCTGGGCGTCGGCGTGGCCGGAGAAGCCCTGCAGCTGGCTGACCTGGGCGCGCACCGGCACCTGCTCGCCGTGGATCCTGACCTCGGGCTCGCCTGCGACCAGGCGTGCGCCGCGGCTGCCGGCGACCTGGAAGCCGGCGAACACCAGGTGGTTGCGCGGGTCGGGTGCCATGCGCTTGAGGTGGTGCAGCACGCGGCCGCCGGTGGCCATGCCGCTGGCCGAGATGATGATCGCCGGAAAGCGCAGCCGTGCCAGCCGCATCGACTGCTGGGCGGTCTCGACGGCGTTCACGCCGTCCATCAGCTGGCGCGATTCACGCGCCGGGATGCGCATCAGCCGCGCGTGGCGGCGGTAGAGCTCGGTGGCGGCGATCGCCATCGGGCTGTCGACGAACACCGGCAGCCGGGCCGGGATCTCGCCCGCCGCCTTCAGCCGCTGCACCGCCAGCAGCAGCGCCTGCGTGCGGCCGACCGCGAACGCCGGCAGCAGCACGCTGCCGCCGCGACCTATGGTGTCGCGAACGATCGCACCCAGGCGCGGGATCACGTCCTCGTTCGGGTGGCTGCGGTTGCCGTAGGTGGATTCGACCAGCAGCACGTCGGCACCGGGCGCGGGCGCCGGTGGTGGCATCAACAGGTCATCGTCGCGCCCGAGGTCGCCGGAGAACAGCAGCGACTCGCCCGCGCCGGCCAGGTGCACGGCACAGGCGCCCAGCAGGTGGCCGACCGGACAGAGGGTGAGGGTGGCGCCGCCGATGCGCTGCGCCTGGCCGCTGCGCAGCGGCTTGAGCAGGGCCAGCGCACGCCGCGCATCGGCCCGCGTGTACAGCGGCAGCGCCTTGGCGTGCTTGCTGTAGCCGTAGCGGTTGGCGCGCCGCGCGTCCTCCTCGTTGAGGTGGGCGGCGTCCAGCAGCAGCACCTGGGCCAGGTCGCAGGTGGCCGGCGAGGCGTAGACCGGGCCGCGCCAGCCGTGCTTGACGAGCACCGGCAGCCAGCCGCTGTGGTCCAGGTGGGCGTGGCTGAGCACCACCGCCTGCGCCTGCAGCAGGGCCGGCGGCGGCGCTGCCCAGTTGCGCTCGCGCAGCACCTTGTAGCCCTGGAACAAGCCGCAATCGAGGGCGATGCGGGTGCCGGCCATCTCCACCAGATGACGCGACCCGGTGACGCAATCGGCAGCGCCGTGGAATTCGATGTGCATGCCGGCAAGCGTAGCCCATCGGCGCTGCGCCACGCCGCCACGCCGCCACGCCGCCACCGCGACCGCGACCGCGACCGCATTCGGCGTTGCGGCCGTCTGGGAGCCTGGCCGGCCGCGGTCCGCTGCCCGCGGCGTGGGCGATCAGCGCCGCGGACCGCCGCGCGGGGCCGGCCCGTCGCGCCGCGCGCCGCCGCGCCCCTGCGCCGGGCGCGATCCACCGCCGGCACCCCCCGTGCCGCCACCGGCGCCGCGACCCGCGGGCTGCGCCGCGCGGCCTTGGCCGCCGGCGCGCTGGCCGCGCCCGTCGCCGCCCGGACGGCCGCCGCCGGCATTGCGCCGCGTGCCGCCGACGCCGATGGTCATGCGCCCGAGGACGATGGGCTCGGCCTTCTCGCCCGGCGCCGGCTCGAAGCCGGGGATGGTCTGGCGTTCGATGCTGCGCTTGGTCAGGCGCTCGATGTCGCGCAGAAACAGTTCCTCGTCCAGGCACACGAGCGAGATCGCCTCGCCCTGGGCGCCGGCGCGGCCGGTGCGGCCGATGCGGTGCACGTAGTCCTCGGGCACGTTGGGGAGCTCGAAGTTGACGACGTGGGGCAGCTGGTCGATGTCGATGCCGCGCGCCGCGATGTCGGTCGCCACCAGCACCTGCAGGCTGCCGGCCTTGAACTCCGCCAGCGCCTTGGTGCGCGCGCTCTGGCTCTTGTTGCCGTGGATGGCCATGGCGCTGATGCCCTCGTCGTTGAGGAACTCGGCGAGCCGGTTGGCACCGTGCTTCATGCGCGTGAAGACCAGCACCTGGTGCCAGTCGCCGGCCTTGATGAGGTGCGCCAGCAGCGCCTTCTTGCGTTCGCGCCCGACCGGGTGGACCTTTTGCGCGATGGTCTCGGCGGTGGCGTTGCGCCGTGCCACCTCGATCAGCGCCGGCTCGTCGAGCAGCCGGTCTGCCAGGGCCTTGATCTCGTCGGAGAAGGTGGCCGAGAAGAGCAGGTTCTGGCGCTTCGGCGGCAGCACCGCGAGCACCTTCTTGATGTCGTGGATGAAGCCCATGTCGAGCATGCGGTCGGCTTCGTCGAGGACCAGGATCTGCACCTGGCTCAGGTCCAGCGTGCCTTGCTGGTGGTGGTCAAGCAGGCGGCCCGGAGTGGCGACCAGGATGTCCACGCCGCGCTTCAGGCGGTCGATCTGCGGCTGCATGCCGACGCCGCCGAACATCACCATGCTGGTCAGCGGCAGGAACTTGCCGTAGGTGCGAACGCTTTCCTCCACCTGCGCCGCGAGCTCGCGGGTGGGGGTCAGGATGAGGGCGCGGATGGGGACGCGGCCGCGGGGCCCGCGCTGCGCGCCGGCCT
The DNA here is from genome assembly GCA_963205525.1 of Pseudomonadota bacterium. The sequence goes on along the minus strand of CAUJJP010000132.1, from coordinate 16,754 downwards.
GCGGCCCTTCGTCGCGTGCCGGGCGGGTGGCGGCCAGGCGGTGCAGCAGCGGCAGGGTGAAACCGGCGGTCTTGCCGGTGCCGGTCTGCGCGCCGGCGAGCAGGTCGCCGCCCTTGAGCACGGCCGGAATGGCCTGGGCCTGGATCGGGGTGGGGGTGTCGTAACCCTGTTCGCGCACGGCGCGCAGGAGCGGCTCGGCGAGGCCGAGATCGGTGAACAGCATGTGATGGGGGCCCGCGGGAGCGGGTATCGGTCGCGGCCTGATGACGCCCGGGGAGGGCGCTCCAGTCGACAGGCGCGAGGCTGAAGGGTGTCTACGAGGACTGCGCGGTGGCGACTGGCGGCCACCGCATCGGGCGCGAGTTTACCCTGACAGGGATGGACCCGATCCGCGGAACTGCCGCGACCGCGGCCGCAGATCGTCCGCGGCCGTGCTCACACCGGCATCGGCTGGTGGTCCTTCAGGCGCAGCCAGCCGCGGGCGATGCGGTAGATCGCCCAGATGCCGAGCAGGAACAGGCCGGCGGCCCAGGTCGCGATGCCGATCACGATCAAGGTCAGCGGCAGCGACACCAGCGCCACCAGCAGCGACCACGCCAGCGCCCACCAGAAGGTGCGGATCGCCCACGCAAAGTGTGACTCCAGCCAGCTGCCGCGTGCGTCGCCACGCTTCAGGTAGCTGAGGACGACGGCGATGATGGACGGCCAGCCGAACAGGAAGGAACCGATCACTGTGGCGGCGCCGAAGGCCCCCAGCACCAGCCCGAGCGCGTGCAGCGCGTAGACGATGTGCATGGTGTTGACCAGGCCCTCGGGTGCTTCGACGGTGCTGACGGTGTTCATCGCTTCCTCCTGCAGCCACGATATGGGGACAGGCCCGGCGGGCGCAAGCCGGGGATGACGAGCGGTGCGGCAGGCGGCACCCGCTGCAGCGCCGAAGGTGTCGACCGTGCGCTGCGGGATAATCCCAGGTTGGCCGGCATCAGCGCCGGCATCCCCACGAGAACCCAGCGAAGGCTTTGCACATGGCCCAGTACTCCCAGTACTCCCAGTACGCCCAGTACGTCTTAGCGAAACAGCTGCCCGCCTTCGGCGGTCTGTGTTCGTTGCACTCACGGAGGGCCAAGTAACCATGGCGCAATATGTTTTCACCATGAACCGCGTCGGCAAGATCGTGCCGCCGAAGCGGCAGATCCTGAAGGACATCAGCCTGTCCTTCTTCCCTGGCGCCAAGATCGGCGTGCTCGGCCTCAACGGTTCCGGCAAGTCCACCCTGCTGAAGGTCATGGCCGGGCTGGACAAGGACATCGAGGGCGAGGCGACGCCGATGCCGGGGCTGAAGATCGGCCACCTGCCGCAGGAGCCGCAGCTCGACCCCGAGCAGACCGTGCGCGAGGCGGTCGAGCAGGGCATAGGCGGCGTGCTGGCGGCCAAGAAGCGGCTCGACGAGGTCTACGCCGAGTACGCCGAGCCGGACGCCGACTTCGACAAGCTGGCCGCCGAGCAAGCCGAGCTGGAGGCGATCATCGCCGCCGCCGGCAGCGAGAACACCGACCTCCAGCTCGAGCTCGCCGCCGACGCGCTGCGCCTGCCGCCCTGGGACGCGAAGATCGGCCTGCTGTCGGGCGGCGAGAAGCGCCGCGTCGCGCTGTGCCGGCTGCTGCTGTCCAAGCCCGACATGCTGCTGCTGGACGAACCGACCAACCACCTGGATGCCGAGAGCGTGGAGTGGCTGGAGCAGTTCCTGCAGCGCTTCCCGGGCACCGTGGTGGCGATCACCCACGACCGCTACTTCCTGGACAACGCCGCCGAGTGGATCCTCGAACTCGACCGCGGCCAGGGCTTCCCCTACAAGGGCAACTACTCCGACTGGCTGGACCAGAAGGAGCGCCGCCTGGAGCTGGAGCAGAAGAAGGAAGACGCGCGCATCAAGGCGATGAAGGAGGAGCTCAAGTGGGTGCGCTCCAACGCCAAGGGCCGCCAGGCCAAGAGCAAGGCGCGCCTGGCCCGTTTCGAGGAGCTGTCCGACGTCGACTACCAGCGCCGCAACGAGACCAACGAGATCTTCATCCCGGTGGCCGAACGGCTGGGCAACGAGGTCATCGAGTTCAAGGGCGTGAGCAAGAGCTTCGGCGACCGCTGCCTGATCGACAACCTGAGCTTCAAGCTGCCGCCGGGGGCGATCGTCGGCATCATCGGCCCCAACGGCGCCGGCAAGTCGACCCTGTTCCGCCTCATCCAGGGCGTGGAGCAGCCCGACAGCGGCGAGGTCGTGATCGGCAAGACCGCGCACCTGGCCTTCGTCGACCAGAGCCGCGCCAGCCTGGCGAACGACAAGACGGTCTGGGAGGACATCTCCGGCGGTCTGGACAACATCGTCGTCGGCCCCTTCACCATGCCCAGCCGCGCCTACCTCGGGCGCTTCAACTTCAAGGGCAACGACCAGCAGAAACTGGTCGGCCAGCTCTCCGGCGGCGAGCGCGGGCGCCTGCACCTGGCCAAGACCCTGGCCCAGGGCGGCAACGTGCTGATGCTCGACGAGCCGAGCAACGACCTCGACGTCGAGACCCTGCGCGCGCTGGAGGAAGCGCTGCTGGAGTTCGCCGGCAGCGCGATGGTGATCAGCCACGACCGCTGGTTCCTGGACCGCATCTGCACCCACATCCTGGCTGCCGAGGGCGACAGCCAGTGGGTCTTCTTTGCCGGCAACTACCGCGAGTACGAGGACGACAAGAAGAAGCGCCTCGGCGAGGAAGGCGCACGCCCGCACCGCCTGCGCTTCAAGCCCATCCGCTGAGCGGCGGGCGTCGGCGCGCGCTTCGCGCCCTTGCAACCGTCGTCCGTCGCAGCGCGGGCCGCCAGCGCTTGGCCTGCGCCTGAGCGCGAGCTACCCTGCCAAGCCATGAGCCGCGCCATCGAGACCGCCGCGCCGCCGGGCTGGACGCTGAGCCTGAAGAGCGTGGGCATTGCGCTCGCCCTGGGCGTCGCCTCCGCGCTGGCGCTCAACCCGATCTTCGTCACCCCGTTTGCGGTGCTGCTGGGGCGCACCGTGTTCCTGGCGATGGCGCTGCTGCTCACCCATGTGTTCACCGCCGCGCTGCTGCAGCGGCTGATGCCGGCGCGCGTGCCGGGCTGGCTGCGCCAGACCCTGCAGGTGGTGGCGGTGGCGCTGGCGGCGCCGCTGGCGGCCTTCATCGGCGCTGCCGTGTCGGCCGGCGGCAGCGTCGAGGTGGTGCTGGCCACCCCGGCGCGCATGCTGGGTTTCCTGTGGATCGCGGCGGTGGCGCTGCTGCTCGGGCTGGTGGTGACCACCGCCGCCTTGCTGCGCGAGCGCGAGCACCGCGAGGCCGAGCGCGCGCTGCAGCACGCGCTGGAGAAGACGCGGCTGGAGAAGCAGGCGCTGGACGCCCGCATGCACCTGCTGCAGGCGCAGATCGAGCCGCACTTCCTGTTCAACACCCTGGCCAACGTGCAGGCGCTGGTGGAGACCGGATCGGTGCGCGCCGCCCCCGTGCTCGCCAGCCTCACCGCCTACCTGCGCGCCGCCATGCCGCGCCTGCAGGACGGCGCGCCGACGCTGGCGCGCGAGCTCGAGCTGGTCGGCGCCTACCTCGCCCTGATGCAGATGCGCATGCCGGACCGGCTGCGCTTTCGCATCGAGGTGCCGGGCGAGTTGCAGGCCGCGCGCTGTCCGCCCCTGGCGCTGCTGACCCTGGTGGAGAACGCGGTCCGCCACGGCATAGACCCGGCCGAGGAGGGCGGCGAAATCGAAGTCGGCGCGCGTGCCGAAGGCGAGCTGATGCGCCTGTGGGTGGCCGACACGGGGGTCGGCATGGCCGCCACTGCCGCCCCGGGCACCGGCCTGGACAACCTGCGCCAGCGCTTGCAGGCCTTCTTCGGCGAGACGGCGGCGCTCGAGCTCAGCGAAGCCGTGCCGCACGGGCTGCGCGCCGATCTGATCTTCCCGCGCCGGGCCGCGGACCTGCCGGCGCCATGAATCGCGCCACCGCCTTGATCGCGGACGACGAGCCGCTGCTGCGCGAGCGACTGGCGCAGCACCTCGCACGCGCCTGGCCCGAGTTGGAGGTCGTGGCGCAGGCGCGCAATGGACGCGAGGCGCTGGCGCTGTTCGACGAGTGGCAGCCGCGCATCGTGTTCCTGGACGTGCACATGCCGGGGATGAGCGGCATCGAGGCGGCGCGCGGCATCGCCCCGCGCGCCGAGATCGTGTTCGTGACCGCCTACGAGCAGTACGCGGTGCAGGCCTTCGAGCAAGGCGCGATCGACTACCTCGTGAAGCCCTTCGACGAGCCGCGCCTGGCGCAGACCGTGCGCCGGCTGCGCGCACGGCTGGAGCTTGCGCTGCCCGCTTCGACGGCGCTGGATCCGGTGCTGGACCGGCTGGCGCAGATGCTGCAACAGCCATCGCAGGCGACCGCGCCACGCCTGCAGTGGATCAAGGCATCGGTCGGCCAGAGCCTGCGCCTGATCCCGGTGGCCGACGTGATCTACCTGAAGAGCGACGAGAAATACACTCTCGTCGTCTGGACCGGCGGCGAGGCGCTGATCCGCAAGACGATCCGCGAACTCGCCGATGAACTGGACCCGGAGCGATTCCTGCAGGTGCACCGCTCGGTGATCGTCAACCTGCACCACGTGACGCAGGTGCTGCGCGGCGCCAACGAAACCGCCGACATCCACCTGCGCGGGCGCAGCGAGGTGCTGCCGGTCAGCCGCAGCTTCCTGCACCTGTTCCGCCAGATGTAGCGCGCTGCACGTACGCCAACAAAGGCCATGCGTCGGCACGGCCCGGGCAGGGGATCAGCGCCTGCAGGCGTCAGCCCGCCTGCCTGCGTCTGGCGATGCCGCCCACCGCCAGCAGGCCCAAGGCCATCAACGCATAGGTCCCGGGTTCGGGCACCATCTGCGCGGCAATCCAGTCGGCATGGATGTAGGTGGGGACGTAGCCGCTGAACTCGCCAAAGGAACTGTTGAGGTCGCCATCGACGTCGCCCCAGGCGGTGCCGAAGCTCAGCCCGTAGCTGTTCACCGCCGCCACCTTGCCATCGATGAAGTTGGGGCCGCCGCTGTCGCCCCCGGCCACGCCCACTTCGCGCTCGCCCAGACCCAGGTGGTCAAACGCGCTGCCTGCGCCGACCGCGTCGGCGATCTGCCCGGCCGTGTCGTTGGCGGCCAGGCCGTTGTCGAAGTCGGAGACGAAGCTGAACTCGACGTCGGCGGTTCCGAAAAAACCGTCGAAAAAGTCGCCGAACGCGGCGTCGCCCCAGGCATAGTCGTAGAGGTTGTCGCCCTGGCGCAAGCGTCCGAGGTAGGGCACGGCCCCTGCAGCGCCGGTGCCCAGCCGGCCGTAGCCGGCGACCTGGAATTCCTGGCCGGTCAGGTCGCCACCGGTGTAGACGGCGTGTCCGGTGGCCCAGGCCGGTGCCGCCTCGGCCAGGCGCAACACGGCGATGTCGTTCTGGTCGATCACTTCCCCGGTGTAGCCAGGGTTGACGAAGTAGCTGGAGACGCCGATCTGCGTCGAGGCGTTGGGCAGGGTGTAGATCCGCGTGTCCGGCGCCAGTCCGCCCGCGGGCTGGAAAAAGACCGTGGTCGCGAGCGGGTTCGCAGAGCCTGCACCGTCGGACACGCAGTGTGCCGCCGTCAGGATGGACCTGCGGTCGGCGAGCAGAGTGCCGGAGCAGACGAACATGCCTTCGGCGCCCTTGTCCAGCAACAGGCCGACGACACCGCCATGGGTGGGGAAGCTAGGGTGATAGATCGCGCTGCCGATCAGGTCTGCCACGCCGGTACCGGTGCCGGCAGCGGTGGCACCGGTGAGCAGGCTGTGTGCCGTCCAACTCAAGCCTTTGGAGGAGCCGGATGCCACCTTGGTGGCCGCCGTCGCGTTCACGACGGTGCCGCCGGCGAGCAGCAGCGCAGCGGCGATGGCAGCAGGTAGGGATGAGGCGATCGACATGGTGAACCTCGCGAGATGGGCCCGCACAATGCCATCCAGTGCGTCAGGCGCGGGCGGCCTGCGCGCCTACGAATGGTGACATTTGCAAGCTGCTTGTCACAGAGGCGATGGGGCCCGCCAGTCCCTCATTCGAGGGGGTGGATCAGCTGGCGGCGCTCCGGGCCCTGCCGCCCTGCAATCGCGACGCCAACAGGCGAGGCGGTCCTGTGCGCGCCCAGGCGAGCGCGGTCAATCCGGCATCGACAGCTGCTTGACCAGGTTCTTGCCGTCGGGCTGGGACTGGTGGCGGATGTAGCCCAGCAGCGGGATGTCCAGGTAGTCCTTCAGCGTGGTCACGGTTTCCGAGACGCACAGCATGTCGGGCTCGATCTCGTTGGCCACCCAGCCTGCGATCGGGAGGTTTCGCGCCTTCACCGCCTCCACCGTGAGCAGGGTGTGGTTCAGGCAACCCTGCTTCAACCCGACGACGATGATCACCGGCAGCGCCAGCAGCTGCGCCAGATCGGCACCCGTCTGGGTGTCGTTCAGCGGCGCGCAAAAGCCGCCTATGCCCTCGACGATGACGAGATCGGCAGCGCCTCGAACCTCGTCGAAACAGTACTTGATGTGGCCCAGGTCTATGGTCTGGCCCACCCCCTTGGCGGCGATGTTGGGCGCCACCGCCTCGTCGAAGCGGTAGGGGTTGATGTAGTGGCGCGGCGCCTCTACGTTGCTGGCCGCGATCAGGCGGTCCACGTCGTCGCCGCGCCCGGTGACGACCGGCTTCAGCCCCAGCACCTTGAGGTCCCAGGAGCGCGCACCGGTGTGCAGAAAGCCGCTGGCAACGAGCGACTTGCCGACCGCCAGGTCGGTGCCCGTCAGGAAATATGCCTGTCTCATCTTCTCGCCTCCGCGTGTTGCTTCAAGAACCTGTTTGATCCGCTGGCAGAAGATAGCAGGACGGCGTGGGCCGGCGCTGGGCTGGGCTATTGCAAGCTCAGCGCCACAGCCAGGCCGCACCGCGCACGCCCGAGGCGTCGCCGTGCTGCGCCGTCAGGAGGCGGGTGCGTGGCGGATCGTGGGCACCGGCGCTGAAGATCCAGCGCTGCCACTGCGCCTGCACGCGCGCAACCAGGCCGGGCAGCTGCGAGACGCCGCCGGCGAGCACGATGACCTCGGGGTCCAGCAGGTTCACCACCGACGCCAGCGCGCGCGCCAGGCGCTGCGCGTGGCGCTCCAGGGTCGCGGCGGCGCGGCCGTCGCCCTGCGCGGCAGCGGCTGCGATCTGCGCCACCGGCTGCCCGGCCTGACCGTGGTCGCGCGCGATCGCCGGGCCGGCGAGCCAGGTCTCCACGCAGCCGTGCTGCCCGCAGTAGCAGGCGGGACCGGGCAGCTCGCCGGCTTCGGGCCAGGGCAGGGGGTTGTGGCCCCATTCGCCGGCCAGCCCGTTGGCGCCGCCGAGCACCCGGCCCCCGACGGCAATGCCACCGCCCACGCCGGTGCCCAGGATGACCGCGAACACCACCTCGGCGCCGGCTGCGGCGCCATCCGTGGCCTCGGAAAGCGCCAGGCAGTTGGCATCGTTGGCCAGCCGCAGCGGGCGACCGATGAGGGCCTGGAGGTCTGCCTGCAGCGGCTGCCCGTTCAGGCAGGTCGAGTTGGCGTTCTTGACCAGCCCGTGCGCGGTCAGCGACCCGGGATGGCCGAGGCCGACGCCGGCCAGCGCCCCGCAGGCCTCCTCGGCACGGGTCACGAGGGCGGACACGGCCAGCAAGGTGGCGCGGTAGTCGCCTGCCGGGGTGGGAACCCGCTCGCGCCACAGCGTGCGCCCCGGCTCGTCGAGCACGGCGGCCTCGATCTTGCTGCCGCCGAGGTCCAGCCCCAGTAGCCTGCGCGTCACGCTGCGCTCAGATCGGCTCGGTGCGCGCGCGCAGCCAGTCCAGCGCTGCGCCGTCCAGCCTGGGCGCGAGCCGCTCGCGCACCGTGGCGTGGTAGGCGTTGAGCCACTGCAGCTCGTCGGCGCGCAGCATCCCGGGTGCGATGCAGCGGGTGTCTATCGGGCACAGGGTCAGGGTCTCGAAGGCGAGGAAGTCGCCAAAGCCCTCGTTGCCCGCCGCCACCGTCAGCAGCAGGTTCTCGATCCGCACGCCCCAGCGGCCGGGGCGGTACAGGCCGGGCTCGTTGGAGGTGATCATGCCCGGCTGCATCGCCATGTCGGGCGTGGGAACGGCCTTGCTGATGGTCTGCGGGCCTTCGTGGACGTTCAGGAAGTAGCCCACGCCGTGGCCGGTGCCGTGGCCGTAGTCCAGGGCCTGCGCCCACAGCGGCGCGCGCGCCAGGGCGTCGAGCATGGGGCCTGCGGTGCCGAGCGGAAAACGCGCCTGCGAGAGCTGGATCATGCCCTTCAGGACCAGGGTGTAGTCGCGCCTCATCTCGTCGCTGACCCGGCCTATGGGCCAGACGCGGGTGATGTCGGTGGTGCCGCCGAGGTACTGGGCACCGGAATCGATGAGCAGCAGGCCGTCGCCTTCGATGCGCGCGTGCGAGGCCGGCGTGGCGCGGTAGTGAGGCATCGCGCCGTTGGCGTTGAAGCCGGCGATGACCGGAAAGCTCAGGCCGACGAAGCCGCTGTGCCGCGCACGTGCCGCGCTCAGGTGTTCGTCGACGCTCAGCTCCGTGATCGGCTCGCCACGTGCCAGCGCGGCCTCGAACCAGGCGTAGAACTCGCACATCGCGGCCCCGTCCTCGACCATGGCGGCGCGCACGTGCCCGGCTTCGGCCTCGGTCTTGCGGCTCTTGGCCAGGGTGCTGGGGTTGGTGGCCTCGATCACGCCTGCGGCGACGCGCTCGCGCAGGCCCAGGGTCACGCGCTTGGGATCGAGCAGCACGCAGGCCGAGGGCGGCAGCGCCGCCAGCGCCGCCGCCGTCTCCTCGTAGGAGGCCAGGATGATGCCGTCCGCAGCCAGGGCGGCGCCGAGCGCGGGTTCGACCTTGCCGGCGCCGACGAACAAGGTCGCACCGTCTCCGGTCAGCAACAGGTGGGCGAGGAAGACCGGGTTGTAGTCGACGTCGCTGCCGCGCAGGTTGGTGATCCAGGCGATGTCGTCGACGCTGGACACCAGGTGGTGGCTGGCGCCACGCTCGGCCATCGCCGCGCGCAGCTGCTCGAGCTTGGCGCGGCGCGCCAGCGGCGCGAAGGGCGGCAGGTGCTCGTACACCGCCGCGCCGGGCAGCGCCGGCCGGTCCGGCCAGACGGCATCCAGCAGATCGACATCGGTGCGCAGCGCGATGCCGGCGGCCTGCAGGCGATCGCGCAGCAGCTGTGCCGCGGCCAGACCCAGGACCTGGCCGTCGACCATCACGCTGCCGCCGCGGGCGACCTCGCCGAGCAGCCAGTCGATGTGGTCGCTGGCGGCGGCGCTGGCCACCTTGACGAGCTCGATGCCGCTGCCCTCCAGCTCGGCGGCAGCCTGCGTCCAGTAGCGGCTGTCGGCGAACAGCGCCGCGCGCCCGCGGCTCACGCACAAGGTGCCGGCCGAGCCGTCGAAGCCGCTCAGCCATCGCCGGCCCTGCCAGCGCTCGGGCAGGTACTCGCTCAGGTGCGGGTCGCTGGAGGGCACCAGCAGGGCGTCGGCGGCGTGCGCCGCCAGGGCCTGCTGCACGCGCGCGATGCGCTGCCGGTGTTCGTTCGCACGTGCGTCCATGGGTACCTTCTGAGCGAGCCGATGCTGGCCGGGAATTCTAGGATTCCTGCGCTTCGCGCGCCGAGGCCTGGGAGGGCAGGCGCTGAGCGCGCCAGGCCGCTCCCAAGCGCTCATACCGAAGCCCTTCGGGGGCGAAGGTGGCCTTATGAGCGCGCCGGGCCGCTCCCAAGCGCTCATACCGAAGCCCTTCGGGGGCGAAGGTGGCCTGATGCGCGCGTCACCGGCCGGTCGGCCTGCCAGCGGCTACCATGCCGCAGCTTGTTTGCTCTTGCGGAGACCCTGAATGCCCGGATTGCGCCCCGACGTCGACCCCGACGGCCTGCTCGAATACTCGGTCGTCTACACCGACCGCTCCCTGAACCACATGTCGCAGCGCTTCCAGCAGGCGCTGCGCGAGGTCTCGGCCACGCTCAAGGAGGTCTACGGCGCGCGCTCGGCGATCGTCGTGCCAGGCAGCGGCAGCACCGGCATGGAAGCCACGGCGCGCCAGTTCGCGGGCGGCCAGCGCTGCCTGATCGTGCGCAACGGCTGGTTCAGCTACCGCTGGACGCAGATCCTGGAGATGAGCGGGATCGCGCCCGACCCGGTGGTGCTGAAGGCGCGCCGGATCGCCGAGGGCAGGACCGCAGCCTTCGCGCCGGTGCCGCTGGATGAGGCGGTGGCGGCGATCGCCCGCGAGCGCCCGGCGGTGGTGTTCGCGCCGCATGTGGAGACCTCGGCCGGCATGATGCTGCCCGACGGCTACATCGCCGCGCTCGCCGAGGCGGTGCACGCGCAGGGCGGACTGATGGTGCTGGACTGCATCGCCAGCGGCAGCGCCTGGGTCGACATGCGAGCCACCGGGGTCGACGTGCTGCTGAGCGCGCCGCAAAAGGGCTGGAGCTCCACGCCCTGCGCCGGCTTGGTGATGCTCTCCGACCGTGCCCGCGAGCGCATAGACGCCACCAGCAGCAGCAGCTTCTCGCTCGACCTCAAGAAGTGGCTGGGCATCATGGAGACCTACGAGGGCGGCGCACACGCCTACCACGCCACCTACCCGACCGACGGTCTGGTGGCGCTGCGCGACGCGATGGCCGAGCTGCGTGCTTGGGGTTTCGATCACGCCAAGGCGGCGCAGGCCGAGCTTGGAAGCCGGGTGCGCGCGCTGCTGGCCGAGCGTGGCATCCGAAGCGTGGCGGCGCCTGGTTTCGAGGCCCCTGGCGTGGTGGTCAGCTACACCGACCGTGACGACTGGCAGAACACCCGCGCCTGGGCCGCGCAAGGGCTGCAGATCGCCGGCGGCGTGCCGCTGGCCTGCGACGAAGGGCCGGACTTCAAGACCTTCCGCCTCGGCCTGTTCGGCGTCGACAAGTGGCGCGACGTCGACGCCGCCGTGGCGCGGCTGCGGCGGGCGCTGGACGCGCTGGGCTGAGCGTTCATGCAGGGGTGAGCCGGGTCGCGCTGTCCGACCCGCTCCACCCGCTCCACCCGCTCCACCCGGGGCCGGGCCGGACGCGGCGCTCACAGCGCGGTGCGCAGGCTCCAGATTTCGGGGAACAGCACCACGTCCAGCATCTGGCGCAGGTAGCCGACTCCGTTGGTGCCGCCGGTGCCGCGCTTGAAGCCGATGATGCGCTCCACCGTCGTCACGTGGCGGAAGCGCCAGAGGCGGAACGCGTCCTCGATGTCGGTCAGCTCCTCGGCAAGCTGGTACAGGTCCCAGTGGGTCTGCGGGTCGCGGTAGACCTCCAGCCAGGCGGCCTGCACCGCATCGCTGGCGCTGTAGGGCCGGGTCCAGTCGCGCTCGGTGTGGCTGGCGGGCACCGGCAGGCCGCGGCGCGCGAGCAGGCGCAGCGCCTGGTCGTACAGCGAAGGCGATTGCAGCGCCATCTGTACCTGCGCCAGCCGCTGCGGCGAGTGTGCGTGCGGCTGCAGCATCGCAGCGTTCTTGTTCCCCATGCCGAACTCGATGCAGCGGTACTGCCAGCTCTGGAAGCCGCTGCTGCGCCCCAGATAGGGACGGATCGCGCTGTATTCGGGCGGCGTCATGGTGGCCAGCACGTCCCAGGCCTGGACCAGCTGCTCCAAGATGCGCGACACCCGCGCCAGCATCTTGAAGGCCGGTGGCAGGCGGTCTTCGGCGATGTGTGTGATCGCCGCGCCCAGCTCGTGCAGCATGAGCTTCATCCACAGTTCGCTGGTCTGGTGCTGGACGATGAACAGCATCTCGTCGTGCGCCGGCGAGCGCGGGTGCTGGGCTGCGAGCACCGAGTCGAGCTGCAGGTAGTCGCCATAGCTCATGTCGGTGCTGAAGTCGAGCTGGGCGTCGTGGTGGCTGGTCGGCTGTGTCATGTGACGGCGGCGCGTTGGTTGAATCGGGCCTGTTTCCATTCGCCGAGCTCGAGCACCTGGCGCAGGTGTTCGACGGCGTCCCAGACGTCGACGAAGCGCAGGTACAGCGGCGTGAATCCGAAGCGCAGGATGTCCGGGGCACGGAAGTCGCCGACCACGCCGCGCGCGATCAAGGCCTGGATCACCGGGTAGCCGATCTCCGGGTGGGCCAGGCAGACCTGGCTGCCGCGCAGCGCGTCCTCGGCCGGCGAGACGCACTGCAGGCCGTGGCCGGCGCAGCGTTCCTGCACCAGGGCGGCAAAGCTGCGCGTGAGGGCGAGCGACTTGCGGCGCAGCGCCGCCATGCCGCCCACAGCTTCGGCGGCGAGCACGGTGTCGACCCCGCACTCCAGCGCCGCGGTGGCGATCACCGCCGGTGTGCCGCACAGATAGCGTGCGATGCCCGCTGCCGGTCGGTAGTGGGGCGTGAACTCGAACGGTGCGGCGTGCCCCATCCAGCCCGACAGCGGCTGCTGAAAAGCCTGGGCATGGCGCGGGTGGACCCAGACGAAGGCCGGCGCGCCGGGGCCGCCGTTGAGGTACTTGTAGCCGCAGCCGACCGCGAAGTCCGCCCCCGCGCCGCGCAGGTCCACCGGCACCGCGCCCGCGCTGTGCGCGAGGTCCCACACCGTGAGCGCGCCGGCCGCGTGCGCCGCCGCACTCAGCGCCGCCATGTCGTGCATGCGGCCATTGCGGTAGTTGACGTGGGTGAGCATGAGCAGCGCGATGTCGTCGCCACGCGCCAGCCGGGCGTCGATCTCCTGCGGTGCATCCAGCAGCTCCAGGCTGCAGCCTTGCTGCGCCGCCACCGACTCCGCGATGTAGAGGTCGGTGGGGAAATTGCTGCGCTCGGAGACGATGACGCGCCGCGTCGCAGACGATTCGCGCACGATGGACAGCGCGGCGCAGAGCACCTTGTAGAGGTTGACCGAGGTGGTGTCCGCCACCACCAGCTCACCCGCGCCGGCACCCACCAGGCGCGCGATCTTGTCGCCCACCCGTTGCGGCAGCGTCATCCAGCCGGCGCTGTTCCAGCTCCCGATCAGCCCCTGGCCCCACTCCTGCGCCACCACCTGCTGCACGCGCGCGGCGGCGCCGGCAGGCAGCACGCCCAGCGAGTTGCCGTCCAGGTAGATCAGGTCGTCCGGGATGCTGAACTGCGCGCGCAGCGGCGCCAGCGGGTCGGCGGCGTCCAGCGCCAGGGCGTGGCTGCGGTCGCGTATCGAGTCGTTCATGGGATCTCCCGCAGCACCGCGCGCACCGGGCTGGCGTCGGCGGTACTCAGTTTCAGGGGCAGCGCGATCAGCTCGTAGTCGCCCTCGGGCACCTCGTCGAGAACCAGGTTCTCGAGCACGCGCAGATCGCGTCGGCGTATCACCTGGTGGCTGTCCAGGGTCTTGCTGTCGGCCGGGTCTATGCTGGCGCTGTCGATGCCGATCAGCAGCACGCCGAGGTCGGCCAGCCGCTCCACCAGCGCCGGGGCGTAGGCCGTGAGCTGCGGATCCCAGTGGTCCACCGCCGCGCGCCGACGGCTGCGCACCAGCACCCGTGGCGGCAGCTCGCTCGCGGCATGGGCCAGCTGCTCCCAGTGCACGAGCGGCCCGCAGTCGATGGCATGGATCACGCGGCAGCGGCCGAGGTAGGGCTGCAGCGACAGCTCACCGATCGGCGCGCCCGCGCGGTCGTAATGCAGCGGCGCATCGGCGTGGGCGCCGACGTGCGGAGACAGCGTGATTTCGCCGACGTTGACCGGACAGCCGGGCCCCATGCTGGCGGCCCAGCGCAGCCGAAACGGCGTGTCCCCCGGAAACACCGGCGAGCCCGGGTGCACCGGTGGTGAAATGTCCCAGAGCTTGGCCATGTGGCGCATGCTAGCGAGCCCTGAATTAGTTGACAACTAAAGTATTCACCGAAAGAATCGTTTGCACGCTTCAACCCAGAACCCTGGAGTCCAGACGCGATGACGGCCTACCTCGACACCTTTGCCCGCGACCGCATGCCGCCGCCGGAGCTGCTGCCCGAGCTCATCTTCGAGGGCCCCGAGCTGCAGTTCCCGCCACACTTGAACGCCACCGCGGCGCTGCTGGACGCGCGCGTCGATCAGGGCGGTGGCGAACGTCTGGCGGTGCAGGGAACCGGCGTGCGCTGGAGCTACGCGCAGCTGCAGTCGCAGGTCAACCGCATCGCCCGCGTGCTGGTGCACGACATGGGGCTGGTGAGCGGCAACCGGGTGCTGCTGCACGGTCCCAACACGCCGATGCTGGCGGCCTGCTTCCTGGCCGTGTTCAAGGCCGGCGGTATCGCGGTCGGGACCATGCCCTTGCTGCGCGCGCGTGAGCTGAAGATCGTGATCGACAAGGCGCAGATCAGCCACGCGCTGTGCGACAGCCGGCTCGCCGCCGAGCTCGACATGGCGCAGGCCGAGTGCGCCTCGCTCAGGCAGCGCCTGGACTTCTTCGACAGTGCCCTGGAAGCCGCCGCCGCGCGGCAGCCGGACCACTTCGACGCCCTGGACACCGAAGGCGAGGACATCGCCCTCATGGCCTTCACCTCGGGCACCACCGGCGTGCCCAAGGGCACCATGCACACGCACCGCGACATCCTCGCTGCCTGCGCCTGCTGGCCCCGTCACGTTCTGAGGCCGACCGCCGACGACGTCTTCATCGGCAGCCCGCCGCTGGCCTTCACCTTCGGCCTCGGCGGCCAGCTGCTGTTCCCCCTGTCGGTGGGCGCGAGCACGGTGCTGCTGGAGCGCACCGCGCCCGACCTGCTGCCGGCGGCGATCGCGCAGTGGCGGGCCACGGTGTGCTTCACCGCGCCGACCAGCTACCGCGCGATGGCCGCCAGCGTGGCCGAGCACGACCTTTCCTCGCTGCGCAAGTGCGTCTCCGCCGGCGAAGCCTTGCCGGCGGCCACGCGCGCGCTGTGGAAGCAGGCCACCGGCATCGAGATCATCGACGGCATAGGCAGCACCGAGATGCTGCACATCTTCATCAGCGCCGACGAGGCGCACGCACGTCCCGGCGCCACCGGCAAGCCGGTGCCGGGCTTTCGCGCCGCCATCCTCGACGACGACGGCAACGAACTGCCGCCGGGCGAGGTCGGGCGGCTCGCGGTCAAGGGGCCCACCGGCTGCAAGTACCTGGCCGACGAACGGCAGCGGACCTATGTCCAGAACGGCTGGAACCTGACCGGCGACGCCTACCTCGTCGACGCCGACGGCTACTACGTCTACCAGGCGCGCACCGACGACATGATCATCACCGGTGGCTACAACATCGCCGGGCCGGAGGTGGAGGGCGTGCTGCTGCAGCATCCGGCGGTGCTGGAGTGCGGGGTGGTGGGCATCCCCGACCCCGAGCGCGGGCAGATCGTGAAGGCCTTCGTCGTCCTCAAGCCCGGGCAGGCGGCGGACGAGGCCATGGTCAAAACGCTGCAGGACTTCGTGAAGCAGACCATCGCACCCTACAAGTACCCGCGCGCGGTCGAGTTCCGCAGCAGCCTGCCGCGCACCGAAACCGGCAAGCTGCAGCGCTTCAAGCTGCGCGCAGCCCGGGCTGAGGGCCTGTAGGACCATGGCCACCATCCTGCAACCGGCCGACTGGGCCGTTCCCAAGGGCTACGCCAACGGCGTGCGTGCGCAAGGCGAGTGGGTGGTGCTGGCCGGGCAGATCGGCTGGAACGCGCAGTCGCAGTTCGACAGCGACGACCTCGTCGAGCAGGTGCGCCAGGCGCTGCGCAACGTGCGCGCCCTGCTCGAACAGGCCAGCTGCGGCCCCGAGCACATGGTGCGCATGACCTGGTACCTGGTCGACAAGCGCGAGTACGTGGCGCGGGTGCGCGAGATCGGCGCCGTCTACCGCGAGGTGCTGGGCCGCGCCTACGACGTCGCGATGACGGCGGTGCAGGTGGTGGCGCTGATCGAGGACCGCGCCAAGGTCGAGATCGAGGTCACCGCGGTGCGGCCCCTGCCCGCGGGCTGAAGCGGCGCGCCGGAGCCGACACGCGTCGGATCGGCTAGGCTTGCGGCGATGGCAAGCTTCACCCAGATCATTCTCTACACCGCGGAAGACGGCCGCGCGCGCTGGCGCGAGGAGACGGTCGCGCTGTGCGAAGGCACGCCGCAGTCGCGGCTGTCGCCCCTGCTGCCCGGCGCCGGCCTGCAGCTGCGCCACAGCCCGCCCGGTTTTGCGAGCAGCTTCCACTGCACGACGACGCCACAGTGGGTGTTCATCCTGCGCGGACAGATGGAGATCGGGCTGCATGACGGCAGCCGGCGCGTCTTCGGTCCGGGCGAGCACTTCTACTCGGACGACACCCTGCCCCCGGGCGAGGAGTTCGACCCCGGCTTGCACGGCCACTGCAGCCGCCAGCTCGGCGACGAGCCGCTGGTGACGGCCTTCGTCAGGTCGGTACGCTGAGTCCGGGCTGAGGCGGTGCGACGGCCGGGCTGGTATGCCCGGCCGCTTCGACAGGCGCATGTCGGTCCGCAGGGACGGGGCTGGGCTTTGATCCACCCACGGCCGGGCTGGTACGCCCGGCCGCTTCGGCAGGCGCATGTCCGTCCGCAGGGACGGACATGCGTCCTGCCTTGTATGTTCTTCCCCGATTTAACTCAATCGTGGTGGAAGGCTGTGGAGCTTGTGGATCGAGCGGCGGGCGGTGGGCAACGCGCAGCGTTGTCCACGGGCCGTCGCGGTGCGGCGCAGCCGCACGATCCA
>CAUJJP010000131.1 GCA_963205525.1 Pseudomonadota bacterium | reverse complement strand
CAGCGCCGGCCGACCCGATGCTGAGCCTGCTCTTGCGCGTGCTGCTGCCGCTGACCGTGGCGGCCGCGGGCTATCTGCTCTGGGTCGGCGCGCATGCGCCCGGCGGCGCTTTTCAGGGCGCGGCGCTGCTAGCAGCAGGGGGCGTGCTGTGGCACCTGGCGCGTCCGCTATCGCTGCCGGCCAGCCGGCCGGTACGTGCGGCGGTCGTGCTGGGCTTCGCCGTCTTCCTCGGCGTCGGCGTCGCGACGGCGGTGTTCGGCGGCGGCTTCCTGACCTTCCCGCCCGCATACGCGGGCGCCGTGATCCTGTTGATCGAAGCGGCCGCCATGGTGTCGATCGCCGTCATCATGGTGGCGCTGTTTGTCGGGCGCCCGGCCCAGGGCACCAAGTGATGAGCCTGGGGCTGCTTTACGGCTTGGCCGGCATCGCCTTGGTGGCGATGGGCCTGTACGCCGCGTTGGCCGCGCGCCATGTGCTGCGGCGGCTGCTCGGCCTGAACGTACTCGGCTCGGGCGTGTTCATGATGCTGGTGGCGCTGGCTTCGCGCACGACTAAGATCGCGGGCCGCCCCGACCCGGTACCGCATGCGATGGTGCTCACCGGGATCGTCGTCGCGGTGAGTGCCACCGCGCTCGCACTGGCGCTGCTGCGGCGCATGCACCGTCACGATGATAGCGCGCGGCTGCCAGAGGACCGTCTGCCGTGAGCGGCGGGGCCTGGATCGTCGCGGCCGTGGCCGTGCCGCTGGCTGCGGCGGTGGCGGCCCTGCTGGCCGGCCGGCGTGGTGCCTCCGCCGCGGGGCTGCTGGGCAGCCTGCTCGGAACCGCCGCGGTGTTCGGGCTCGCCGCCGCGGTGCTGGCCGGCGGCGCGCAGAGCGTGGTCGTCGGCGGCTGGGATGCCCCCTTGGGCATCGTGCTGCGGGCCGACGGCCTGGCCACCGCGATGATGTTGATGACCGCGGCGGTCGGCGGCGGCATCGCACTGTATGCCTGGCGCTACTTCGGCGGGCCGCATGCCAACAGCACCGCGCAAGATGCAGATCCGGGCACCGCGACGTTGCGGCAGGAGTGGCTGTTCTGGCCGGTCTGGCTGCTGGCCTGGGGAGCGCTCAATGCGCTCTACCTGTCGGGCGACCTGTTCAATCTCTACGTGACGCTCGAACTGCTGGGACTGGCGGCGGTGGCACTCGTCGCCTTGGCCGGGGCCAGCGCGGCGGCGGCGGCGCTGCGCTACTTGCTGCTCGCCCTGCTGGGTTCGATGCTCTACATCCTGGGCGTCGAGCTGCTTTACGCCGCCCACCAGACGCTGGACCTGGAGCAGCTGCGGGCGCGCATGCAGCCGAGCCTGTCGACGGGCTTGGCCGCCGCACTGATGACGACGGGGCTGCTCGTCAAAACCGCAGTGTTCCCGCTGCACTTCTGGCTGCCACCGGCGCATGGCTCGGCGCCGGCACCGGTGTCGGCCGCGCTATCGGCGCTGGTCGTCAAGGCCGGCTTCTACCTGCTCGCCCGATTGTGGCTGGACCTGTTCGGGCTGCTGCCCTGGCAGGCCGTGCCGACGCTGCTCGGCCTGCTGGGCGCAGGTGCGGTGCTGTGGGGCGGTGTGCAGGCGCTGCGCCAGCAGCGGCTGAAGCCGATGATCGCGTACTCCACCGTCGCTCAACTTGGCTACCTGCTGATCGCGCTGTCGCTGGCCGCCGGTTCTGCAACGTCTCCGACGGCCGATGATGCGCTGACGGCGGCCGTGCTGCTGGCGGCCAGCCATGCAGCGGCTAAGGCCTCGATGTTCCTGTGCGCCGGCTCGCTACTCGCCGCCTACGGGCACGACCGCATCGACGCGCTGGCAGGATTCGGGACACGGTTGCCGGTGACGGCCACGGCGTTCGCATTGGCCGCGCTCAGCCTCATTGGGCTGCCGCCGACCGGCGGCTTCATTGGCAAGTACCTGCTGGTCGAGTCTGCGGTGCGAGCAGGCGCCTGGGGCTCGGTTGCGGTAGTGCTGGCAGGTAGCCTGCTCGCGGCAATGTTTCTCTTCCACGCGCTGTCGCGAGCCTTCGTCGAAGAGCGGTCCGTGCCGGACGCCGAGAAGGCCCAGCTCGCAGCGCCCACAGCGCCGCAGTTCGCGTCGCTCGCGCTCGCACTGCTCGCGGTGGCCCTGGTCGTGGCCGGTGGCCCACTGCAAGTCTTGCTCGCCCGGGGAGCGGTGCCGTGACGGAGGCGTGGGTGCCGCTCGCCGTGGTCGCGAGTTCTCTGCTGCCAGGCCTGATCATCTTTTGCTTGCCCGAGGATCGGCGCACGCTGCGCACGGCACTCAACTTCGGCGGTGCCGCTGCCAAGCTGATTCTCGTCGGCATCATGCTGTGGAACGTCGGCCGCTTCCATGATTACGAGGCACGACTCGCGCTGCTGCCGGGGCTCGACCTGGTATTGCGTGCCGACGAGTTGAGCCTGCTGTTCCTGACACTGTCGGCCGTGCTGTGGGCGGTGACCACGGTTTACGCGGTGGGCTATCTCGAGGATGCGCCGCACCGCAGCCGCTTCTTCGGCTTCTTCAGCCTCTGCGTATCGGCCACCGCCGGCATCGCGCTGGCGGGAAACCTCTTCACGCTGTTCGTCTTCTACGAGATCCTGACCCTGGTGACCTACCCGCTGGTCATCCACCGCGGCACGCCGGCGGCGCTTGCCGCCGGTCGTAGCTACCTTATGTACACCCTGCCCTCCGGTCTGCTGCTGCTGCTGGCCGTGGTCGGGGCGCACGTGCTGACCGGACCGCAGGACTTCGTCGGCGCCGGCTACCTGAAGCCTTTCGCCGCCGAGCACTCGGGGACCCTGGTGCTGCTGTTCGCGGCGCTGGTGGTGGGCTTCGGCGTCAAGGCGGCCCTGGTGCCGCTGCATGGCTGGCTACCCAAGGCGATGGTGGCGCCCGCCCCGGTATCGGCGCTGCTGCATGCGGTGGCGGTGGTCAAGGCCGGCGCCTTCGCGATCCAGCGCGTGGTGTACGAGGTCTTCGGCATCGAGTTCGCCGCCACGCTGGGCGTGCTGACGCCGCTCGCCGCAGCGGCGTCGCTGACCATCGTCTACGGTTCGCTGCGCGCCCTGACGCAGGACGAACTGAAAAAGCGACTGGCCTATTCGACCGTGAGCCAAGTGTCCTACATCGTGCTCGGCGCGGCCGTGCTCGGACCCATATCGACCATCGGCGGGCTCGTGCACCTCGTGCACCAGGGCCTGATGAAGATCACACTGTTTTTCAGCGCCGGCAACTACGCCGAGACGCTCGGTGTGCACCACGTCCACGAGATGGACGGTATCGGCCGCCGCATGCCGCTGACCACAGCGGCGTTCACAGTGGGCGCGCTCGGCATGATCGGCGTACCCCCGGTGGCCGGCTTCGTGAGCAAACTCTACCTCGGCGCGGGCGCGGCGCAGGCCGCGCAGTGGTGGGTGATCGGCGTGCTGGCGGTGTCGAGTCTGCTCAATGCGATGTACTTTCTGCCCATCCTGCACCGAGCCTGGTTTCGCCCAGCCCGCGGCCCATGGCCCGAGGAGCACGGCCGCGGGCGCGACGCCAAGCCGATGCTGCTGGTGCCCGTCCTGCTGACGGCCCTGTTCTCGGTTGGCGTGGGCGTTCTTGCAGCGATGCCATGGAGCCCTCTGGACTGGGCACGGCTGATCATGCGACGGGAGTACGTCGGTGGTTGAATTGCCAACTAGCGCAACCGCCGCGGTGCTTACTTGGCTGGCGCCGGCGCTGCTGCCGCTCTTCGCGGCGCTGCTGCTCGTGCGGCCGTTGCACCGGCTGCGCCCGCTGCTGCCGCTGGCCGCGCTCCCCGCGCTGGCAGTGGCCCTCTTTTCCCCGCCAGGCGCGGTTGACCTGCCCTGGCTCTTCCTCGGCGCGCGCTTCGGGCTGGACGACGGCAGCCGCATCTTCCTGTTGTTCACGGCAGCATTGTGGCTGGCCGGCGGGCTGCATGCCGCCGGCTACCTGCACGACGACCCGCGGCGCGACAGCTTTTGGCTGTTCTGGCTCGGCGCCATGGCCGGCAACTTCGGGCTCGTGCTGGCGCTGGACGCGGCCAGCTTCTACGTCTTCTTCGCGCTGATGAGCTTCGCATCCTACGGGCTGGTGGTGCACGCGCGCACTCCCGAGGCGGTCGAGGCCGGGCGCGTCTACCTTGCGCTCGTCGTGGTAGGCGAACTGGCGCTGTTTGCCGCGATCGCGCTGGCCTGGTACGCCGCGGGCAGCCTGCGCTTCGACGCCATCGTCGCGGCGCTGGCCGAATCGCCCCAGCGCGACGCGGTGATCGCGTTTACGCTGGTAGGTTTCGGAATAAAGGTCGGCGCGCTGCCGCTGCATGTCTGGCTGCCGCTGGCCCATCCGGTGGCTCCAACACCGGCGAGCGCCGTGCTGTCAGGCGCGATGATCAAGGCTGGCCTGCTCGGCTGGCTGCGCCTGCTGCCGCTGGGCGGCGTCACGGCACCCGCGTGGGGCGAGACGCTGATCGCGCTGGGTCTGACCGCCGCCTTCGCGGCTGCGCTGGCCGGTGCCACGCAGCGCCAGGCGAAGGCGGCGCTGGCCTACTCGAGCATCAGCCAGATGGGCTTCGTGACGGTGGCGGTCGGTGTCGCCTTGACCGTGCCCGCCGCTGCGCCTGCAGCCATCACCGCAGCCACGCTTTACGCCTTCCACCACGCCCTTGCGAAGGGCGCGCTGTTCCTCGGCGTGAGCCTCGCCGGCGTGGCCACACCATGGGCGCGCACGGTGTGGATGCTCGGCGTGGCGCTGCCCGCACTGGGGCTGGCCGGTGCGCCCCTGACCAGCGGCTACGCCGCGAAGGCTGCGCTGAAGGCGGCACTGCCAGCCGGCTTCGACGGCTTGGCCGTGGCGCTGACGCTGGCCGCGGCCGGCACCTCGCTCGTGATGCTGCGTACCGGCTGGCTGCTGCGCGGCAATGCCGGCGGCGGCGTGCACGGACCTAACGGGGCGATGTGGGCCGGCTGGGGGCTGCTCGTGGCCCTCAGCCTGCTCGGGTGGCCCGCGGTGGGCCGCGTTGCCGACCTGTGGCCAACGACGGCCGGCGTCTGGTTCAGTGCGATCTGGCCGCTGCTGCTGGGCGCCGCCCTCGCGGTGCTTGTCGCGGCCTGGCGACGGCGCGCGGCCGGAGGGCGCGATCTCGCCGTGCCACCCGGAGATCTGCTGGCGCCGCTGCTTGCGCTCGCACGTGGGCGGCGCCGTGTGCCTATGCCCACGGCGTACGCCGGCCACGGGTCGGAGAACGACAATTTGTCGATCGTGCCGGTATTGCCCGCGCTGGGCCGTGCCGAAGCCGCGCTGCCAGCGCGCGGTGGTCTGGCGGTGGCGGGTATCGCGGCCGCGCTCGCCGTACTGCTGATCGCGCTGGCTGGATGACCCCACACTGAACTCGGCCGAGCCGCCGCCTCGAGACGGGACGGGCCCGCGCCGAGCAGGTCATGCACCACGGCAAGTTCCAGCTTTCGCTCGCTTGCACGAGCGGCGGCGCCCGCCACACAAGATGATCACATATCGCGGCGTCGACTCAATCCGTAGGCCCGCGCGATCCGTTCGGCAATCTCGCCGACGCTGCTGTTGATCTTGAGCGACTTCGGATCGATCGAGCGATCTGCCTCGATCGCGTCGAGGAAGCGGTTCAAGTCCTGAGCGATTCGCTCGACGACTGGTATT
>CAUJJP010000130.1 GCA_963205525.1 Pseudomonadota bacterium | reverse complement strand
CTTCCTCGAACACCTTCTGGTGCCGGCGCTGGACCGAGCAGTCGCGCTCGAACAGGTGCAGGCAGTGGCCGTGGCTGTCGGCGAAGACCTGGATCTCGATGTGGCGCGGGCGCGTCAGGCAGCGCTCCACCAGCACGTGGGCGTTGCCGAAGCTGGCCTGCGCCTCGCGCTGGCAGGACGCCAGGGCGTCGGCGAAGTCGCTCGCGCGGTCGACCCGGCGCATGCCCTTGCCGCCGCCGCCGGCGCTGGCCTTGATGAGCACCGGGTAGCCGATGCGCTCGGCCTCGCGCGCGAGCAGCGCGGGGTCGTTGTCGGCGCCGTGGTAGCCGGGCACCAGCGGCACCCCGGCGCCCTCCATCAGGGTCTTGGCCGCGGCCTTGCTGCCCATGGCCGCGATCGCGGCCGGCGGCGGGCCGATGAAGACCAGCCCGGCGTCGGCGCAGGCGCGGGCGAAGTCCTCGTTCTCCGACAGGAAGCCGTAGCCCGGATGCACCGCCTGCGCGCCGCAGGCACGCGCGGCCTCCAGGATGCGCTGCCAGCGCAGATAGCTGTCGCTGGCAGCGGCGCCGCCGATGGCGACCGCCTCGTCGCAGGCGGCGACGTGGCGCGCGTTCGCGTCGGCCTCGGAGTACACCGCCACCGTGCGCACGCCCAGGCGGCGCGCGCTGGCGGCCACCCGGCAGGCGATCTCGCCGCGATTGGCGATCAGGATCTTGTCAAACATGCGCCATCTCCATCGCGGCGAGATCGCCTGCACGCGCTGCGCGCGCCAGGCGGGTTGGCTGCGCCGAAACGGCCTGGCAGCCGTTTTCGCCGCGATTGGCGATCAGGATCTTGTCAAACATGGCTCAGCCCATTTCCGCCCGGCGGGCGCAGCCGGCGCCACAGCGCGCGGACGAACTTGAAGGTGTAGTGGATCAGCGTCAGCGCCAGCAGCAGGGCCAGCGCCAGCGCCGCCGCCGCCCACAGCGGGTGCGTCCAGGCCAGCCACAGCAGCGCCGGCACCGAGAGGTCGCCCAGCAGCGACAGGCCGAGGTTGGAGAAGGGCTCCGGCGAGGCGTTCGCCGCCGCCCGCGTGCTCGCCTTGGCGAGGTGGCTGGTGGCGGCCAGGCCGCCGCCGAGCAAGGCGGCGACGATCGCCCACTGCTGCTGGTCGCCGCCGAGCAGGCCGCCGAACACGCCGGCTGCGAGCGCCGCGCCGGCCGGCACCCGGATCACGGTGTGCAAGGCGTCCCAGGCCGAATCGACCATGGGCAGCTTGTCGGCGACGAACTCGACCGCCAGCATGGCGCCGCTGGCCCACAGCAGCGGCGGCTGCTGCAGCAGCTGCAGCCCGGGCGGCAGCGGCAGCCAGCCCAGGAAACCGGCCAGGCCGGTGAGAAAGACCACCGCGTACAGCCGCATGCCGCTGGCCCAGCCCAGCGCCGCAGCCAGCGCCAGCAGCTCGGCGGTGCCGAAGTTCAGCCCGTTTTCCATGCCGGCTCCCGCTTGGTCAGGAAGGAGGCGATGCCTTCGCGCCCCTCGTCGCTGGCGCGGATGTCGGCGATGCGGCGCGCGGTGTCGGCGCGCAGCGCGGCGTCGATCTCGCGCCCGGCAAGGTCTTGCACCAGCGCCTTGCAGGCCCGCACCGCCGCCGGCCCGTTGGCGACCAGGGTGGCGACGATGGCGTCCACGGTCGGGTCCAGCGCCTGCGCGGGCACGCACTCGTGGACGAACCCGAGTGCGAGCGCGCGCGTGGCGTCGAAGCGCTCGGCGCTCAGGAAGTAGCGGCGCGAGGCCTGCTCGCCCAGGGCGCGCACGACGTAGGGGCCGATGGTGGCCGGCAGCAGGCCCAGGCGTGCCTCCGACAGGCAGAACTGCACCCCCTCGGCGGCGACGCACACATCG
Source organism: Pseudomonadota bacterium (assembly GCA_963205525.1). Next base: position 59,755 of record CAUJJP010000130.1, on the reverse strand, counting down.
CACACCGCTGCCAGCCCCATGCCGCCGGCATAGCAGTCGCCGTGGATGCGGCCCACCAGCGGCAGCGGGCAGCGGTACAGGGTCCACAGCATGTCGGCCAGGGCCTGCGCGTCGGCGCGGTTGCGCTCCCAGTCGTAGCCCGCCATGGCGCGCATCCAGTTCAGGTCGGCACCGGCGCAGAAGGTCTTGCCGTGGCCGCCGAGGACGATGACGCGCAGCGCCGGGTCGCTGCCCAGGCGCTTGAAGGCGGCGTCCAGCTCGGCGATCACGCCGTCGTTGAAGGCGTTGCGGACCTCGGGGCGGTTCAGGTAGACGCGCGCCACCGGGCCCTGGATCTGGATGTCGAGATGGCTCATGCGGTTCGAAGCCTCAGTAGCGCTTGGCCGCCTCGTCAAGCATGACCTCGGTGGCACCGCCGCCGATGGCGAGCACGCGCGCATCGCGCCACAGGCGCTCTATCGGGGTGCCGGTCATGAAGCCCATGCCGCCGTGGAACTGCTGGCAGGTGGCGGTGACCTCGTTCACCAGCTCGCCGCTGAGCGCCTTCAGCAGCGAGACGTCCTGCACGATGTCGTGGCCCTGGGTGACGCGCCAGGCGCACTGCCACAGGAAGGCCTCGGCGGCGCGCGTGCGCGCGTCGCACATCGCCAGCCGCTGGCGGATGGCCTGCTTGTCCCACAGCGTGGCGCCGAAGGCCTGGCGCGTGCGCACGTGCTCCAGCGCGAGGCGGATCGCCTGCCGGCAGTGCCCCACCGCCATCGCCGCGAGTGCGATGCGCTCGGTCTGGAAGTTCTTCATCACGGCGTAGAAGCCGCGGTGCTCCTGCCCCAGCAGCTGCGAGGCCGGGATGCGGCAGGCGTCGAACTGCAGCTCGGCGGTGTCGCTGCTGCGCCAGCCGGTCTTGTCGAGCTGGCGGCCGACGCTGAAGCCCGGCGTGCCCTTCTCGACCGCGAAGATGGAGATGTCGCGCTTGCCCGGGCCGCTGCGCGCGGCGACGAAGTACAGGTCGGCGTGCACGCCGTTGGTGATGAAGGTCTTGGCGCCGTCGATCACGTAGTCGCCGCCGTCGCGGCGCGCCGTGCTGCGGATGCCGGCGACGTCCGACCCGGCACCGGGCTCGGTGACCGCGACCGCGCAGATCGTCTCGCCGCGGCACACGCCGGGCATCCAGCGCGCCTTCTGCGCCGCGCTGCCGCCGTGATGCAGGTGCGGGCTGGCCATGTCGGTGTGCACCAGCACGGTGATGACGAAGCCGCCGTAGCTGCAGTCGGCCAGGGCGTCGGCGAACGCCAGGTTCATCAGCGCGTCGGCGCCGCCGCCGCCGTACTCGGGCTCGTACATCAGGCCCAGCAGCCCGGCTTCGCCGAGGCGGCGCAGCACGGCGCGCGGCACCATGCCGTCGCGCTCCCACTGCGCGGCCTGCGGCTCCACCTCGCGCGCCAGGAAGCGCGCCACCTGCTCGCGCAGCAGCTCGTGGTCGGGGCTCAGGTAGGCGTTGTGCATGGCGCTCACATGCGGAAGACGCCGAACTGCGGGCGCTCGGGGATGGGTGCGTTCAGGCTCGCGCTCATCGCCAGCGCGAGCACGCGGCGGGTGTCGGCGGGGTCGATGACGCCGTCGTCCCACAGCCGCGCGCTGCAGTAGTAAGGATGCGCCTGGTGCTCGAACTGGTCGAGGATGGGCTGTCGGAAGGCCGCTTCGTCCTCGGCGCTCCAGTGGCCGCCGCGCGACTCTATGCCGTCGCGCTTGACGGTGGCGAGCACGCTGGCGGCCTGCTCGCCGCCCATCACCGACAGGCGCGCGTTCGGCCACATCCACAGGAAGCGCGGGCTGTAGGCGCGGCCGCACATGCCGTAGTTGCCGGCGCCGAAGCTGCCGCCGATGATGACGGTGAACTTGGGCACGGTGGCGGTGGCGACCGCGGTCACCATCTTGGCGCCGTGCTTGGCGATGCCCTCGGCCTCGTACTTGCGTCCGACCATGAAGCCGGTGATGTTCTGCAGGAACACCAGCGGCACCCGGCGCTGGCAGCACAGCTCGATGAAGTGGGCGGCCTTCATCGCGCTCTCGCTGAACAGCACGCCGTTGTTGGCGACCAGGCCCACCGGCATGCCCTCGATGTGCGCGAAGCCGGTGACCAGGGTGGTGCCGTAGCGCGGCTTGAACTCGTCGAGCTCGGAGCCGTCGACGATGCGCGCGATCACCTCGTGCACGTCGTAGGGCTTGCGCGGGTCGGTCGGGATGATGCCGTGCAGCTCGGCGGGGTCGTACAGCGGCGCGCGCGCGGGCTGCAGCAGCATCTGCTCGGGCTTGCGCCAGTTCAGGTTGCCCACCACCTTGCGCGCCAGCGCCAGCGCGTGCAGGTCGTTCTCGGCCAGGTGGTCGGCGACCCCCGACCTCCGGGTGTGCACGTCGCCGCCGCCGAGGTCCTCGGCGCTCACCACCTCGCCGATCGCCGCCTTCACCAGCGGCGGCCCGCCGAGGAAGATCGTGCCCTGGTTCTTGACGATGATGGTCTCGTCGCTCATCGCCGGCATGTAGGCGCCACCCGCGGTGCACGAACCCATCACGACCGCGATCTGCGGGATGCCCTGGGCCGACATGTTGGCCTGGTTGAAGAAGATGCGGCCGAAGTGCTCGCGGTCGGGGAAGACGTTGTCCTGGTTGGGCAGGTTGGCGCCGCCGCTGTCCACCAGGTAGACGCAGGGCAGGCGGTTCATCTGCGCGATCTCCTGCGCCCGCAGGTGCTTCTTCACCGTGATCGGCAGGTAGCTGCCGCCCTTCACGGTGGCGTCGTTGCACACCACCATGCACTCGATGCCTGCGATGCGGCCGATGCCGGCGACGATGCCGCCGCCCGGCGCGGCGCCGTCGTACATGTCCAGCCCGGCGAGCGCGCCCACCTCCAGGAAGGGCGTGTCGGGGTCGAGCAGCATCTCCACGCGGTCGCGCGGCAGCAGCTTGCCGCGCGCCGTGTGCTTGGCGCGCGCGGCCTCGCCACCGCCCTGCGCCACCTGCGCGAGCCTGGCGTTGAGGTCGTCGACGAGCGCCCGCATGGCGTCGGCGCTGGCCTTGAACGCGGCCGAACGCGGGTTGAGCTGGGAGGCGAGCGCGGGCATGAATGAAGTCTCCTCGTGGCGGGCACTGCCGGCGGCGCGGCAGCCCGATTGACGTTCACGTCAATTGCATTCTAGGCAGGGCCCGGCGCCGCGGCAGCGCTGGTGAACCCGCAGCGCCGGGCGCGCGGCGTAGCATCGCGGCACCACGCTGGCGCTCGCCGACGCACGGGCACGGCGCCCGGCCCCGGGGGCGCTCAGGAGGACCCGAAGATGCTCCTATCCCGCCGCGAGACCGCTGCCCTCAGGCGCAGCCTGGCCCTGCTTTCGGAGGACCTGGGCGAGCGCGAGGTGCGACTGGGCCTGGGCCGCGCCCTGCTCGACCTGCTGCAGGCCGACCACTTCGCGTCCTATGTCTGGGACGCCGCCGACGGCCGCTTCGCCGACGGCGTGTGGCTGCACATGGATCCGGCCAACCTGGCGCGCTACGAGCGCCACTACCAGTTCCACGACCCCATCACCTTCGAGCTGCAGAAGCGCCGCCATGCCGCCGCGGTGAGCGAGGTGATGCCGCACGCCGAACTGGCGCGCACCGAGTTCTTCAACGACTTCCTGGCCCTCGACGGCCTGCACTGGGGCATCAACCTGCACGCCTTCGACGACCGCGAGGCGGGCGCGGGCCGCGCGCTGGGCGACCTGCGCATCTGGCGCGGGCGCGCGCGGCGCGAGTTCGGCGCCCAGGACAAGGCCTTGCTGGACCTGCTGGAGCCGGCCTTCATCGCCGCCCTGCGCCGCGCCCGGCCGGCGCCGGTGCAGGCGCTGTCACCGCGCGAGCGCGAGGTGGCCGACCTGGTGGCGCGCGGCGCCACCGACAAGGCGATCGCGCGCGAGCTCGGCGTCAGCGTGGCCAGCGTGCGCACCTATCTGCGCCGGCTCGCCGCCAAGACCGGGGTGCAGCGGCGCGCCGCGCTCGCCGGCTGGCTGGCGGCGGCCGAGCGCTGATCCGGCCGCGCCCGCCAACCGCCCGCCGCCGTGCGCCCGCAGCCCTGCGCCCGCAGCCCTGCGCGCGCACCCAGCGCGCACCCGGCGCGCACTCTGCGCACGCTCAGCGCGGTGCGGGGAGCTGGCCGAAGAGCTTCTCCAAGCCGAGGCCGATGGCGATCAGCCGGCGGTCGCTGCCCGCAGGACCATCGAGCTCCAGCCCCACCGGCAGGCCGCTGCTCGCGCCGAGGGCGATCGGCAACTGCAGCCCGGGCAGGCCGGCGTTGCTGCTCGGGTCGGCGTTGCGTATCACGCCGCCGAAGACCGCCACGCTGCTGGACTCGGGGTTCGCCGCCATCGCCACATGGGGCACGGTGGGGAAGACCAGGGCGTCCAGCCGGTGCTGCTTGAAGGTGGCGGCGTACAAGGCCTGCAGCGCCGGGCGCGCGGTCTTCATCGCCGCCTCGTAGATCGGCCGCGCGTCGACCACGCTGTTGTCGGGGCCGGGCAGCTTGTAGGGGATGACGAGTCCCTGGTAGGTGCCCTTGACGTCCGGGCTCGCCGCCTGCGCCGCCACCTGCTCGATGCTCAGGCCGGTGCCGGTGTGCTTCAGATAGGCCACCAGGTCGTCGTGCGCCTCGTACAGGGCGACCGGGAAGCTGATCGCGCCGTTGAGCTCCATCAGGCGCGGCATCTCGACTTCGACCAGGCTGACACCCGCGGCCTCGAGCTTGGCTCGCGCGGCATCGAAGGCGGCTTGGGTGTCGGCGTCCAGGCCGGCGAGGAAGTCCTTCACCAGACCCAGGCGCAGGCCCTTGGGCGCACGCGGCTTGAGAGGCTGGCCGCCGGCGATCAGTCGGTCCAGCAGCTCGACGTCGACCATGCCTTGGGCCATCGGCCCGGCGGTGTCGCGCGTGTGCGAGATCGGCACGATGCCGGCGCCGGGGTAGCGGCCGACCGTCGGGCGCAGGCTGGCGCAGCCGTTGAAGGCGCAGGGCACGCGCACCGAGCCGCCGGTGTCGGTGCCCAGGGCGGCGAAGACGACGCGCGCGCCGAGCGCGGCCCCGTTGCCGGAGGAAGATCCGCCGGCGCTGCGGCTGCGGTCGTAGGCGTTGCGCACGCCCGGTTCGGAACCGGTGTTGAAGGCCGGGTTGAAGCCGGAGACGCCGAACGCCAGCTCGTGCATGAGGGTCTTGCCGAGCACGATGGCGCCGGCCGCGCGCAGCTTGGCCACCACCGGCGCATCGGCCCGGGGCCGGTAGTCCTTCAGCGCCGGCGTGCCGCCGGTGCTGGGCAGGCCCGCGACCTCGATGTTGTCCTTCACGACGATGGGCACGCCCGCCAGCGGCCGGCAGCGCTGCGCCTTGGGCGCCGCGTCCAGCGCCCGCGCCGCCGCCAGCGCGCCGGCCTCGTCCAGGGTCACGAAGACGTTGTGTGCCGCCACCGCTTTCGCGCGCTCGATGGCGGCCGCGACCAGCGCCTCGCTCTTGAGCGTGCCGGCGCAGACCTGGGCTGCGGCGGCGCGCGCGCTGGCCGCAACCGGGCTGTCCGCTGCAGCCTGTGCCGCCTGCGCCGTCGCCAGGGCGAGCGCGCCGCACACGGCCGCCGCCGCCAGTGGCCGCGAGCCCCGTCGTTCTACGGTGGACATGGGCGCGCGCGCCTGACGCGCCGTCCTGCCTGTGTCAATGAACATCGTTCGTCTCCATCCTGTGGTCGTCAGCGCGCCCCTTGCGCGCCGCCGCCGGATGGTGCGCGCCCGCGGCCGGCGCGTCATGTCGTCCATTTCGACGACAGGCGCCGCTCGCGGCGCCCCAGTGCGATCAGGACAGGGGCAGTTCGGGCGTGTCGCCGGCGCCGCCGCCGATCTGCCGCTTCAGCCAGGCCTGCACCGCCTTGTCGCGCCAGAGGTCGTGCTGGCCGGCGACCACGGCGCGCGCCTGCTCGGGCGAGCCGACGACCACACCGGGCAGATCCGGCGGGCGCGGTGCGCGCGCCTTCAGCAGCAGGGCGGCGACGTGGCGGTTCGCCCGGCAGGCCGCGACCCAGGCCGCCTGCGCCTCGTCCAGCCGCTGCAGGGCGAGCAGGGCGCGGGCGCGGATGAGCGCCATGCCGACGAAGTCGTCCGGGTAGCGATCGGCCAGCGCCAGCGCTGCGGCGGCGTCGCCACGGCGCAGCAGCACCGCGCCCAGGCGCTCGCGCAGGCCGTGGTTGTCACTCGGGTTGAGCTGCTCGACCATCGCGCGCAGCCACTCGAAGCTCTCCTCGGCGCGCGGCGTGGTGTCGATGTCTATGCGCTGCACCAGCAGGCGCAGCGCCGGCCGGTTGCCCAGCCAGCCCCATTCGCAGCGCGCCTGCGGCCAGCGCTCGCGCAGCAGGGTCCACAGCGCCAGCGCGCGCTGCAGCAGCGCCGCCTGCACGCCTGCGACGAACGGTGGCGGCATCATCTCCAGCGCCCCGACCAGGTCGTCGAGCACCTCGAAGCTGTCCAGCAGCATGGGCTCGCGCCGCAGCAGCGGCTGCCAGCGCCCGGGGTCCAGCTGCTGCAGATCGGCGCCCGCATCCGGTGCCTGGAAAACCTTGCGCCAGGCCTGGAGCTTGCGCGCCAGCTCGGGCGCCGGCTTCAGCTCGCCCAGGTCCTGCGCGCTCGCCTGCGCGAGGTCCAGCCGCAGCCGGGCCGCGGGCTGGGCTTCGATCCAGCGCTGCAGATCGTCCATCGCCTGGATGAGCATGGCGGCGAGAGCCGGCAGATCGCGGACCTCGGCATCCCGCCCATCGTCGTCGAAGCCGGTGTCGTCGAACCCGTCGTCGGCAAACCCGGCGCTGGCCACATGGTCCATCTCGCCGCGCGCCAGCGCCTGCAGGCCCTCGATCTGCGGCGCCAGCTCCGCCGCATGGGGCAGGCGGGCGAGCCGGCGCGCGTGGAAGGCGGCGCGCTCGTGGGCGCGGTCGAGCTCGCCGTTGCCGAGCAAGGTGGTCACTTCGAGCAGCGCGATGCGCGGGTCGTCGGGGGTCAGGCGCTGGGCGCGCTCGAAGGCCGCGCGCGCCGCTGCCGGGTCGCCCTGGTCGCTCGCCATCATGCTCAGGCGCTGCCAGCCCAGGCTTTGTACCGCGGCGTCGCCGCGTTCGACCATCGCCTGCGCGAGTGCCTTGCGCTTGCGCGGGTGGTCCAGGTCCAGGTAGAGGTCGGCCAGCAGGTCCAGCAGCTCCACCCGCTGCGCCGCCCAGGGCGCAGGCAGCTTGGCCCAGGGTTCGAGCAGCTGCATGGCCTGGCGCAGCTCACCGCGCTCGCGCAGCTCGTGGGCGGCGGCGGCCAGCATGTCGGGGTGGACCGCGCTGGCGGGCAGCGTCTTCCAGTCCTTGGCCGGCAGCTGCTGCACCACCATGGCACCGAGGTAGACCGGATCGAGCCGCGGGCCGTGCTCGATCAGGCGCTGGCAGCAGTGCTTGTACTTGGCGCCGGAGCCGCACAGGCAGGGCTCGTTGCGCCCCGGCGGCTGCAGCCGGTGCGGCTTCCAGTCCAGCGCCGGCAAGGGCATGGAGCGCGCGATGTTCCAGCCCAGGCTGCGGAAGAACTGAGGCGCGTCGGCACGCAGCACCTTGCTCGCCGGCGCCGCCGCCACCTCGGCCGGATCATCGGTGATCGCCTCGGCGAACAAGCTGCTGCCGTGTGCGGCGAGGTGGTCCAGGTAGCGCTCGACGCTGCCCATGCCCAGCAGCCAGCCGGCGCTCAGGCGCATCAGCAGCTCGGCGTCGAGTCCCTCGTCCAGCTCGTCCAGGTCGTCGTTGTCGTGCATCGCGGTCCGGGCCCCGAGGCCCGCGGTGGTGTGCAGCCGCGATGATCGCCGATGCCGGCGCCGCCGCCGCGCTGTCGCGTCAAGCCTGGCGCCGCTCTCAGCGGCGCCAGAACTGCGGCGTCAGCAGCACCAGCAGGCTCAGCAGCTCGAGCCGGCCGAGCAGCATGCCGAAGCTGCAGACCCAGGTCTGGAAATCGGTGAGGACGCCGAAGTTGCCGCTCGGCCCCACCGCACCGAGCGCCGGGCCGATGTTGTTGACGCAGGCGAAGACGGCGGTGAAGGCGGTCACCGGCTCCAGCCCGCTGAAGATCAGCAGCATGGTCAGGATGACCAGGGTGGCGCCGTACATCATCATGTAGGCGATCACGTTCTGCATCACGCGCGGGTCTATCGCCTGCCCGCCCATGACCACCGGGCTGACCGCGTTCGGGTGCACGATGCGCACCAGCTCGCGCTGCGAGAGCTTGAGCAGCAGCAGCATGCGTATCATCGTGATGCCGCCGCCGGTGCTGCCGGCGCCGGTGGCGAAGCAGCCCAGCATCAGCATCAGCAAGCCGGCGAAGATGGGCCACTGGGCGTAGTCCTGGCTCGCGTAGCCGGTGGTGGTGGCGAGCGAGACGACGTGGAAGGCCGAGTGGCGCAGCGCCTCGCCCCAGCTCGCGTAGACGCCGTTGCCGCGCAGGTAGGCGGCGACGAACAGCACCGCGACCACGATCACGCCGAAGAAGGCGCGCAGCTCGACGCTGGCGCGCAGCGCGCGCAGCGAGCGCTGGCGCCAGGCGACGAAGTAGGTCGCGATGCTGACCCCGGCCAGCATCATGAAGAAGATCGCCACCGCCTCGATGCGCGGCGAGTTCCAGTAGGCGAAGCTGGCGTCGTGCGACGAGGAGCCGGCCAGGCTCATGGTCGTGCACATGTGCATGAAGGCGTCTTCCCAGCTCATGCCGGCCCAGCGGTAGGCGCCAAAGCAGGCCAGGCAGAACCAGAAGTAGACCGCCCACAGCCCGCGCGCGGTCTCGGCGATGCGCGGCGTGAGCTTGGCGTCCTTCATCGGGCCGGTCATCTCCGACTTGAAGAGCTGCGAGCCGCCCACCCCCAGCAACGGCAGGATGGCGACCGCCAGCACCAGGATGCCCAGCCCGCCCACCAGCTGCAGGAAGCAGCGCCAGACGTTGACCGAGCGCGGCAGCGCGTCCAGCCCCGACAGCGCGGTGGCGCCGGTGGTGGTGAAGCCGCTCATGGCCTCGAAGTAGGCGTCGGTCACGCTCAGCCCCGGCACCGCCAGCCACAGCGGCAGGGCGGCGAAGGCAGGCAGCACCATCCACACCAGGGTGACGAGCAGGAAGCCGTCGCGCGGCTGCAGCTCGCGGCGCGAGCGCCGGGTCGCCAGGCTGAGCGCCAGCCCGGCGACCGCGGTGACGCCGATGGAGACGGTGAAGGCCTGCTCCGCCGGGTCGTGGTGATACAGGGCAAAGCCCAGCGGCACCCCCATCAGGAGCGCGAACAGCACGACCATGCGGCCGATCAGGCCGACGACGGCGAAGTCGCTCACGCCCGGCACCGCATCAGAAGAACATCGCCCCGACCTGGAACAGCTTCTCGACCTGGCGCAGCATGCGCTTGCGCGGCACGAAGACGATCACGTGGTCGTCGCTGCGGATCTCGGTGTCGTGGTGCGGGATCACGACCTCGGCGCGCGCCCCGCCCTCGCCGTCGGGGAGCTCGCGCACGATGGCGCCGATCACGGCGCCGGCCGGCAGCGCGATCTGCTCGATGCGGCGGCCGACCACCTTGGAATTCTTGCGGTCGCCGCGCGCCACCACCTCCAGCACCTCGGCGGCGCCGCGACGCAGGCTGTAGACGGCGGCCACGTCGCCCCGGCGCACGTGGGTGAGCAGCTCGCCGATCACGGTCTGCGAGGGCGAGACCGCGATGTCGATCTGCGTGCCCTGGCCCTGCACGAGGTCGGCGTAGGCCTTGCGGTTGATGAGCGCCAGCACGCGGCGCGCGCCCATGCGCTTGGCCAGCAGGCAGGACATGATGTTGTCCTCGTCGTCGCTGGTGAGCGCCAGGAAGAGGTCGCAGCCGGCGACGTTCTCCTGCTCCAGCAGGTCCTCGTCGGTGCTGTCGCCGCGCAGCACGAGCGCGCTCTCGGGCAGCTGGGTGGTCAGGTACTCGCAGCGCGCGGGGTCGGACTCGATGATCTTGACCCGGCAGCTGGCGGCGATCTGGCGCGCCAGCCGCAGGCCGACGCGGCCGCCGCCGGCGATGATGAGGCGGCGCACCGGGTCGTCGCGCCGGCGCAGGGCGTCCAGGGCGCGCCGGATGTGGCTGCTGGCGGCGAGCAGGAAGACCTCGTCGCCCGGCTCGACGCGGGTGTCGCCCTCACACACGATCTGGCGGTCCTGCCCCATCAGGTCGCGCCGGTAGATGGCGACGATGCGCATCGGCACCTCGGGCGCCATCTGCGGCAGCTCGCTGATGGTGTGGCCGACCAGCGGGCCGCCGTGCACGGTGCGCACCGACACCATGCTCACCCGTTGCTGGGCGAAGTCCAGCACCTGCAGCGCCTCCGGGAACTCGATCAGGCGCCGGATGTAGGTGGTCAGGCTCTCCTCGGGGCAGATCGTCTGGTCGACCGCGAAGCCGTTCCTGGCCATGAGCTCGCTGCCGCCCTCGAACTCGGGGCTGCGCACGCGCGCGATCCGGGTCTGGATGCCGAACACCTCGTGCGCCACCTTGCAGGCGACGAGGTTGGTCTCGTCCAGCGGCGCGCAGGCGATCAGCATGTCGGCGTCCTCGGCCCCGGCCTCGCGCAGCACCGAGGGCTGGATGCCGTTGCCGGCAACGCCGCGCAGGTCCAGCCGGTCCTGCAGCGCGGCAAGGCGCTGCGGGTTGGTGTCGATCACCGTGATGTCGTTCTGCTCGGTGACGAGGCTCTCCGCCACGCTCTCGCCGACACGGCCGGCGCCGAGGATCAGAATCTTCATGGCGCGCGATTATGGTGCGCCGGGTACAGGCGCAGCAGCACGGCGCGCGCGGCGTCGGCGAGCAAGGGCTGCAGGGGCTCCTGGCCGCGGCGTGCGGCAGCAGGCAGGGTCTGGTACTGCGCCGCAAGCGCTTCGCCGACGATGGGCCGCCAGTGCAGCGGCGCCTCCCCGGCCGCCCAGTCGCCGCGCCCGCGGCCGAAGTGCGCCACCGCCAGGTAGCGCAGCAGCGCCGCCTCGGCCTGCGCCAGCAGCGCGGCGTCGCTCCAGCCCACCGCTGCCTCGTCACGCCCCTGCAGCCGGTTCACCGCGCGCGCCGCACCGGCCGCGCCCAGGGCGCCGATCAGCCCGCCGGCGAGCAGCCCGCCGCCCAGGGTCAGGCCGCCGCTGGCGAGGTCGGCCTTCAGCCCGGCGAGCGCGCCGCTGACCAGGCCGCCGAACACCGCCGCGCGCCCTTCGTCGAGCGGCAGCCGGACGTCGAAATGCGCTGCGATGCGCGCCAGCACCTCGGCCTGGGCCTGGCCGCCCAGGCCGTGCAGCGCGATCAGCGCGGCGGTGTCACGCTGCAGCGCCTGCTCCAGCCGCTGCGCCAGCGCCTGCTGCGCCAGCGTCGCCGGGTCGTCGCTGCGCGGCAGCCCCAGCGCCTGGCCGGCGCGGCGAGCCAGATCGCGCAGCGCGCCGCTGGCCGGCAGCGGTTCGCGGTCGGCGCCGGCACGCGCCAGCGCGCCCGCCAGCAGCGTCATCGCGTCCTCGAAGCGACGCTGCGCGGCGTCGTTCCAGGCGTGGTGCAGGCGCTGCATGGCGGCACGCGCCTGGCCGTCCAGCAGCTCGGCCAGCGTCGCCAGCAGCACCCCCTCCTGCACCCAGCAGCGGGCAAAGGCATCCAGCGGCAGCACCGCACGCACCTGCGGATGGGCCGCCAGATGGCTGCGCCAGGCGTCGATCTCGGCCTGCTCCTCGGCCGCCGGGCGCGGCGCGCCGAGCTGGTTGAGCAGCACCAGCACCGGCTTGCCCATCCAGCGCAGCAGCTCCATCTCGGGCGCCACGTAGCCGGCGGCAGCCGGCGACTCGGCGGCATTGACCAGATACAGGACGACATCGGCCTCGTCGCGCACCGCGCGCAAAGCCTGCTGGCTGGACCAGAAGGGCCGGTCGGTCCAACGGTCCCAGCGCGCGGCCAGGAATCCCAGCAGCGGCTGCTCGGCACGGCGCAGATGGCGCAGCAGGCGTGCACTGTCGCCGAAGCCGGGCGTGTCCCACAGCAGCAGCCGGTCCGCTTCCGATTGCAGCAGCAGATGGCCTTCGGCGAACTCGGTGACGTGCGGCGCGTCGCGCACCTCGCCGATGTCGCGCCCCAGCAGGGTGCGCGCCAGCGTCGTCTTGCCGACGTTGGTGTGCGAGACCAGGGCCAGCGAGACCTGCATCCTCAGGCCCGCATCATCCGGCCGCCAGCGCCGCCTGCAGCGCCTGCACCGCGGCTGCCGGGTCGGGGTCGGCGAGCGCTGCGCTGACGAACACACGCTCGCCGGCCAGCGCACGCCAGGCCGCCTCGCGCTGCGCCAGCCGTTCGCCGGCGCCGAAGCGGCGCACGAATCCGCTGCGTTCGGCGACGATCAAGGGGTCGGACGCGGCCAGCGCCTGCAGCAGCCGGCCGTGGACCTCGGCCTCGGGGGTGGCGGCCAGATCGACCAACAGCAGCGCGCGCGCACCCGGCGGCGGCGTCGGCACACGGTCTTCCTCGCCCCAGGGCAGGGGATCCGCCCAATGCAGCGCCGCCTCGCTGCCGAAGCCGGCGGCCAGCATGGCGCGCAGTCCGGCGGCCGCGGCCGGCGCGGGCGCAGCGCCGTGCGGCAGCACCCACAGCGTGCGCGCCGCCTGCGACAACCAGCGGTCGAAGGCCGGGGCCTGGGTGTCGAGCGGGAAATCCTGTGCCAGCCGCCGTGCCCGCCAGCCCGCCCAGGCTGCCAGCAGCAGGCGCGGCAGGACGACGACGAGCAGCAGCTGCAGCGCCATCCAGCCCATCCAGGGCGCGGCGCTGGCCGCGGCCGGCTGGCCCGGGGTGACGCGCAGGGCCTCGAAATCGGCCGGCAGGGTGGATCCGGACAGCGCCAGCGCCGGCTGCAAGGCCAGCGCCAGCACATCGCGCACCGTGTCCGAGCCGAGCAGGGTGCTCGCCCAGCCGGCGCGGTAGTCCAGCACCAGGCCGCGCAAGGCCAGGCCCGCGATCAGGCCCAGCGCCAGGCCGGCGGCGGCCAGGTGCAACAGCAGCGCCGCGCGCGCCGCACTCAGCGCAGCGCCAGCCTGCGCCCAGCGGGCGGCAAAGCCGGCGGGCAGGCTGGCCGCACGCGTGGCCCGTACCAGCAGCCGCGCCAGCGCGTGGCGCGAACGACCGCCCCCGCCGGTGTGACGGATCGAACCCGCGGCCAGCCAGAGGAAGAGCGCCAGATTCCAGGCGATCAGAGCCCAGAAGTGCAGCGACAAGAGGTTGAAGTAGGCGCCGCCGACCAGCGCGTCAGACGCCAGCCCGGCGAGCAGCCCGATCGCCAGCGCCAGACCGGCCCAGGCCGGTTGCCATGCACGCGCGTCGAGCAGGCGCCGGATGCCGCGGTCGCGTGCCGCCAGCCGCTGCAGCGCCACCCGCGCGCGCGCGGCCAGGCGCTCGCCACGGGTGGCATCGGCGCCGAGATCCTGCGGCGCGGCTCGGGTCGCCCATTGGCGATCCTCGGCCGTCCACAGGGCCGACGGCGGCTGCGCCTCCAGCGCCTGCAGCAGCACGACCGCGCGTGCCTCGTCTTCGGTCATGCGGCGATGATCACACGGCCGCGCACACCGGCTGCGCGCCAGCGCGCACCGGCCCAGGCGGTGGCGCACTCAAGCCAGGGCTCTGCCGATCAGGATCTTCTGCACCTCGGAGGTGCCTTCGTAGATCTGGCACACGCGAACGTCGCGGTAGATGCGCTCGACCGGGAAGTCGCTCACATAGCCGTAGCCGCCATGGACCTGGATGGCGTCCGAGCACACGCGCTCGGCCATCTCGGTGGCGAACAGCTTGGCCATCGCCGCCTCCTTCAGGCAGGGCAGGCCGGCGTCCTTGAGCACCGCGGCGTGGTGGATCATCTGGCGCGCGACCTCGATGCCGGTCGCCATCTCGGCGAGCTTGAACTGCACCGCCTGGTGCTGGAAGATGGGCTGGCCGAAGCTGCTGCGGTCGCGGCTGTAGGCGAGCGCGGCGTCGAAGGCGGCGCGCGCCATGCCCACCGCCTGGCTGGCGATGCCGATGCGCCCGCCTTCCAGCCCGGACAGGGCGATCTTCAGCCCCATGCCTTCCTCGCCGATCAGGTTCTCGGCCGGCACGCGGCAGTTCTCGAAGCGGATCTGCGCCGTGTCGCTGGCGTGCTGGCCCATCTTCTCCTCCAGCCGCGCCACCACATAGCCGGGCGTCGCGGTCGGGACGATGAAGGCGCTGATGCCCTTCTTGCCGGCGGCCTTGTCGGTGACGGCCATCACGATCGCCACGTCACCGTGCTTGCCGCTGGTGATGAACTGCTTGACGCCGTCGAGCACGTAGTGGTCGCCATCGCGGCGCGCGCTGGTGCGCAGGCCGCCGGCCTCGCTGCCCACGTGCGGTTCGGTCAGACAGAAGGCGCCCAGCATCTCGCCGCGCGCCAGCGGGGTCAGCCAGCGCGCCTTCTGCGCATCGCTGCCGAAGGCGCTCAGGATGCTGCACACCGGGCAGTTGTTGACGCTCACCACGGTGCTGGTGGCGCCGTCGCCGGCCGCGATCTCCTCGATGATGAGCGCCAGCGCCAGGTAGTCCAGCCCGGCGCCACCCCACTGCGGCGCCACCGCCACCCCGTAGCAGCCCAGCGCCGCCAGGCCCTTGAGCTCCTCGTGGGGGAACTGGCGGTGCCGGTCCCAGTGCGCGGCGTTGGGGGCGATGCAGTCGTGCACATAGGTCCGCACGGCGTCCTGCACCGCGCGATGGTCTTCGGACAGCAGCATGGTCGGTCCTCCAGGCAGCTACCAGGCGATGGCGCTGCCGTCGTGGTCCAGGAAACGGCCGTGGTCGGCAGCGCCGAGGCCGGCGAGGGTCTGGCGCATGGCGGCCACCGAGCGCTGCACGTCGAGATCAGCGCCGGCACCGCCCATGTCGGTGCGCACCCAGCCCGGGTGCAGCGCCACGCACAGGGCGCGGCCGGCGAGCTCGATCGCGGCGTCGCGCAGCAGCGAATTCAGCGCCGCCTTGCTCGCCCGGTAGAGCCAGCCGCTGGTGCTGGCGCGCGCGCCCAGCGAGCCCATGCGCGAGGAGATCAGCGCCAGCCGCGCACCCGCTGCCAGGCTGTCCGGCAGGGCCCCGAGCAGCCGCATCGCGCCCAGCACGTTGCTGTGCATGACGCGGTCGAACTCGGCCGCCTCGGGCGGCTGCAGGCCCTGGCTGCGCGGGCCGTAGACGCCGGCCACGTAGAGCACGGTGTCGAACGGGCCGCCCGCCAGCGCGGGCGCCTCCTCGGCCGCGACGTCCCAGCGCCAGGCCTGCGCGCCCAGCGCCTGCAGCGCCGCCAGGCCGGCGTCGCTGCGCGCGCTGGCGCTCACCTCGGCACCGGCGGCGCGGTACTGGCGCACGAACTCCAGGCCGATGCCACGCGAGGCGCCGACCACCAGCGCCTTCATTCGGCCACCACGCGCAGCGCCAGGGCGCCGAACAGCCCGGCGCCGAGCGCGTTCAGCGCCCGCCCCAGCCCCGGGCGTGCCGGCAGCCGGCGCAGCCGGGTCAGCAGCGCCACCCAGGCGAGCAGGAAGACCGTGCTTTGCAGCACGAACCAGGCGCCCAGGGCGAGAAAGGCCAGACGCTGGTCGGCCGCCCCGGGGCCGATGAACTGCGGCAGAAAGGCGAGGAAGAACAAGGCCACCTTGGGGTTGAGCACATTGGTCAGGAAACCGCTGCGCAGTTCCTGCCAGAGCCGCAACTCGGTCGGCGCCGCAGCGCCCGCCGCCGGCACGCCGCGCCAGGCGCTGCGCGCCATGCCCAGCGCGAGCCAGGCCAGGTAGGCCGCGCCCGCCCACTTGAGCGCCGCGAAGGCCGCCGGCTCCAGCGCCAGCAGCGCCGCCAGCCCGAAGGCAGCGGCCAGGGCGTGGACGACGCAGCCCAGGCTGATGCCGGCCGCGGCCGCGAGGCCTGCGCGCGCACCGCGCTGCAGGGTGCGCGCCAGCACCAGCAGCAGGTCGACCCCGGGGGTGGCGTTGAGCAGCAGCACGGCGAGCGCGAACAGCAGCGCCTCGCGCGCGCCCGCGAGACCGAACACGCTGGCCAGCAGGGTCTCGCTCAGCACAGCTCGACCGCAATCGCGGTCGCCTCGCCGCCGCCTATGCACAGCGAGGCCACGCCGCGCTTGCCGCCGCGCCTGCGCAGCGCGCCGAGCAGGGTGACGACGATGCGCGCGCCGGAAGCGCCGATCGGGTGGCCGAGGGCGCACGCCCCGCCGTGCACGTTGACCTTCTCGTGCGCAAGGTCGAGGTCGTGCATGGCGGCCATGGTGACGGCGGCAAAGGCTTCGTTGATCTCCCACAGGTCGACGCTGGCGGCGTCCCAGCCGGCCTTGGCCAGGACCTTGGCGATCGCCCCCGCCGGCGCGGTGGAAAACCACTCGGGCGCCTGCGCGTGCACCGCGTGCGCGACGATGCGCGCCAGCGGGGTGGCGCCGAGCCGCTGCGCCGTGCTCTGGCGCGTCAGCACCAGCGCCGCCGCGCCGTCGCTGATGCTGCTGGCGTTGGCGGCGGTGATGCTGCCGTCCTTCTTGAACGCCGGCTTCAGGCTCGCGATCTTGTCCAGCCTGGCCTTGAAAGGCTGCTCGTCGCGCCGCACCAGGACCTCGGCACCCTTGCCCGGCAGCGCCACCGGCGCGATCTCCCAGTCGAAGCTGCCGTCCTCGTTGGCGGTCTTCGCGCGCGTGGTGGACGCGATCGCAAAGGCGTCCTGCGCCTCGCGCGTGAAACCGTACTTCGCGACGCAGGCCTCGGCAAACACGCCCATCGCCTTGCCGCGCTCGTAGGCGTCCTCCAGTCCGTCCATCGCCATGTGGTCGAAGATCTGCGCCGCGCCGTACTTCAGGCCCTTGCGCGCGAACACCAGGTGCGGCGCGTTGGTCATGCTCTCCATGCCGCCGGCCAGCACCGCCTGTGCGCTGCCGGCCGCCAGCATGTCGTGCGCAAACATCATCGCCCGCATCCCGGAGCCGCACATCTTGCTCAGCGTCACCGCACCGGTGGCGTCCGGCAGGCCGGCACGGCGCATCGCCTGGCGGGCCGGCGCCTGGCCCTGACCGGCCATCAGGCAGTTGCCCATCAGCACCTCGTCGATGGCCTCGGCGGGCACGCCGGAGCGTTGGACGGCGGCCCTGATCGCCACCGCGCCGAGCTCGGCCGCCGGCAGGGCAGCGAAGTCGCCGAGCAGGCCGCCGATGGGGGTGCGGGCGGCGGAGACGATGACGATGGGGTCGCTGGACATGGCAGTCTCCTTTCAGAGCCTGTGAAAATGTGAATCGTGCCGGGCGTGATGCATGCCTTCACAGGCTCTCAGGCGAAATCGTCGCTCGGGGTGACATCGGCCGCGGCGGCGCAGGCGGCCTTGGCGCTGGCCGCCGCCCGGCGTGCGCTGAAACGCCGCGCCGGGTCGTAGGGGAAGACGTCGTGCACGTGGCCGGCTGCGATGCGCTGCTGGTGCTCCTGCCAGAACGCGGGGTCCAGCAGATCGGCGTGGTGAGCCATGAAGACGTCGCGCACCGCCGGGCTGCCGAGCAGGAAGGGGCCGAAGGTCTCGGGGAACACGTCCTTCGGGCCCACCGCGTACCAGACCTCGCCCGAGAGCTCCTCCTCCTCGGTGCGAGGGGTGGGCACACGGCGGAACTTGCAGTCGGTGATGTATTCGATCTCGTCGTAGTCGTAGAAGACGACCTTGCCGTTGCGCGTGACGCCGAAGTTCTTCCACAGCATGTCGCCGGGGAAGATGTTGGCCGCCACCAGGTCCTTGATCGCGTTGCCGTACTCCACCACCGCCGCCGCCGCCTGCGCCGGCGCCGCTTCCTGCAGGTGGATGTTCAGCGGAATCATGCGCCGTTCGATGTAGAGGTGGCTGATGATGAGCTCGATCTGGCCGTCGCCGTCGCGGTCCGAGATCTCCAGCAGGCTGGGGCAGAACTTGCGCAGCTCGTCGACCAGCTCGTCCTCGAAGCGTGCGCGCGGGAACGCCACCTTGCTGTACTCCAGCGTATCGGCCATGCGGCCGACGCGGTCGTGCGTCTTCACCAGCAGGTACTTGCCCTTGATCTGCTCGCGCGTGGTGTCCTTCTGCGGCGGGTAGTAGTCCTTGATGACCTTGAACACATAGGGAAAGCTCGGCAGGTCGAACACCAGCATGACCATGCCCTTGATGCCGGGCGCGATGCGGAACTTGTCGCTGCTGTGCTTGAGGTGGTACAGGAAGTCGCGGTAGAAGTTGTTCTTGCCCTGCTTCTGCAGCCCCAGGGTGCTGTAGATCTCGGCACGCGGCTTGCGCGGCATCAGGCTGCGCAGGAACTGCACGTAGGCGCTGGGCACGCGCATGTCGACCATGAAGTAGGCGCGCGCGTAGCTGAACAGCGCCACCAGGTCGTCCTCGGTGTCGAGCACGGTGTCGATCAGCAGGCTGCGGCCTTCCTCGGCGTGCAGGATGGGCAGCGCGAACGGCGTCTCGCCGAAACCGTTGATGACCTTGCCGACCAGGTAGGCGCCCTTGTTGCGGAAGAAGGGGCTGGACAGGACCTGGATCTGGAAGTTGGCGCGCGGCGTGAAGACGCCCAGCACGCGCTCGAACTCGCTGGCGAGGTCGTCGATGTCGCGCTCCAGGTCCTGGAAGGGCAGGCCGAAGCCGAAGTCCAGCACCAGCTGGCGCCAGGTCTGGCGCCAGCACTGCGGCTGCGGGTAGTAGGCGCGGTAGGTTGGCTGGGCGTCGAGCTCGTCGCTCTCGATGTATTCGGTGGCCACCGCCGGGCGCACGAAGATGAACTCGTTGTGGAAGTAGCTGCGGTGCAGGATCTTGGTCGTCACCGAGTTGAAGAAGGTCTCGGCGCACTCGGGCTGCTTGTGGTTGATCAGCAGCCCGATGAAGTGCAGCTTGACCTGGTGCCAGACGTCCATCGGCAGCTCGCTGGCGCGGAACTCGCGCTGCAGCCGCTCGGCGGCCTCGTCGACCCGCTTGTCGTAGAACTCGATGCGCTCGCGCTGGGCGCGCTGCTGGCCGTGCCAGTCGGCGGCCTCGAAGCGCGCCTTGGCCTCGCGGTTGGTGGCGCTGAAGAGCCGGTAGTGGCGGTCGAAGCCCTCGATCAGGGCGCTCGCGATCTCGAAGCCGCGGCTGTCGGTCAGGCGGTGCGGAAACATCAGCGGCTGGCCTCCACAGGCGCCGGCGGCGCTGCCGGGTTCGGCGCCGGCTGCGCCGCCGGGTTCGGTGCCAGGTGCGGCGCCTTGTGCGCACGCAGCCGCTGTTCGTAGCGTGCCTTCACCGCGCCCAGCGCCAGCCCGTAGGCGGCGCCCACCTCATCGGCACTGGCGGCGCTGATGCGCAGGTCGTCGAGGAGGCCGTTCTGCAAGCCGTAGACCCAGCCGTGCACCGCCACCGTCTGTCCGCGCGCCCAGGCGTCCTGCACCACCGTGCTCTCGCACACGTGCAGCGCCTGCTTGAGCACGTTGAGCTCGCACAGCGCCTGCAGCCGGTCCTCGTCGGTGGGCAGCGCCTCCAGCCAGTCGCGGTGCTCGTCGCGCACGTCCACCACGTGGCGCAGCCAGTTGTCGGCGACGCCGATGCGCGCGCCGCGCAGCGCCGCCGTCACGCCGCCGCAGCCGTAGTGACCGACGACCATGATGTGGCGCACCTGCAGGCGGTCGATCGCGAACTGGATCACGCTCAGCGCGTTGAGGTCGGTGTGGACGACGACGTTGGCGACGTTGCGGTGCACGAACACGTCGCCCGGCAGCAGGCCCAGGATCTCGCTCGCCGGCACCCGGCTGTCGGCGCAGCCTATCCACAGGTACTGCGGCGTCTGCTGCGCCAGCAGGCGGGTGAAGAAGCCGGGGTCGCGGCGCGTCGTCTCGGCGGCCCAGCGGCGGTTGCTTTCGAACAGGTGCTTGAGGTCAGAGTCGCTCATCGATGGTTCAGCTCGTTTCGGCGAACAGCTCGCGGCCGATCAGCATGCGGCGGATCTCGGAAGTCCCGGCGCCGATCTCGTAGAGCTTGGCGTCGCGCCACAGGCGGCCCAGGGGGTAGTCGTTGATGTAGCCGTTGCCGCCGAAGATCTGGATGCCTTCGCCGGCCATCCAGGTCGCCTTCTCGGCGCACCACAGGATGACGCCGGCGCAGTCCTTGCGTACCCGGCGCACGTGCCCGCTGCCCAGCGCGTCCAGGTTCTTGCCCACCGTGTAGCAAAGACTGCGCGCGGCCTGCAGCACGGTGTACATGTCGGCGAGCTTGCCCTGCACGAGCTGGAACTCGCCGATGCTGCGGCCGAACTGCCGGCGCTCGTGGACATAGGGCACCACGTTGTCCAGCACCGCCTGCATGATGCCTATCGGCCCGGCGGCGAGCACCGCACGCTCGTAGTCCAGCCCGCTCATCAGCACCTTGGCGCCCTCGTTCAGGCCGCCGAGGATGTTCTGTGCCGGCACCTCCACGTCCTGGAACACCAGCTCGCCGGTGTGGCTGCCGCGCATGCCCAGCTTGTCGAGCTTTTGCGCGACCGAGAAGCCCTTCATGCCCTTCTCGACCAGGAAGGCGGTGACGCCCCGGGCCCCCGCCTCGGGCTCGGTCTTGGCATAGACCACCAGGGTGTCGGCGTCCGGGCCGTTGGTGATCCACATCTTGCTGCCGTTGAGCAGGTAGTAGCCGCCCTTGTCCTCGGCCTTGAGCTTCATGCTGATGACGTCCGAGCCGGCGCCGGGCTCGCTCATCGCGAGCGCGCCGACGTGCTCGCCGCTGATCAGGCGCGGCAGGTACTTGTCCTTCTGCGCCTGGCTGCCGTTGCGCTTGATCTGGTTCACGCACAGGTTGCTGTGCGCACCGTAGCTCAGGCCCACGCTGGCACTGGCGCGGCTGATCTCCTCCATCGCCACCATGTGCGCGAGATAGCCCATGTCGGCGCCGCCCCAGGTCTCGGGCACGGTGATGCCGAGCACACCGAGCTCGCCCATCTTGCGCCACAAGTCCATCGGAAACTGATCGCTGCGGTCGATCTCGGCCGCGCGCGGCGCGATCTCGGCCTCGGCGAAGGCGCGCACGGCGTCGCGCAGGGCGTCGATGTCGTCGCCGAGCATGAAGTTCAGGCCGGGGAGCTGGCTCATGGGGGTCCTCGCATCCAAGGGGGGTCTGGGCTGTCAGGCAGGCACCCGGGTCCGGGCCCGGCCTGCGGGGCGCGGCGCCGCACGATCGGCCGCCGGGCCGGCGGCGTGCGCCAGCAGGCTGCGGCAGCGCTCCTCGTGCTGGACGATCTCGGCCAGCGTGACCTCCAGGTCCTCGCGCTGCTGCTCGAGCTGGCGCCGCTGCGCCGCCAGCGCCAGCAAGAAGGCCTGCAGCTGCGGCGCGTTGTCCGACCTGGACTCGTACATGTCCACCAGCTGCTTGATCTCCTGCAGGCTCAGCCCCAGCCGCTTGCCGCGCAGGGTGAGCTTCAGCCGCGTGCGGTCGCGCTGCGCGTAGACGCGGTTGCGCCCGGCGCGCGCGGGGGCGATCAGCCCCATGTCCTCGTAGAAGCGGATCGCGCGCGGCGTGACGTCGAACTCCTGCGCCAGCTCGGTGATGGTGTACAGGCGGGCGTCGGCGCGCGCCGCCGTGGCGGGGTCGGCGTGGGTGGGCGTGCGGGAGGAGGCGGGCATGGCGGGATTGACGTTCACGTCAACGTCAATATAGCGCCTGTGCCAGGTTCAGGCGGGCGCAGGCGGGTGCAGGCGGACCCAGCCGGACCCGGGCGGACGGTCGCGCACGGTCGACGCGGGCAGGGTGGGCGGTGTGGGCAGATCCGCCGGCCGGCTCAGGACGCTGGCGCGGGCGGCGTGCCGTCGAGCAGCGGCAGCACGCTGTCGCGCAGGCTGCTGCGCGCCTGCTCGTAGCCCGGCAGCACCGAGCGCACCACATCCCAGAACGCCGGCCCGTGGTTCATCTCGCGCAGGTGGGCGAGCTCGTGAGTGACGACGTAGTCGATCACCGGCAGCCCGAAGTGCACCAGCCGCCAGTTCAGCCGGATGCTGCCGTCGGCGCTGGCGCTGCCCCAGCGGGTGGTGGCCGAGCTCAGGCTCAGCCGGCGCGGCTGCACCCCCAGGCGTGGCGCGTACAGCGCGCAGCGCTCCTCGAACACGCGCCGCGCCTGGCGCTGCAGCCAGCTCTGCACGAGGTCGCGGATCTGAAGCGCGCCGGCCTGCTGCGGCAGCCCCAGGTGCAGGGTCAGGCGCGGCACGCCGGGCAGGACCTCGGGCGCCTCGTGCAGCACGGCGCCGCTGCAGCGCGGGTCGAGCAGCATGATCACGGTCTCGCCGAGGAAGGGGATGCTGCCGCCCTCGCGCCACTGCACCTGGGCCTGCAGCTGGCGCTGCGCGCGCTCGCGCTGCTCGTGCAGCTTGCGCAGGATCCAGTCCGCCTTCGCCTGCAGCGCGGACTCGATCTCGGCGATCGGCACCCAGCGCGGCGCGCTCACGCGCAGGCCTTCGGCGCCGACGCAAAAGCCGATGCTGCGTCGACGCGCACGCCTGAGCGCGTAGCCGACGCGGTGCGCGCCCAGGCGCAGCTCGTGGCGCGCGGCGCCCGGCGCGGGCAGCGCGGGCGCGGGCTCCGGCACCGGCGGCGGCGCGGACGTCTGGTCGTCGAACGTCTCGTCGCCGAACAGGGCGAGCTGCGACGGCAGAGAAAGCCGGGAAGGCGTTGATGGCGCGGCCGGCACGGCCGGCACGGCAGCGCCGGTCGGCCCGCGTCGGCGCGGCTTCATTCGCGCGCCGCCCCGGCCGGCCCGCCCTGCGACAGCAGCCAGTCGGCAAAGGCCGCCAGGTCGGCGTGGATGCGCGCCTGCGGCACCTGCTGGGCGATGCGCGCCAGCGCCGGCTCGTCCAGCGCCTGCGCACGGCCGGTGCGCACCAGGTGCGGCGGGCAGCCGGCGGCGGCCGCCGCCTGCAGGTCGCGCAAGCTGTCCGAGACCACGGGCACCTCGGCCAGGCTGGCGCCGTAGCGGCGGCCGATGTCGCGCATCAGCCCGGGCAGCGGCTTGCGGCAGTCGCAGCCCTCCTGCGGGGTGTGCGGGCAAAAGAAGACCGCGTCCACGCGCGCGCCCGCGCCCATGAGCTGGCGGTGCATGTGCGCGTGCACGGCGTTGATGGACGCCATGTCCAGCATGCCGCTGCCGATGCCGGCCTGGTTGGTGGCCACCACGGCGTGCCAGCCGGCGTGGTTCAGGCGCGCCAGCGCCTCCAGGGCGCCGGGGATGGCCTGCCACTCCTGCGGCGCCTTGACGTGGTCCTCGCGGTAGACGTTGAGCACGCCGTCTCGGCCCAGGATCAGCAGCTTGGGCGCGTGGTGCGGCACGGTGCGTCTCGCTTCAGGCCGCCAGGCGCGACAGGTCGGCGACCTGGTTCATCGCCGCGTGCAGCGCCGCCAGCAGGGCCAGCCGGTTGCGCCGCAGCGCCGCGTCCTCGCTGTTCACCATCACGGCGTCGAAGAAGGCGTCCACCGGCGCCCTCAGCGCCGCCAGCGCCTGCAGGCTGGCTGCGTAGTCGCCTTGCGCGAAGGCGGCTTCGGCACGCGGCGCGACCTCGGCCAGCGCGGCGGCCAGCGCGCGCTCGGCGTCCTCGACGTACAGCGCCGGGTCGGGAGCGCCCTGCGGCAGCTCATCGCCCTTGTCGTCGCTCTTGTCGCCGCCCTTGTCTCCGCTCTTGCGCAGGATGTTGCCGACGCGCTTGTTGGCCGCCGCCAGCGACGCCGCCTCGGGCAGCGCGGCGAATGCGCGCACGGCGGCCAGGCGGCGCGGCAGGCTGCCCCAGCGATCGGGGCGCAGGGCGACCACGGCGTCGACCTCCTGCGCGCTGTAGCCCAGCTCGCGCAGATGGCCCACCAGACGCTCCTGGACGAAGTGCTGCAGCTCGGCCTGCGCCGCGCCGTGGCCGGCCGGGAAGGCGGCGAACGCGGTCGCCACCAGCGCCGGCAGGGCCAGCGGCAGGTCGCGCTCGACGAGCATGCGTATCACCCCCAGCGCGTGGCGGCGCAGGGCGAACGGGTCCTTGTCGCCGGTGGGGCGTTCGCCGATGCCGAACAGCCCGGCCAGGGTTTCCAGCTTGTCGGCCAGCGCGACCACCAGCCCGACCTCGCCGCGCGGCAGGGCGTCGCCGGCAAAGCGCGGGCGGTAGTGGTCCTCGATCGCGTCCGCCACCGCCTCGCCCAGGCCGTCGTGGCGCGCGTAGTAGGCGCCCATGATGCCTTGCAGCTCGGGGAACTCGCCGACCCTGTCGGTCAGCAGGTCGGCCTTGGCCAGGGTGGCGGCTTCCTCGGCGAGCCCGGCCAGGGCCGCGCCGCCGAGCGTCTCGCCGACCTGGCGCGCGATGCGGCGCACGCGTTCGACGCGCTCGCCCTGGCTGCCGAGCTTGCCGTGGTAGACCACCCGGGCGAGCTGCGGCACGCGCGAGGCCAGGCTGCGCCTGCGGTCCTGGTCGAAGAAGAACTTGGCGTCCGCCAGCCGCGGGCGCACCACGCGCTCGTTGCCCTGCACCACCGCCGACGGGTCCGCCGGGTCGATGTTGCTGACGACCAGGAAGCGGTTCGTCAGCCTGCCCTGGGCGTCGACGAGCGGGAAGTACTTCTGGTTCGCCTTCATCGTCAGGATGAGGCATTCCGGCGGCACGGCGAGAAACTCGTCCTCGAAGCGGCAGACCAGCACGCGCGGGCGTTCCACCAGCGCCGTGACCTCGTCGAGCAGGGCCGGGGCGTCGATCGGCTGCAGCTGCTCGGCCGCCGCGGCGGCGGCGAGCTGGCGCCGGATCTCGTCGCGGCGCGCCGTGAAGCCGGCGATCACCGCGCCTTGTTCGAGCAGCTGGCGTTCGTAGTGGTCGGCGTCGAGCAGGGACACCGGGTCCATCGCGGCCTCGAAGCGGTGGCCGCTGGTCTGGCGCCCGGCCTGCAGGCCCAGCGCCTGCACCGGCACCACCTCGGCGCCGTGCAGCGCCACCAGGCCGTGCGCCGGGCGCACGAAGCGCACGTCGCTCCAGCCGTCGGCAAGCTGGTACTGCATGAGCTTGGGGATGGGCAGGGCGGCGATCGCCTCGTCCAGCGCCACCTGCAGCCCGGCGGCCAGGGTCGCGCCCGCCACCACGGTGTCGAGGAACAAGGCCTCGGCCTTGCCGTCCGGGCGCCGCTGCAGCGTGGGCAGGGCGCTCGCGTCGGCGCCCAGGGCGGCGAGCTTCTTGAGCAGCGCGGCGCTCGGTGTGCCATCGGCCGCCAGGCCCACCGCCACCGGCATCAGCTTCACCGAGACCGGCTTGTCGGCCGCCACCGCCGCGACGTGGCTGAGATGCGCGGCGAGCCGGCGCGGGCTGGCGAAGACGTTCAGCGCCGAGTGCTGGTCGGCCAGGCCCTGGCGGCGCAGGGCGGCGGCCAGGGTATGGCCGAAGGCGTCGCCCAGCGCCTGCAGCGCCTTCGGCGGCAGTTCCTCGACCAGCAGCTCGACCAGCAGGTTGCGGGTGGTGGACATCAGGCCGCCTTCTTCGCCAGTTGCGCCAGCACGGCGTCGGCCCAGGGCCGCGGCGCGAGCGGGAAGCCCAGCCGCGCGCGGCTGTCCAGATAGCTCTGCGCCACGCTGCGCGCGAGGTTGCGGATGCGCCCGATGTAGGCCGCGCGCTCGGTGACGCTGATCGCGCCGCGCGCGTCCAGCAGGTTGAAGGTGTGCGCCGCCTTCAGCACCTGTTCGTAGGCCGGCAGGGCGAGCTGCTCGCCCACCAGGTGGCGCGCCTGGCGCTCGTGGGCGGAGAAGGCGCCGAGCAGGAAATCGACGTCGCTGTGCTCGAAGTTGTAGCGGCTTTGCTCGACCTCGTTCTGGTGGTAGACGTCGCGGTAGAGCAGTCGGCCGGGGCGGTCCGAGCCCTCCGCCGGCGCCGACTCGGTCCACACCAGGTCGTAGACGTTCTCCACCCCCTGGAGGTACATCGCCAGCCGCTCCAGGCCGTAGGTGATCTCGCCGGTGACGGGCTTGCAGTCGATGCCGCCGACCTGCTGGAAGTAGGTGAACTGGGTCACCTCCATGCCGTTGAGCCAGACCTCCCAGCCCAGTCCCCAGGCGCCCAGGGTGGGGTTCTCCCAGTCGTCCTCGACGAAGCGCACGTCGTTCGCGCGCAGGTCGAAACCCAGCGCCTGCAGGCTGCCCAGGTAGAGGTCCAGGATGTCGGCCGGCGCCGGCTTGAGCACCACCTGGTACTGGTAGTAGTGCTGCAGGCGGTTCGGGTTGTCGCCGTAGCGGCCGTCCTTGGGGCGCCGGCTGGGCTGCACATAGGCCGCCTTCCAGGGCTCGGGGCCGAGCGCGCGCAGGAAGGTGGCGGTGTGGCTGGTGCCGGCGCCGACCTCCATGTCGTAGGGCTGCAGCAGGGCGCAGCCCTGCGCGTCCCAGTAGGACTGCAGCTTCAGGATGATCTGCTGGAAGGTGAGCATGGCTGCGGGGCCGGCGACTGCAAACCCTTCATTCTATTTGTCGCTGCGGCGCGCACAGGCGCCGGCCAGCAGCAGCGCCAGCGCCAGCAGCGGCCAGGAACCGGCACGCGAGGCCCACCAGGCGTAGGGCGTCAGGCCTTCCCTGCCCTCGGCCTGCGCCCGCAGCACGCCGCGCGTGAACGGCGCCAGGCTGGCGATCACCCGGCCCTCGTGGTCGACGACCGCGGTGGCGCCGGTGTTGGTGGCGCGCAGCATCGGGCGCTGCAGCTCCAGGCTGCGCGCGCGCGAGATGTTCAGGTGCTGCGGCACCGCCACCGTGTCGCCGAACCAGCCGATGTTGCTCAGGTTCACGAGCAGGGTCGGCGCGCTCGCCGACTGCGCGAAGCGAAGCGCCAGCTCGGCGCCGAACAAGTCCTCGTAGCAGATGTTGGGGGCGATGCGCTGGCCGGCAAAGGCGAACGAAGGTGCCGGCGCCGGCCCGGGCGTGAAGTCGCCGAGCGGGATCCCCATCGCGTCGGTGAACCAGCGGAAGCCGGCCGGGATGAACTCGCCGAAGGGCACCAGGTGGTGCTTGTCGTAGCGGTAGGGCTGGCGCGCGGTCTGCGCCGACAGTCCGAGCACCGAGTTGGTGTAGCCGGCCTCGAAGCTGCCCAGCGGCATGCCCACCAGCGCCGCCTGAGCGCCGCTGGCAAAGCGCGCCTGCAGGGCCTCGAAATAGCCGGGCGCGAGCTCGGCGAGCTGGTCGGGCAGCAGCGGCACCGCCGTCTCGGGGGCGACGACGAGCTGCGCATCGGCCGCGCCCAGGGTCTGCGCCACCCAGGCCAGGGTCTGCGGCATGCGGTCGGCGGCGAACTTCTCGTCCTGCGCCACGTTGGGCTGCAGCAGCGCCAGCGTCAGGCTGCCGGCCGGCCGCGTGAAGCTCGGGGTGGGTGCCAGCGCCGCCAGCGCGAGCACGCCCAGCGCCAGCGCGCGCGCGCGCCAGCCGGCGGCCAGCGCCGCCGCCAGCGCCGCCGCCAGCGCGCCGACGCCGTACACCCCGACCAGCGGCAGCAGCTTGGCCAGCGGGCCGTCGATCTGCGCGTAGCCGAAGGCGAGCCAGGGAAAGCCGGTGAACAGCAGGCCGCGCGCGAGCTCGGCGAGCAGCCACAGGGCGGCGAACAGCAGCGCGTCGGGCAAGGCCCGGCCGCGCCGCCAGCGCACGTAAGCGGCCATCGCCAGCGCCAGGTACAGCGCCAGCGCGGCGGCGAGCAGCGCCACCGCCGCCGCCGCCGCCGGCGCGGCGATGCCGCCGTAGCGGTGCATGCTGACGAACAGCCACCAGGTGCCGGCGCCCAGCCAGCCGCAGCCGAAGGCCCAGCCCAGCCAAGCCGCCTGCCCCGGCCGCACGCGCGCCAGCGCCGCCGCCAGCAGCGCCAGCGCCAGCAGCGGCAGCGGCCAGGCGGCGGTATGCACATAGGCCAGGGTCTGCAGGGCGCCGAGCGCCGCCAGCAGCAGCGGCCAAAGGGGAAACCGCCCGAGCCCCCGCATGGGCTGCCCCAGGGGCAGCCCGCCGCGCAGGCGGTTCAACCCAGATCCGGCAGTTGACCGCTCATCGGCGCGGGATCCGTCCGTGTTCTCAAGCACTTGTAGCCACGGCAGCAATCACCTCCTGGGTGAGCTCGCTACGCACCCGATCGAGCCACGCTGCGTCGCGCTGGCGGCGTTGCTCCTCCTCGCGGGCATGAGCCCGCAGCGTCGTCGCGTCTTGCCAGCACCCCGCAGCGCAGCCCGCTCGGGCGCGTCCAACTGCCGGAGCTAGGATGATTGAGCCCTTGCCCAGCGATCAAGTGAGCTTGCGACCGCACCCCGTCACCGGTGCGGACGGCGTGCCGGCCAGCGAGATCCGGATCGGGGATCGCCAGGTGCCCCAGGCCTTGGCCGGACTGGTGCTGGAGGCCGCATTTCGTGTCGACGATCGCTATCTGCTCTTCCTGTCGGACGATGTGCCGCAGGAGGACGCCTTGCGCATCCACCTGCTCGACCAGGACCTGGCGCTCGTCGATTCCGCGACCCTGAGCTGGATGTACGCCACCGGCTCGTTCGAACTGCTCAGGCTCATGCCGCCGCGGGCGGTCAGTTTCCGATTCTTCGGCGCCACCGATTGGGTGGTCGAGCTGCTGGACGGCCCGGCCAGGCGCTTGCCATGGTTGGGCGAGCCGCGCGGCGTGCATCGCCGGTTCGGCTTCGTGCGCCATTTCCGGGTGCGCGGCAGTCCTCGCGCCGAGGCTGCGTGCTGACTCCGCGCCGGCCGCGCAGGCCGCGCAGGCGCTAGAACAGTTCCATGTCGCCGACGTGCGACTCGTCGACGAGGGCGCCGCTCTCGATCAGGCTTTCGTGCAGGGCGACCTGGTTGCGGCCGCTGTTCTTGGCGTGGTAGACCGCCTTATCGGCGCGCTCGAAGGCGGCGGCCGGCGTGTCGCCCGCCCTGACCTGGGTGAAGCCTATGCTCACCGTGATGCGGCCCACGCGCGGGAATTCATAGAGCTCGACGTTGCCGCGCATGCGCTCGAACACGCGTGCGGCCTGGGCCGTGTCGCTGCAGCGCATCAGGACCACGAATTCTTCGCCGCCGAAGCGGTACAGCAGGTCCTGGTAGCGAAAGCTGCCGCGCATCAGGCGTGACAGCAGCAGCAGCACCTCGTCGCCGATCAGGTGGCCGTGGGTGTCGTTCACGCGCTTGAAGTGGTCGATGTCGACCACCCCCAGCCAGGCGCTCGTCACCGGCTGCCTGCGGCGGCCCGACTTGCAGCGCTTCTCGCCGCAGGTGAAGCCGTCGGGCGTGGTCACGCGCAGGAAGGAGCCGTCGAAGGTCTTGCGGTTCAGCAGCCCGGTCAGGGTGTCGCACTCGCTGTAGTCCAGCAGGCCCTGGAAGTTGCGGTACACGCGCAGGATGCCGCTCACCAGACGTTGTGCCGTCTCGTCCAGGGCCACGCCGCTGCGCAGCTCCAGCACGCCGCTGATCTCGTGTTCGCTGCTCAGGGGGAACAGGTGCAGCCAGCCGCCGTCGATCTCGGTGCTCGTGGCCAGGTGTTCGAGCAGGCACTGCCGGTGCAGCGGCAGGGCGTGCAGGGGCGGCAAGTCCTCCGGCGCCGACCACAGCGAGTCTGCACGCGGCGTGTGTTCGTGGCGGCGCAGACGGGCGCGGGTCAGCCAGTGCTGCTGACCCGGCGTGCCCACCGGGCGGTAGATGGTGGCGCAGTCCGGCTGCAGCAGATCGCGCAAGGCCCCGACCAAGGTGACGTCGAGGACGTCACGGTCACGATAGCCGGTCAGGTCGGCAAGGCGTTCGATCAGTTCGGACATGGCGCCAGGCAGGCGGGAAGTGTTGTGGCCCTTTTCGGCCCCTGCAGGCGGGTGTCAAACGCTGTGTCGGCATGTGTATGCGCGGTCGCGTCAGAAATTCCCGCTTTGGCCTGTGCATCAGCCGGTTGCAAGTGCCGGCTGTCGGCGAATGACCGCCGTCAGCAGCAGCCCGGCGAGCGAGCACGCACCCGTCACCACCCAGGTCAGCTGCCAGCCACCGACGCTTGCAGCCACCGCCGCCACCAGCGGGGGGCCGGCGAACTGACCGAAGGCCGACCACTGCTGGATCCAGCCCAGGGTGGTGGACACCGTCTGCTCGCCGGGTGCCAGCCGCACGCCGACCGTGAACAAGGTGCCTGGCACCAGCCCGCCGACGGCCGAGAACGCGAGCACCGCTGCGTAGCGCAGCCAGCCCGGCAGCCAGGCGCCATCGGCGCCGCCGGCAAACGCCAGCAGCGCCGCCACCCCCATCGCCAGGTAGCCCGCCGCCAGCAGGGTGGACGGCTGGCGGCCGCGGTACAGCAGACGGCCGGAGGCGATGTTGCCGACCATGTTGACGCCGGCCACGAGCGCAGTCAGGACGCCGGTGGCCGCCCCCGAGACCCCGGCCTGGGTGTAGATGGCAGGCAGGAAGCCGATCACCGCCAGCCACTGGCCGGAGTAGCAGGCAAAGGCGCAGGCCGCGAGCCAGGGGCCGCGCGCGCCCAGGGTCTGGCGCAGCCGCGCCGTCAGGGGCAGGGCGCCCAGCGCGGCCATCGGCTGCGTGCCGGTGCCGAGGGCGGGCACGGCGCGCGCCAGCCACAGCGCCATCGCCGCGCTCAGTGCAGCCAGCAGCCACCACCAGCTGCGCCAGCCGAGTTCAGCGATCCACAGCGGACCGGCGAGCAGGGCGCAGGCGGTGGCCAGCGGCATGTAGGCGCCCCACAGCCCGAGCACCAGGTTCAGGCGCTCGGGGGCCACCAGGCGGCGCAGCAGGGCCGGGGCGGCGAGCACGGTGAGCAGGAAGCCGAATCCTTCCAGTGCGCGCAGCGCCAGCAGCAGCGCCACCTGCTCGCTCAGCCCGCCGAGCGTGCTGGCCAGCGCCAGCAGCGTCAGGCCGAGCAGCATGCTGCGGCGCAGCCCCATCGAATCGGCCAGGGCACCGAAGGCGACGCCGGCACACATGCCCGCGCCCTGCACCAGCGACAGCAGAAAGCCGGCCTGCAGCAGCGACAGGCCCAGGGCCTGCTGCAGCGCCGGGATCGCCGGTGGCAGCTTGCCGATGTGCAGCCCGGCGGCGACGCCGCCAAGCAGGACCACCAGCGCGGGCGGGACGAGGGAAGGGTGCGGTCGGTCGCTGGCGGCGCTCATCCCCGGGACTCTAGCCGGGGCCCAGGATGCCGCCGGGCGCGGTCACCACTTCATCTCGCCCTTGGCCACCTTGGCGCCGATGTCCAGCGCGATCCCGAGGCCGGCCTGCGGGTAGGCCTGTTGCATGGCCTGCATCAACGCGGCGGCGTTCGCGGTCTTGGGCACTTCGGCCTCGAAGCGCTGCAGATAGCCGCGCGTGTAGGCGATGGCCGAGGCGTCCAGCGCGGTGCCGGCGGCCATGTGGCCGGGCACGACCAGGGCCGGTTGCAGGGCCTGCATCTCGTCGAGCTGCGCCAGCCAGGCGCGCTGCTCGGATGCCTTCTGGGTGTCGGCGGTCCAGACGTGCAGGCCGCCCACCAGGGCCACGTTGCCGGCGATGGCGCGCAGCGAAGGGATCCAGACATAGGGCCGGTGCGCGAGTTCGCCCTCGGTGCCGCGCAGCTCCACGGCCTGGCCGTCCACGCTCAGGCGGGTGCCGGCCAGGGCTTCGGGAACGATGGGCTGGCGCGGCGCGTTGGCGCCCATCTTCGGGCCCCAGAAACCGACTTTGTCGGCCAGCTTGGCCTGGATCCGGGCGCGCACGGCCGGCGTGGCCACCACCTGGGCCTGCGGGAACAGCGACTTGATCGTCTCGGCGCCGAAGTAGTAGTCGGGGTCGGCGTTGCTGATCAGGATGGTCTTGAGCGTCTTGCCGCTGTCCAGCACGTCGGCGGCGATGCGCAGCGCGTCGGCGCGCGTGAAGCCGGTGTCTATGACCAGGGCCTCGGTGGGGCCGCTCACCACCACCGCGTTGACGTGAAAGCTGGCGGCACCGGCGTTGTAGACCTTGAGCGCCAGCGGCGCCGTGACCTGGGCGCTGGCCGGGGTGCTGGCGACGACGCCCAGCGTCAGCCAGGCCAGTGCGTGGCGGGCCAGGGTGTGGGGACGGAACATGCAGGACTCCAATCGTGTGGCTGGCAAACAGCGCACTCTATTGACTGCGGTTCGGTTTATAAACAGCCAATTTGTAGAATGCTCGTTGCACGAATCGCGCGAATGAAGCACAGCCCACCATGGATCGCCTGTCGTCCGCGCGCGCCTTCGTCGCCGTCGTCGAGCACGGGAGCCTGACCCGCGCCGCTGCCCAGCTGGGGCTGTCCACGGCCATGGTCAGCCGCCAGCTCGCGGCTATGGAGGGCTGGCTAGGGGTGCGGCTGCTGCACCGCAGCACGCGCCGCATCGGCCTCACCGAGGCCGGACAGGCGGCGCTGCTGTCCTGCCGGCGCCTGCTGGAGCTGTCCGAGGAGATCGAGCACCGGGCGCGCGAGGTGGGCAGCGTGGCCGCGGGGCGGCTGCGCATCACCAGTTCGGCCTCCTTCGCCGAGGCGCAGCTGGCGTCCGCGCTGGCGGCGTTCCAGCGTCGGCATCCGCGCGTGGGCTTCAGCCTGCTGGTGGCCGAGCGCAGCCTGGACCTGGCGGCCGACGGCATAGACCTGGCGCTGCGCATCAGCAACCAGCTCGAGTCCAGCCTGATCGCGCGCCAGCTCAGCGTCTGCCGTTCGGTGCTGTGCGCCGCGCCCGGCTACCTGCAGGCACACGGCGAGCCGCTCACCCTGCAGGAGCTGCAGGCGCACAGCTGCCTGACCCACGCCACCGTGAGCGCGGCGCAGTTCCGCTTCCGGCTCGACGGCGAGCGCGTGGACGTGCCCATGACCGAGCGCCTGATGAGCAACGACACCGCGGTGCTGCGCCGGGCCATCCTGGAGGGCGTGGGCATAGGCATCATGCCGACCTACCTGGTCGGCGACGACCTGCGCCAGGGCCGCCTGCAGCGCGTGCTGCCGCAGCTCGAGCCCGAGAGCCTGGGCATCCACGCCGTGTTCCTGTCGCGCCAGCACCAGCCGCTGGCCTTGCGGCTGCTGGTGGACTTCCTGGCCGAGCGCTTCGCCGGCCCGCTGCCGCCCTGGGACCGCTGAGCCGCAAGCGCCGGGGTTGGCATGCAGTGGCGCGCTGTCGTGGGCGCTGTTCGCGGCGCGCGACCGATCTGCGGCGCAACGGCGGCGAGGCAGTGGCCGCAGGCGCGGCGGGAATATGGGCATGCGGGCATGTGGGAGGCTGGTGCATGACCCTGGCTGGTGCATGTGCCGGGCAGCATTGGCGCGCGCCCGGTCGTGGTCCACGCCCGACACGATGCAAGTTCGCGCCGGGCCGGCCGATAACCGGTGCGCCCTTCCTCTTTCACGCATGTCAGACCCATCCACCCCCGTGCATCGGGCGGCCGACGCCGCGCCGCAGGCACCGAGCTGGCAGCGGCAGGACGCGCCACGCCTGGGCTGGCTGCGCCTGCGCTTTGCCGATCCGGCGCTGGAGCACGCGTTCAGGCTCTATCACCAGCAGGAGCTGCTGCCGCGCATGCAGCTGGCGGCCGTGGCGGCGCTGACCCTGTTCCTGGCCTTCGGCGTGCTGGACCTGCTGACCCTGCCGCCGCCGGTGCTGCGGGCCGTCCTCAGCCTGCGCCTGGGGATCGCGGTGCCGGCGCTCGCGCTGGCCTGGGTCGCCATGCGCGTGCCACGACTGCATCCCTGGCTGCAGCCCATCGTCGCCTCGGCCGCGCTGCTCAGCAGCCTGGCCACCGTGGGCATGCTGTGGGCGGCGCGCGCCCATGGCCACCCCATGCCCTACGAGGGGGTGGTGTTGTGCACCCTGTACGCCTACTTCCTGGCCGGCCTGCGCTTCGAGCCCGCAAGCGCCTGCGGTGCGGTGGTCTACGCCGCTTACCTGGCGGTCGAACTGCACACCGGCGGGCTCGGCGCGGCGCTGCCCTTCAACGCCGTATTCCTGGGCACGCTGAACGTGATCGGCGGCTTCGGCTGTCTCACCCTGGAGCAGGCGATGCGGCAGAACCATCTGGCCCTGCACGCGCTGCGCGAGCGCGCCGAGCGCGACGCGCTGACCGGATTGCTGAACCGGCGAGCCTTCGGCGAGCGCGCCGAGGAGGCGTGGCGGCTGGCACAGCGCGAAGGCCGCGGCCTGGCGCTGGCGATGATCGACGTCGACCACTTCAAGCGCTACAACGACCACTACGGCCACCCGGCCGGTGACGCGGCGCTGGTGGCGGTGGCCGGCGTCCTCGCCAGCCATGCACAGCGTCCGCTGGACCTGGCGGCGCGCTACGGCGGCGAGGAGTTCGTCGTCCTGTGGCCGGGGCTGGAGCGCGCACAGGCCTTGGCCCTGGCCGAGCGCCTGCACCACGGTGTGGCGCAGCGGGCGCTGGCACACGCGGCCTCGCCGACCGCCGCCCACCTGAGCCTGAGCATCGGCCTGTGCGCGCTGCAGCCGCAGCCGGGAGACACCTTGGCGCAGGCGCTGCGCGCGGCCGATGCGGCCCTGTACCAGGCCAAGGCCGAGGGTCGCAACCGGGTCTGCGCCGCGCCGCCATCGGCAGAATATGCACATGCCGAGATCGAGCCCCACGATGGAGGATGAACCGCAGTCGCCCCTGGACGTGCTGGCACGCGTGTGCACGCCGATCTGGGTCTTCGACATCGACCGCCGGCGCATGCACTGGGCGAACGCGGCGGCGCTGCGCGTGTGGGCGGCCGAGTCGCTGCAGGAGCTGTGTGCGCGCGACCACGGGATCGACATGTCGGAGTCGGTGGCGCGCCGGCTGGCCCAGTACCAGGCCGACTTCTGCAGCCAGGGCGCGGTCTTTCACGAGCAGTGGACGGTCTATCCCGGCGGGCGGCCGGTTTCGCTGGACGTGAGCTTCAGCGGCTGGCGCCTGGCCGACGGGCGCATGGCCATGCTGTGCGAGGCGCACGACCGGGTGCAGGCCTCGCCGGAGTCGGTGCGCTCGGTGGAGGCGCTGTTGCACACGCCGGTGATGATCAGCCTGCACGACCGCAACGGCCGCGCCCTGTACCGCAACCCGGCGGCGCGCGAGATGGTGGCCTCGCCTGACCAGACGCTGCGCCAGCACCTCGCCGACCCGCGTGCCTACGCGCGGCTGCAGCGCCGGCTGCAGGCGCAGGGCCAGACCACGCTCACGCTGCAGGTGCACACCGGCGTCGGTGTGCGCTGGCACGAGGTGTCGGCGCGGCGCTGCCGCGATGCCGTCACCGGCGAGGATGCGGTGCTGATCAGCGAGGTCGATGTCAGCGCGCTGAAGGACAGCGAGGCGCGCGCCAGCTACCTCGCCGGCCACGACACGCTGACCGGCTTGCCCAACCGCAACCAGGTGCGCGAGCACTTCGCACAGGCCATGTCCCGGCTCGATGCGGGCGACGCCCAGGCGGCGCTGGTGTTGATCGACCTCGACCACTTCAAGGACGTGAACGACAGCCTGGGGCACGCGGTCGGTGACGCCTTGCTGGTCGAGGTGGCGCGCCGCCTGCGCCTGGCCACGCGGCGCGAGGATCTGGTGGCGCGTTTCGGCGGCGACGAGTTCCTGCTCCTGCTGGCAGCGCCGGACATCGAGGCCGAGGTCCAGCGCATCGACTCGCGCATCCGCGAGCTGGTGGCCGAGCCGATCCCGGTCGCCGGCACCCAGGTGCGCGTCACCGCCACCCTGGGCGCGGCGCTGTTCCCGCGCGATGGCAGGGACTTCGAGACCCTGCTGCGCCGTGCGGACCTGGCGATGTACGCCGCCAAGGAGGGCGGGCGCAACACCCTGGCCTACTACGAGGACAGCATGGGCCAGCGCCTGCGCGCGCGCACCGAGCTCGAGCAGGACCTGCGCCGGGCGCTGGAAGATCAGGCCCTGGAGGTGCACTACCAGCCGCGCGTGCAGGTGGCCAGCGGGCGCATCGTCGGTGCCGAGGCGCTGGTGCGCTGGCGCCATCCGACCCGCGGCATGGTGCCGCCCGACGAGTTCATCCCCTTGTGCGAGAGCGCCGGCCTGATCCGCCGGCTCGGCCAGCAGGTGTTCGCCGCCGCAGCGCGCCAGGTCGCGTGCTGGAAGGCGGCGGGTCACGCGCTGGTGGTCTCGGTCAACGTCTCGCCGCGCGAGTTCGCGCACGAACAGCTGGTGGCCGACCTGCAGGCGGCGCTGGATTGCGCCGGCTGCGACCCCGCGCTGGTGCAGGTGGAGATCACCGAGTCCTCGCTGCTGGGCCAGGACGAGCGTGCGCTGGACACCCTGCACGAGTTGTGCGCGCTCGGCCTCACGGTGGCGCTGGACGACTTCGGCACCGGCTACTCCAACCTCGGCTTCCTGCGCAGCTACCCCATCCATGCGCTGAAGATCGACCGTTCCTTCGTCCACGGACTGCACGATAACCGGCCGCTGGCCGACCTCATCGTCGAGCTGTGCCGCTTGATGAAGCTCTCCGCCGTCGCCGAGGGTGTGGAGACCGAGGCGCAGCTGCAATGGGTGCGCGAGCGCGGGATCGAGCAGTACCAGGGCTTTCTGTACTCCGCGGCGCTGCCGGCGGCCGAGTTCGAGGCCTTGCTGCGACGGCAGGGGGCAGCCCCGGTTGCGCCGCAGGCCCTGGAGTCCACGCCGCCGACGCGCCTTGCGGCGGGGTCCGCGCGCGCCGTGGCGGCGGCGAAACGCTGATCGCGCCGCCGCGCGCTCGCCTGTCTCGGCGATCTGACCTGCGGCAGGACCGTTCGGCGGGAATCGCATTCGCGCTAGGCTTGCTGGCGTCTTTGCCCGCCGACACCATCGCGCCATGCCGTCCCACCGCGCCATCCCGCCCCTTCATTCATCGGCCGAGTTCGTCTGCAGCGCGGCACGTCAGCACCAGCGTACCGTGCTCGTGCTGCAGGGCGGCGGCGCGCTCGGCGCCTACCAGGCCGGCGCCTACGAGGCCTTCGCCGAGGCCGGCGTGGTGCCGGACTGGATCGCCGGCGTCTCCATCGGCGCCATCAACGCCGCCCTGATCGCCGGCAACCCGCCCGCGCAGCGCGTGGCGCGGCTGCGCGAGTTCTGGCAGCGGGTGGCGCTGCCGAGCCCCGCTGCGGCGCTGCCCGCGCCCTGGCAGCCGTGGGCAAGCCGGCTCGCCGCGGCCGGCGCCACCGTCTTCGGCGTGCCGGGCTTCTTCACCCCGCGCCTGCTGCCGGATGCGGGCGCGCTGGGCCTGTACGACACCGCGCCGCTGCGGCGCAGCCTGCTTGAGCTGGTCGATTTCGAGTATCTGGCGCAGGCGCCGGTGCGGCTGTCGGTCGGCGCCGTCGATGTGCGCAGCGGCAACTCGGTCTACTTCGACAACACCCGCCAGCGCCTGGACCCCGATCACCTGATGGCCAGCGGCGCGCTGCCGCCCGGCTTTGCGCCGGTGCAGATCGACGGCGAGAGCTACTGGGACGGCGGCATCGTCTCCAACTCGCCGCTGTGGTACGTGCTGGACGAGGCGCCGGACCTGGACGCGCTCATCCTGCAGGTCGACCTGTTCAGCGCCAGCGGCCGCCTGCCGGCCAACCTGGAGCAGGTGCAGGAGCGCCTGATGGACATCCGCTACTCGAGCAAGACGCGGCTGAACAGCAGCACGCTGCGCCGCCACGACACGCTGCGGGCCTCGTTCCAGCGCCTGCTCGACAAGCTGCCCGCTGAGCTGCGCAGCGACCCCGACGTGCAGCGCCTGGCCGCCGCCAGCCGCCCCGGCCACCTGCGGCTGGTGCACCTCATCAACCGCCACGACAGCGGCACCGCAGGCGCCAAGGACCACGACTTCTCGTCCGCCACGCTGCAGGCACTGTGGCAGGCCGGCCGTGCCGACGTGCTGCGCAGCATGGCCGAGTCCGACTGGGACGATGCGCTGCAGCCCCACGCCGGCCTGCGCGTCTACGACCTGACGCGTTGATCGCAGCCGGCGCAGCGCCTGGATGAACGCCGAATCGGGGCTGGGCTTGCGGTAAATTGGACCGGCAATGCACGCCATGAACTTGCCAGACGCCCGGGCCTGCCGGCAGCGGTCGAGCGACCGGATCGTCGGCGACCTGGCCTCGACGGCGGGTTCGCGCCGGCGCAAGCCCATGCCCGGACGCTGGCTCCTGGCGGCTTTCGGCCTGCTCGCGGCGCTGGCAGTCCCGGCCATGGCGGCCACGCTCAGCGGGCGTGCCGATCTCATCCTGGACGGCGACAGCCTGCTGTTCCTGGCCGAGGGCGGCAAGAAGCCGCTGGAGGTGCGGCTGCAAGGCGTGGACGCACCCGAGTCCTGCCAGGCCGGCGGTGCGCAGGCGCGCGAGTTCCTGGCCTCGATGGCGCGCGACCAGCCGGCGACGCTGCAGACCCAGGGCCTGGACCACTACGGGCGCACGCTGGGCGTGCTGACGGTGGACGGGCTGGTGGTGAACGAGCGCCTGGTGGCCGAGGGCCACGCCTGGGCGCTGCGCAGCAAGTGGGACCGCGGCGTCTACGTGGCCAAGGAGAAGGTGGCGATCGCGCTCAAGCGCGGCCTGCATGCCGAGCCCGGCGCCATCCCGCCCTGGGAGTTCCGGCGCCTGCACGGACCCTGCCACGGCGCAAGCGAGGGCGCAGCGCCGTCAACGCAGGCGCCGGTGAAGCCGACGGCAAGGACGGCGCCGCCGGCCGCGGCCGCTGCCGACGGCGCATTCCGCTGCGATGGCCGCACCCATTGCTCGCAGATGCGCTCCTGCGCCGAGGCGCGCTACTTCCTCGCCCACTGCCCGGGCGTCAAGATGGACGGCAACCGCGATGGCGTGCCTTGCGAGCGGCAATGGTGCAACTGACGCCGCGTTGAAGCAGCAGCGTGGCGCACGCGCCGCGCAGCCGGCTCAGCGCAGCCGGGCCCAGCGCAGTTCCAGGCTGTCGTTCGGCCACTGCACCAGGTCCACGCGCTCGTTCATGGCCCAGTTCAGGCGGCGCCGGTACAGGGGCACATAGGGCAGGTCCTCGGCCACCATTGCCAGCGCCTGGCCGACCATGGCGCGGCGCTTGCCGAGGTCGGGCTCGACGCGCATGGCGTCGATCAGGGCATCCAGCGCCGGGTTGCGGTAGCGGCCGGCGTTGAAGGTGCCCAGGCCGCTGCGGCCGAAGCTGCGGAACAGGCCGTTGAGCGAGTTCCAGGCGTCCGGGCTGGCGACCCAGCCGTACTCGATGAAGCTGGCGCCGGCCTGGCTGAGCTTGGGGAAGAAGAGGTTGGGCGCGCTCACGCGCAGCGTGGTGCGTATGCCCACCTGGGTCAGCATGGCGCTGGCCGCCTGGCACACCGCCTGCCGCCAGGCGACGTTCACGCAGTCCAGCGTGACCGCAAAGCCATTCGGGTAGCCGGCCTGCGCGAGCAGCGCCTTGGCGCGCGCAGGGTCGTAGGGCAGCGGCCTGGGCTGCGAGGCCTGGGCGCCGTCCACCTGCGGCGAGAGAAAGCCGCCGACCGGCTCGGCCTGGCCGCGCAGCACCTTGTCGACGATCAGCTCGACGTTCAGCGCGTGCGCCACCGCCTGGCGTACCCGTTTGTCCTTGAAGGGGTTGCGGCCCTTGACGTCGCTGTACTCCAGTTCGTCGCGCGCCTGGTCGAAGGTGAAGTACTGCTGGCCCAGCTCGGCCACCGTGCTGAGCTTGATCCCCGGCTGCTGTCTGAGCCGCGCCACGTCCTGGAAAGGCGGGTCCAGCACGAGGTCGACCTCGCCCGAGGCGAGCGCCGCCAGCCGCGTCGCGTCGCTCTTGATGACGACGAAGCGCACCTCGGCCAGATTGCCGTTGCGCGGGTCGGAACGTCCCCACCAGCCCTCGTGGCGCTGCAGCACGGTGACCACGTCGGGTTCGTAGCGGACGAGCTGGTAGGGGCCGGTGCCGTTGGCATGGCGCACCGCATGGGTCTCCTGCTTGCCATTGAAGTCCTGTGCTGCGCCGACGCCGTGCCGCTCGCTCCAGGCGCGGCTCATGATGCTGATGTACTGGAGCTTTTCCGGCAGCACGGCGTCGGGCGCGTCGAGCACGAGATCGACCGTCAGCGGATCGACCTTGACCGCCTCCCGCACCCCGGCGAGCTGGAAGGCGCGTTGCGAGGTCCGGCCCAGCGCGCGCGTGATCGAGAACACCACGTCGTCGGCGCTCATCGTGCTGCCGTCGTGGAAGCGCACGTCGGGGCGCAGCTTGAAGCGCCAGCGCCGCGCTTCGATCTGCTGCCAGGAGGTGGCCAGCGCCGGCTCGAGCTTGAAGCCAGCGTCGCGTCCGACCAGCGCCTCGTGCACCTGGTAGGCGACCCGCAGGTGGTACAGCAGGGCGAGCGCGTGCGGGTCCTGCGTCTGCGGGTCGAAGGCGCTGGCGATGCGCAGCGTCTGCGCCGCCGCGGGCATCGGCGACCCCGTGGCGAGCCCGACCGCGATCAGGGCTGCGAGCACGGCGGCGCAGCGTGCTCCGAACCAGGCGCCGAACCAGGCGCCGAACCGGGCGCTGCGCACGCCGCCGGCGCTGCGGCGGGCCAGGTCAGAAGGCTTCATGGCGACAGGCGCTCGCGCACGCCGCGCGCGGCGTCGACGAAGTGGTTCAGGATGGGCCGGCCGTCGAGCTGCTCGGCGTGCAGCGCGTCCTCGGCCATGAACTCGGGGTGCCACTGCATCCCGAACACGTGGCCGGGGCCGCTCCAGCGTATTGCCTCGACCATGCCGTCGGGCGCGCGTGCCTCCACCACCAGGTCGCGCCCCAGGTCCTTCACGCCCTGGTGGTGGATGGAGTTCACCATCGCCTGCCGCTGCTGCGGGTACAGGCCGGCGAGCACGCTGCCCGGCACCAGCTCGAGCGCGTGAAGCTGGCGCTCGTAGCGCTCGCTGTCGACGTGCTTGAGCGCGTCCGGGCGCTGGGTCGGGATGTCCTGGTACAGGCTGCCGCCGAGCGCGGCGTTGATGAGCTGGCAGCCGCGGCAAATCCCCAGCACCGGCTTGCCGGCCTGCATGAAGCGGTGCAGGAGGTCGATCTCGAAGCGGTCGCGCACGGCGTCGCCCGGCCACTGAGGCGAGATCGGTTCCTCGCCGTAGGTCTGCGGCGCGAGGTCGCTGCCGCCTTGCAGCACCAGGCCGTCCAGCGCATCGGCGTAGCCGTGCAGGCTCAGGTCGCTGCGCTTGACCAGGCTGTGGCGGTCCACCGCCGGAATCATCACCGCCAGCACCGGCGCCGTCATCAGCCACTGCGCCACCGACTGTTCCAGGTAGTACAGGGTCCGGGTCCAGATCCCGCCCAGGTTGAGCACCGGCCGGGAGGGGTGGTAGATGCGGGCGGATACGCCGATCAGCAGCGGGCGCTCGGGGTCCATGGCCTTGCAGTGTAGTCAGCCGCCATGCGGGTGACGGCGCGGGTGATGCCGCGGGTGCCGGTGTGGGTGCCGGTGCGGGTGGTGTCGCGCGCGGGCGTGTGCGCGCGAAGCTGGGCGGCGCGCAGGCGCTGGGGTGGCCGCCACATCGGCCGTGCCCAGCAAGCAGGCCTGCACCGCCAGCAGCACGGCGTCGATGCTGGCGCGGCGCAGGGCCGGCAGGTCGCTCCAGGGGTAGCGCTGGTTCACCATCACCGCCTGCAGGTAGCCGAACTGCAGCGCCACGCGCAGGTCGCTGGCGAGCGCGGCGCGCTGCGGATCTGCGCCTATCGCCAGCGCCAGCTCGGCGGTGATCTGGCGGCCGAAGTCCAGCAGGCGCGCGTAGGTCTGCGGCAGAACCGGCGCGGGCTCCACCGGCACCAGGGACTGGGTGCGGAACACGAGCTGGAACTGCGCCGGGTGCGTCTCCCAGTAGTCGATGCCGGCTTCCACCAGCGCCCGGTGGCGCGCCTGCGGGTCGGTGTGCGGCGCCACGGCGCGGT
Organism: Pseudomonadota bacterium; assembly: GCA_963205525.1. The sequence continues at coordinate 17,822 of CAUJJP010000130.1, read as the reverse complement.
GCAGATGGGCCTCCAGCTCGGCCAGCACGCCCAGCCACAGCTCGCGCAGCAGATCGGCGCGCGAGCCGAAGTAGCGGTAGGGCGTCATCGCCGACAGGCCCAGCCGCGCCGCCACCGCGCGCACCGTGACGGCGTCGACCCCGCCGACCTCGAACAGCGCCAGCGCGGCGTCCAGCAGCGCCTGGCGCATGCGCTGTGAATCTTCGACGCTGCCGCGGCGCACGCGCGGCGGAGCACTGACGGGCGCCACCATGGTCTGCCTCCTCGCGATCGCAGCCTGCGATCTCGGCCTGCGATCCAAGATTTGCGCGTAAATGTACGCCTGCCAGGACCGAGCGCGGATCACCCGCAGGACCGATAAACGCGGCCTGGCGACGGTTTCGCGTGGATGCGGGCGTCGCGCCGCCTGTTCGTCACATCGCCCCCAAAGGAACTCACATGAACTTCTTGCTCCGCCTGAACATCGGCGCCCGCCTCGGCGTCGCGTTCGGCGCCGTGCTCGTCCTGGCCCTGGCCCTGGGCGCGCTGGCGATCAACCGCCTGGCGGCGGTGAACGCCGCCACCGCCGAGATCAACGACGAGTGGCTGGTGGCCACGCGCGCGCTGGGCGCCTTCGACTCCGCGATCACCGCCCTGCGCCGCGCCGAGGCGGCGCTGGTGATGGCCACCGACCCCAAGGTCCAGGCCGAGCAGGCGCAGACCATCGACAAGCGCAAGGCGGCGTCCGATGTGCCCTGGGAACGCTACGTCGCCACCGTCGACAGCGACGCCGAGCGCCGCCTGGTGGAAGCGATTCGCAGCGCCGAGCGGCGCTACTTTGCGGCGCTGGATGTGGTGCTCGCCACTTCCAAGCGGGCCGGCTTTGCGCGCGACGAGGTCAACGCCGCCTATCTCGGCGACAGCCGGGCCGCCTTCAACGACTTGCTGCACGCGATCGAGGCCGCCATCGAGTTCCAGACCCAGGGCGCGGACAAGGCCTACGCGGACTCGCAGGCCGCCTACGCGAACACGCGCAACCTCGTCATCGGGCTGCTGGCCGCCGCCCTGGCGCTGGGCGCGGCGCTGGCGTGGGCGATCACGCGCTCCATCGTGCGCCCGATCGAGTACGCGCTGACGCTGGCGGAGACGGTGGCGGCGGGCGACCTGAGCCAGCAGGTCCAGGCCACGGGCCGCGACGAGACCGCACGCCTGCTGCAGGCGCTGGCGCGCATGAACGCGAGCCTGGCGCAGATCGTCGGCCAGGTGCGCAACAGCTCGGACTCGATCGCCACCGGGTCGGCGCAGATCGCCACCGGCAACGCCGACCTCAGCCAGCGCACCGAGGAGCAGGCGAGCAACCTGCAGCAGACCGCGGCGTCGATGGAGCAGCTCACCGCCACCGTGAAGCAAAACGCCGACACCGCGCGCCAGGCGAACCAGCTCGCCAGCGGCGCGTCGCAGGCTGCGCGCGAGGGCGGCGAGATCGTGCAGCGCGTGGTCGCCACCATGGGCGTGATCCAGGACAGCTCCAGGCGCATCGCCGACATCATCGGCACCATCGACGGCATCGCCTTCCAGACCAACATCCTGGCCCTGAACGCGGCGGTGGAGGCCGCGCGCGCCGGCGAGCAGGGGCGCGGCTTCGCAGTCGTGGCCGGCGAGGTGCGCAGCCTGGCGCAGCGCAGCGCCGAGGCCGCGCGCGAGATCAAGTCGCTCATCGGCGCCAGCGTCGAGAAGGTCGACAGCGGCTCGCAGCAGGTCGGCGACGCCGGCCAGGCGATGGCCGAGATCGTGACCCAGGTCCAGCGCGTGACGGACCTGATCGCCGAGATCAGCGCCGCCAGCGCCGAGCAGAGCACCGGCATCGGCCAGATCGGCGACGCGGTGGCCCAGCTCGACCAGGTGACGCAGCAGAACGCCGCCCTGGTGGAACAAAGCGCCGCTGCCGCCGAGAGCCTGAAGCAGCAGGCCAGCGGCCTGGCGCAGGCGGTGTCGGTGTTCACGCTCGCGCGCTGATCGGGGGCCGGGGGCCCTGAGCAGCGGCCCACGCCGCTGCGTTCGGCCGCTGGCGCAATGGTGCGCGCGCCGCCGCGGCGGCGCCGGGCAGGGCGCCTGTTAAGGTGCGCACCATGCACCTGCCCCCTTCCCTTGTCGACCCGGCGGCGCGCTGGCTCGGCCCCTGGGTGCGGGAGCTGGACCGCGATACCCTGAAGGCCGACGCCTCGGCGGCCGCCGTCGGCGCGCTGGTGGTGGTGCCGCAGGGCATCGCGTTCGCAGCCCTTGCCGGGCTGCCGCCGGCCTGGGGGCTTTACACCAGCATCGTTCCCTGTGTGGTGGCCGCGCTCATGGGGTCGACCCGCTTGCTGGTGTCGGGGCCCACCAACGCCACTTCGCTCGCGCTGGCGGCCATGCTGGGGCCGCTGGCGGCGGCCAGCCCGGCGGCCTACCTGGACCTGGCGCTGGTGGCCACCTTCGCGCTCGGCCTGGTGCAGGCCGCGCTCGGCCTGCTGCGCCTTGGCATGCTGGCCAACTTCGTCTCGCCTTCGGTGCTGCTGGGCTTCACCACCGGGGCCGCGGTGCTGATCGCCGAGCACGCCGCGCGCGAGCTGGCGCGCGGCTGGCCGGACCTGGCGCTCGGTGCGCTCACCCTGGCGGTGGCGCTGGGCGGCCAGCGCGTGCTGCGCGGCGGCCAGCACATGCTGCTGGCGCTGGTGGCCGGGGCCCTGGGGACCTGGGGCCTGGCCTGGGCCGGTTTCGAGGCGGCGACGGTGGGCCGCATCGCCGCCACGCTGCCCAAGCTCAACGCGCCGGAGATCACGGTCGCCGATCTGCGCAACGTCGGCGGCGCGGTGCTGGCGCTGACGGTGGTCTCGCTGGGCCAGACGGTGGCGGTGGGCAAGGCCCTGGCCGGGCGCCGCGGCGAGCTGTTCGACGCCAACCGCGAGTGCCTGGCGCAGGGCGGCTCCAACCTGGTCGGCGCCTTCTTCTCGTGCTTCGTGTCCTCGGCGTCGATGAACCGCACACGGGTCAACGAGGAGGCCGGCGCGCGCACCCCGATGGCGGCGGTGTTTTCGGCGGTGGCGGTGGCGCTGCTGCTGCTGCTGGGCTCGCGGGTGTTGCAGTACATCCCGATGGCGGCGATCGCGGTGCTGCTGCTGCTGGTGGCCTGGGGTCTGCTGGATCGCGCGCACTGGCGGCGCGTGTTCCGGCTGGACCGCAGCGAGTCCGCGATCGCCGCCGGCACCGCGCTGGCGACCGTGCTGGTGTCGCTGCAGGTGGCGATCCTGGGCGGCATGGTCGCCTCGCTGGTGAGCTATCTGTACCGCAGTGCGCGCCCGGCTCTGCGCAGCATGGGCTTCGACCGCCCGCCGCGCCCGGGTGCCGCCGACCAGGGCGAGCGTCCTTTCGTCGTCATCGACGACGCGCCGCCGGGCACCCTGCCCAGGTGCCCGCAGCTCGAGCTGCTGCGCATGGAAGGCACGGTCTACTTCGGTGCCGTGGCACACGTGGCCGAGCACCTGCACCGTCTGCGCGTGCAGCCGCAGCCGCAGAAACACCTGCTGGTGATGGCCAAGAGCATGAGCTCGATCGACCTCGCCGGCGCCGACCTCTGGGAGGCCGAGCGCGTGCGCCGGCTGGCGCTGGGCGGTGACCTGTACTTCCACCGCCCGCGACCACAGGTGCTGGACATGTGGCAGCGCAGCGGCTTCATCGACCGCCTGGGTGCCGACCACGTGTTCGACCGCAAGCCGGCGGCGCTGGCCACCATCGTCCCGCGCCTGGACCCCGAGGTCTGCCGCTCCTGCCACGCGCGCATCTTCGGCGAGTGCGCCTTCCAGCCCGGGCCCCACGACGCCCCGGCCGCTCCACCACCCTCCGCAGAGAGTCACTCATGAACAGCGCCTACACCGCTGCCGCCGACGGCAGCTTCGCCGCCAGCGAACTCACGCGCGGGCCCTGGAACGCCGAGCACCAGCACGCCGGCCCGCCCTCGGCCCTGGTGTGCCGGGCGCTTGAGCGAGCCGGCGCCGTGCACGGCCTCACCCACCTGGCGCGGCTGACCGGCAACCTGCTGCGGCCGGTGCCGATCGCGCCGCTGCGCGTGGAGGTGGCTGAGGACTACATCGGCCGCAACGCCGGCCACTTCCAGGCCCGGCTGCTCAGCCAGGCCGATGGCAAGGAACTCGCCCGCTTCACCGCCTTGCTGCAGCGCGAGTTCGATCAGCCCTTGCCCCTGGCCGCAGCGCCGCAGGCGCCGCGCACGCCGGCCGCCAGCACCCCGGTGGCGATGCCCTTCGCCAGTGCGCAGACCAGCTATGCCGACCTGGTGGAGAACCGCATCGCCGAAGGGCGGATCTTCGACGGCGCCTGCAGCGCCTGGTTCCGGCTGCGCCACCCGCTGGTCGCGGGCGAGACGCCCAGCGCCTACCAGCGGGTGGCGGTGGCGGCAGACTCGGGCAACGGCGTCAGCGCGGCGCTGGACTACCGGCGCTACAGCTTCGTCAACTGCGACCTCACGATCAACCTGCTGCGCCGTCCGCAAGGCGAATGGATCTGCCTGCAGGCGCGCAGCACCCTGGCCTGCAACGGCTGCGGGCTGGCCGAATCGGCGCTCTACGACGAGGCCGGGCTGATCGGCCGCGCGACCCAGAGTCTGGCGGTACGCTCGCGCTGACGCCGTCCATCCCGTCCTCGCCCTCACCGCCCCCTGCGCGCCCACCATCGCGCCACCCGAGCCGCCACCCGAGCCGCCATGATCGAACCGAGCGAAATCAGCGCCGCCGTGCAGGACGCCTTGCAGCGCCACGGCGACGAACCCGGCGCCCTGCTGCCGGTGCTGCACGCGGTGCAGGACCGCCTGCGCTGCGTGCCGCCTGCCGCCGTGGCGCCGATCGCGCGGGCGCTCAATCTCTCGCGCGCCGAGGTGCACGGCGTGCTGAGCTTCTATGCCCACCTGCGCAGCAGCCCGCCGGGGCGCCAGGTCTTGCAGGTCTGCCAGGCCGAGGCCTGCCTGTCCATGGGGGCGCAGGCGCTGATGGCGCAGGCGCAGGCCTTGCAGGCACAGATGGGCGAGGCCGCACTGACGCTGGAGCCGGTGTACTGCCTGGGTCTGTGCGCCTGCGCCCCGGCCGTGCGGCTGGGCGAAGAGATGCACGGTCGCCTCGCGCCCGAGGCGCTGGCGCCGCTGCTGGCGCAGGAGCGGCCATGAACGAAGCGACCCTGTACCTGCCGATCGACAGCGCGGCGCGCGCGGTCGGCGCCGATCGGCTGGCGGCGGCGCTGCAGGCCGAGGCGGCAGGCCGCGGACTGGCGCTGACCCTGCGCCGCACCAGCTCGCGCGGCCTGTTCTGGCTCGAGCCGCTGCTCGAGTGGGACACCGAGGCCGGCCGCTGCGGCGCCGGCCCGCTCGCCGCCGCCGACGCCCCGGCGCTGCTCGACCACCAGCAGCACGGTCGGCCGCTGGCGCAGGCGGTCGGGCGCATCGAGCAACTGCCCTTCCTGGCGCGCCAGCAGCGCCTGAGCTTCGCCCGCGCCGGCATCACCGAGCCCTTGTCGCTGGCGCAATACGAGGCGCACGGCGGCGGCGCCGGACTGCGCGCCGCGCGTGCCATGGCACCGGCGGCGGTCTGCCAGCAGGTGCTGGACTCGGGACTGCGCGGGCGCGGCGGGGCGGCCTTCCCGGCCGGCATCAAGTGGCGCACCGTGGCGCAGACCGAAGCCGCGCACAAGGCGGTGGTGTGCAACGCCGACGAGGGCGACTCGGGCAGTTTTGCCGACCGCATGCTGATGGAGGGCGACCCCTTCGCCCTCATCGAAGGCATGGCGATTGCCGCCCACGCCACCGGCGCCGACAACGGCTGGATCTATGTGCGCAGCGAATACCCGGCCGCGGTGGCGACGCTGAACGCGGCGGTCGGGATCGCGCAGGCCGCCGGCTGGCTGGACGGCTTCAGGCTTCGCGTGCGCATGGGCGCCGGCGCCTACATCTGCGGCGAGGAGACGGCGATGCTGGAGAGTCTGGAGGGGCGCCGCGGTGTGGTGCGTGCCAAGCCGCCGCTGCCGGCGCGCCAGGGTCTGTTCGGCCAGCCGACGCTGGTCCACAACGTGCTCACCCTGGCGGCGGTGCCCACCATCGCGGCGCGCGGCGCGGACTTCTACCGCAGCCTGGGGGTCGGCCGCTCGACCGGCACCATGCCCTTCCAGCTCGCCGGCAACCTGCGCCACGGCGGCCTGTTCGAGTGCGGCTTCGGCCTGCGCCTGCGCGAGCTGCTGTTCGAGGTCGGCGGCGGCAGCGCCAGCGGCCGGCCGCTGAAGGCGGTGCAGCTCGGCGGGCCGCTGGGCAGCTACCTGCCACCCGCGCAATGGGACCAGGTGCTGGACTACGAGGCCTGCAGCGCGGCCGGCGCGGTGCTCGGCCACGGCAGCATCGTCGCCTTCGACGACAGCGCCGACATGGCCGTACTGGCGCGCCACGCGATGGCCTTCTGTGCCTTCGAGAGCTGCGGCAAGTGCACGCCCTGCCGCATCGGCAGCACGCGCGGGGTGGAGATCATCGACCGCCTGGTCGCCGGCGCCGATCGTGATCACCAGTTGACGCTGCTGCACGAGCTGTGCGAGACGATGGAGCACGCCAGCCTGTGTGCGCTGGGCGGTATGACGCCGTATCCGGTACGTTCGGCGCTGCAGCACTTTGCGCAGGATTTCGGCCTGGCAAGGCCCAAGGCCCAGTGAGGACGCGATGCCCTGTGCCCACCCGCCGCTGAATCCCGCGCTGAACCCCCCGCCGGGCGACGAGATCGACTACGGCACGCCGGCCCGCGCCTCGGCGCAGCGCCTTTCGCTGCAGGTCGACGGCCATGAAGTGAGCGTGCCGCAGGGGACGTCGGTGCTGCGCGCCGCCGCCGAGGCCGGGGTCATGATCCCCAAGCTGTGCGCCACCGACAGCCTCGAAGCCTGGGGCTCGTGCCGTCTGTGCCTGGTCGAGATCGAGGGCCGCAAGGGCACGCCTGCGTCGTGCACCACGCCGGCCGAGGAGGGCATGGTCGTGCACACGCATACGCCGCGCCTGCAGCGGCTGCGCCGCGGCGTGCTCGCGCTGTACGCCAGCGACCAGCCGCCCGGCGGGCTGACGAGCAGCGCCAACGGCGACTGCCGGCTGCAGGAAATGGCCGCCGTGGTCGGCCTGCGCGAGCCGCGCTTCGGCCTCGCCGGCGAACCGCGCGCCGGGGTGGCGACCGCCCACCACACCGATGCGCCGCGCGACGATTCCAACCCCTATTTCAGCTTCGACCCCGGGCGCTGCATCGTCTGCAGCCTGTGCGTGCGCGCCTGCGACGAGATCCAGGGCACTTACGCGCTCACCATCGCCGGGCGTGGCTTTGCCAGCCGCGTCAGCCCGGGCCAGGACCAGGCCTTCATGGACAGCGACTGCGTGAGCTGCGGTGCCTGCGTCCAGGCCTGCCCGACGACGGCGCTGCAGGAGAAGTCGGTCGCCGAGCTCGGCGTCGGCGAGCACAGCGTCGTCACCACCTGCGCCTACTGCGGCGTGGGCTGCGGCTTCAAGGCCGAGATGCAGGGCGCGACGGTGGTGCGCATGACGCCGTGGAAGCACGGCCAGGCCAACGAGGGTCACGCCTGCGTCAAGGGCCGCTTCGCCTGGGGCTACGCCACGCATGCCGACCGCATCACCCGGCCCATGATCCGTGAGCGCATCGACGAGCCCTGGCGCGAGGTGGGCTGGGACGAGGCGATCGCGCACGCCGCCGAACGCCTGCGCCGGGTGCAGGCGCAGCACGGCCGGGATGCGGTCGGCGGCATCAGCTCCAGCCGCTGCAGCAACGAGGAGACCTACCTCGTGCAAAAGCTCATGCGCGCCGCGCTCGGCACCAACAACGTCGACACCTGCGCCCGCGTGTGCCACTCGCCCACCGGCTACGGGCTGGGGCAGGCTTTCGGCACCTCGGCCGGCACCCAGACCTTTGCCAGCGTCGCGCAGGCCGACGTGATCCTGATCATCGGCGCCAACCCGAGTGACGCGCACCCGGTGTTCGCCTCGCGCATCAAGCGCCGCGTGCGCCAGGGCGCCAAGCTGATCGTGGCCGACCCCCGGCGCACCGAGCTGGTGGATGCGCCGCATGTGCGCGCCAGCCACCACCTGGCGCTGCGCCCGGGCACCAACGTGGCCTTGATCAACGCCCTCGCGCATGTGGTGGTGAGCGAGGGTCTGGTCGACGAGGCCTTCGTCGCCGCGCGCTGCGAGGCCAGGAGCTTTGCCGCCTGGCGCGAGTTCATCGCCCGCCCCGAGCACGCGCCGGAAGTGCTGGCGCCGGTGATCGGGGTGGCGGCGGCCGAGCTGCGCGCCGCCGCGCGCCTGTACGCGAAGGGGCCGAACTCGGCGATCTACTTCGGCCTCGGGGTGACCGAGCACGCCCAGGGCTCGACGATGGTGATGGGCATCGCCAACCTGGCGATGGCCTGCGGCATGATCGGCCGCGAAGGCGTGGGCGTGAACCCGCTGCGCGGACAGAACAACGTCCAGGGCAGCTGCGACATGGGCAGCTTCCCGCACGAACTGCCGGGCTACCGCCACATCGGCGACGACGCCGTGCGCGCCAGCTTCGACGCCGCCTGGGGCGTGACGCTGGACCCCGAGCCCGGGCTGCGCATCCCCAACATGTTCGACGCCGCGCACGCCGGCCGCTTCAAGGGCCTGTATTGCCAGGGCGAGGACATCGTGCAGAGTGACCCCGACAGCCAGCACGTGGTGGCCGCGCTGCGGGCGATGGACTGCGTGGTGGTGCAGGACCTGTTCCTCAACGAGACCGCCAAGTACGCCCACGTCTTCCTGCCCGGTGCCAGCTTTCTGGAAAAGGACGGCACTTTCACCAACAGCGAGCGGCGCATCTCGCGCATCCGTCGCGTCATGCCGCCGCTGGCGGGGCTGGCGGACTGGGAGGTCACGGCGCGCCTGTCCAGCGCCCTGGGCTACCCCATGCACTACACGCACCCGGCGCAGATCATGGACGAGATCGCGGCCCTGACACCCAGCTTCGCCGGCGTCAGCTACGCCAGGATCGACCGCCTGGGCAGTCTGCAGTGGCCGTGCAACGACGCCACGGCCGAGGCCGGCACCGCCACCATGCACGTGGACGGCTTCGTGCGCGGGCGCGGGCGCTTCTTCAACACGCCCTACGTCGCCAGCGAGGAGAAGACGAGCCGGCGCTTCCCGCTGCTGCTGACCACCGGCCGCATCCTGGCCCAGTACAACGCCGGGGTGCAGACCCGGCGCACCGCCAACAACGCCTGGTATGGCGAGGACTGGCTGGACATCCATCCACAGGACGCGCAGGAGCGCGGCATCGGCGACGGCGACCCGGTGGCGATCGAAAGCCGTGCCGGCCGCACCACGCTGCGCGCGCGCGTCAGCGAGCGCATGCAGCCCGGCGTGGTCTGGACCACCTTCCACTTCCCGCAGGCGGGCGCCAACGTCGTCACCACCGACAGCTCGGACTGGGCCACCAACTGCCCCGAGTACAAGGTGACCGCGGTGCAGGTGGGCAAGGCCTTCCAGCCCGCGGCCTGGCAGCAGGAACAGGCCGAGTTCGACCGCCGCCAGCGTGAACTGCTGGCGCGCGCCCGCGACGCGCAGGAATCGACGTCATGACGATCGCGCCCACCCCCAAGCTGGTCTGGATGGCGAACCGGATCGCCGAATTCTTCGCCGCCATGCCCGAGCGCGACGAGGCCATGGACGGGGTGGCGACCCACCTGCGCAAGTTCTGGACCCCTGCCATGCGGCGCCAGTTGCTGGAGCATGTGGCCGCCGCCGGCGACGCCGGTCTGCACCCGTTGCTGGCCGAGTCGCTGCAGCGCCACGGCCAGGCCTTGCAGCCGCGCTGACCGCGTCAACCGCGTTGAACGCGCCGGCCGCGTTGAACGCTGCGGCCCGGCGCTTTAGCGCCCCGGCCGCAGCGCCCGCGGGTCCACGTCTTGTTCGTGCAGCGCCCGCGGCAGGGGCTGGCCAGCCAGCAGCGCGGCCGCGAGCAAGGCCGCGCCGTGCGCGCTCTGGATGCCGTAGCCGCCTTGCGCGGCGAGCCAGAACAGGCCCCGGTCGTCGGCGCCGATGACGAGCTCGCCGTCGCGCGAGAAGGTGCGCAGCCCGGCCCAGCTGCGGCGCGGGCGGCGGATGCGCAGCGTGGTGTCGCGTTCGATGGCGTGGATGCCAATGGCGATGTCGAGTTCCTCCGGCTGCACGTCGTGCGGCGGCACCGGGTCGGCGTTTGCCGGGCTGCCCAGCAGCTGGGCGGCGTCGGGCTTGAAATACCAGGATTCGTCGATCGCGGCGGTGACCGGCCAGGCGCGGAAATCGACGCCGGACGGGGGCTCGAAGCTGAAGGCGCTGCGACGCTTGGCTTGCAGGCCTTGCGGCGCGCTGCCGCAGCGCCGGGCGACCTCGTCGGCCCAGGCGCCGGCCGCGTTCACCAGCCGCGCACAGCGCAGCTGCCGGCCGTCGGCGAGGGTGAGCGCCCAGCCGCCAGCGCTGTCGTCGTGGCGTATCGCCTGCTCCAGTTCGGCATCCAGCCACAGCGCAGCGCCGTGGCGGCGCGCGCCGCGCAGGAAGCCCTGGTGCAGGGCGTGGACGTCGATGTCCATCGCGTCCGCTTCCCACAGCGCGCCGATCAGGTCCTGCGCGCGCAGCACCGGCACGCGCGCCAGGGTCTGCGCCGCGTCCAGCCGCTCGATGGCGGTGCCGCTGGCCTGCAGCGCGGCCTGCATCGCTTCCAGTGCTGCCTCCTGCCCGGCCCAGGCGACGTACAGCGCGCCGCGCGGCGCCAGCAGGGCCTGCTCGGCAAAGCCGGCCGGCGGCGTGAGGTAGAAGGCGCGGCTGGCGCGGGTGAGGGCGCGTGCCTGCGCCGGGCCGTAGCTCGCCATGAACATGGCCGCGCTGCGGCCGGTGCTGTGCATGCCGGGCTGCGATTCACGCTCGAGCAGCAGCACGCGCGCCTGGGGTGCCAGCTCATATGCCAGCGCCGCGCCGGCGATGCCGGCACCGACGATGGCGACATCGACTTCCATCGTCGGTCGCTCAGCCCTGGCCGCTCAGCCCCGGTTGCTCAGCCCCGGCCGCTCAGAGCCGGCTGCGCGCCGGCTCGCGCATCAGCGTGCTCTTGCCGAACAGGCTTTCCACCAGGTCGACCGCGAGCTCGGCGGTCTTGTTGCGCAGGTCCAGCGCCGGGTTCAGCTCCATGATGTCCAGGCTCGCCAGGCGGCCGCTGTCGGCGATCATCTCCATGCACAGCTGGGCCTCGCGGTAGCTCGGGCCGCCGGGCACGGTGGTGCCGACGCCCGGCGCGATCTCGGGGTCCAGGAAGTCGACGTCGAAGCTGACGTGCAGGTGGGTGTGGGCGTCCATCGTCGCCAGCGCCAGCTCCATGGTGTGGCGCATGCCCATCTCGTCGATGTAGCGCATGTCGAAGACCTCCAGCCCCGCCTCGTGGACGAAGCGCTTTTCGCCTGCGTCGACGCTGCGGATGCCGATCTGGCGCACCGCCTTGGGCGAGATCGCCGGCACCGTGTCGCCGATCTCCAGCAGCGCCTGCGGGCCGTGGCCGCACAGGCAGGCCACCGGCATGCCGTGGATGTTGCCGCTCGGGGTGAGGACGCTGGTGTTGAAGTCGGCGTGCGCGTCCAGCCACAGCAGGCGCAGCTTGCGCCCGCTGGCGCGGCAGTGGCGCGCCACCGCGGCGATGCTGCCGATCGCCAGGCAGTGGTCGCCGCCCATCAGGATGGGCAGCCGGCCGCCCTGCAGCTCGGCGTGCACGGCGTCGTGCACGGCGCGGTTCCAGGCCACCACCTGGTCCAGGTGGCGGTAGCCGCCTACCGGCGGCAGCCAGGGGTTGGCCGGGCCGGCGAGGTTGCCGCGATCCTGCACGTCCAGGCCGTGCGCCTGCAGGGCGGTCTGCAGCCCGGCCACGCGCAAGGCCTCGGGCCCCATGCCGGCGCCGCGGGCACCGGCGCCGATGTCGGTCGGCGCGCCGATCAGGGAGACGCTGCGGCTCATGCGCGCATTGTGCGCGCCGCCGTCAGACCCTGGGCGTGGGGGATCAGATGTCGACCGCGAGGTCGCCGGTCTGGGTCGGCGGGGCGTCGAAGCCGTAGCAGTCGCACAGCACGGCCCAGGCTTCCTCGGCGCTGTCGACGATCTGGAACAGCTTGTCGTCGCCGGGCGAGATGACGCCGGTCTCGACCAGCCAGTCGAAGTCGATCAGCCGGCGCCAGAATTCGCGCCCGACCAGGATCACCGGGCGCCTGCGCACCTTGCCGGTCTGCTGCAGGGTCAGCACCTCGAACAGCTCGTCCAGGGTGCCGAAGCCGCCCGGGAAGCAGACCAGGCCGATGCTGCGCATCAGCAGGTGCATCTTGCGCAGCGCGAAGTAGTGGAACTGGAAGCACAGCTCGGGCGTGATGTAGGGGTTGGGCGTCTGTTCGTGGGGCAGCACGATGTTCATGCCCAGGCTGCGCCCGCCGACCTCGTGCGCGCCGCGGTTGCCGGCTTCCATGATGCCGGGGCCGCCGCCGGTGACGATGTACAGCGGCGTCTCGTGCTCGCGCGTGCGCTCGGTCACCAGGGCGGCGAAGCGGCGCGCCTCGTCGTAGTAGCGGCTCATCGCGAGCTGCCGGCGCGCGCGCGCGATGGCGCTGCCGTCGCCGCCGGCTTCGGCGGCCTGCAGCTGCTGCTGCGCGACTTCGGGTTCGACGACGCGCGCGCTGCCGTAGATGACCACGGTGGACTCTATGCCCTGCTCCTGCTGCACCAGCTCGGCCTTCAGCAGCTCGAGCTGCATGCGCACCGGGCGCAGGTCCTCGCGCAGCAGGAAGGCCTCGTCGGTGAAGGCGAGCCGGTAGGCGCTCTCGGGGCCGGCGTAGCGCCCCACCGGGCGCGCCGTGCGGGCGTCTTCGTGCGCGCTGGCGAAGTTGCGGCCGCGCAGCTGCTGCTGGCTGCGCTCGGGCGGGTCGCGATCGGGCTTGGTTCGGTCGTCCATGGCCGCAGCTTACGCCGCGCGGGCGAGAATCCACCCTGGAACAAGCGGGGGAAAGCCCACCATGAGCCAGCATCGGATCGCGGTCATCGCCGGTGACGGCATCGGCAAGGAAGTGATGCCCGAGGGCCTGCGCGCGCTCGACGCCGCGGCCCGGCGCTTCGGCATCGCGCTGCAGCTGGATGCCTTCGACTTCGCCTGCGTCGAGTACTGGCAGCGCCACGGCGACTACCTGCCGCCCGACTGGCGCGACCGCATCGGCGACCACGAGGCGATCTTCTACGGCGCGGTCGGCTGGCCGGCGCTGGTGCCCGACCATGTCTCGCTGTGGGGCAGTCTGCTGAAGTTCCGGCGCGAGTTCGACCAGTACGTGAACCTGCGTCCGGCGCGCCTGATGCCCGGCATCCGCAGCCCGCTGGTGGATCGCCAGGGCAGGGCGCTGGAGCCGGGGGCGATCGACATGCTGATCGTGCGCGAGAACACCGAGGGCGAGTACTCCAGCGTCGGCGGACGCATGTTCTCCGGCAGCGCGCGCGAGATCGTGATCCAGGAGACCGTGATGTCGCGCGTCGGCGTCGACCGTGTGCTGCGCTACGCCTTCGAGCAGGCGATGCGCCGGCCGCGCCGACGCCTGACCTCGGCCACCAAGAGCAACGGCATCGCGATCACCATGCCCTACTGGGACGAGCGCGTCGCGGCGATGGCCGCCGAGTTCCCGGCGGTGACGGTGGACCAGTACCACATCGACATCCTGTGCGCGCACTTCGTGCAGCGCCCGCAGCAGTTCGACGTCGTGGTCGCGAGCAACCTGTTCGGCGACATCCTCTCCGACCTCGGGCCGGCCTGCACCGGCACCATAGGCATCGCGCCCTCGGCCAACCTCAACCCCGGCCGCGAATGGCCCAGCCTGTTCGAGCCGGTGCACGGATCGGCGCCCGACATCGCCGGCAGGGGGGTGGCGAACCCGATCGGCCAGATCTGGTCGGCGGCCCTGATGCTGGACTTCCTGGGGCATCGCGCGGCGCACGACGCCATCGTGGCCGCGATCGAGGCGCTGCTGGCCGACCCGCAGGCGCCGCGCACGCCCGACCTCGGCGGCAGCGCCGGGACCGCGGACCTGGGGCGCGCGATCGCCGAAACGATCGCGGCTGCCTGAGCGCGCTGCCGCGGCGGCGCGGGCCGGCGTTTCAGGGCTCGCCGCAGACGCTGCAGGCGGGGTCGCGCTGCGTCTTCATCTCGGTCCACTCCATGCGGCGTGCGTCCAGCATCAGCAGCCGCCCGGCCAGCGAGCTGCCCAGGCCGATCACCAGCTTGAGCGCCTCCGCCGCCTGCACGCAGCCGATGATGCCCACCAGCGGCGCGAACACCCCCATCGTCGCGCAGGCCACCTCCTGCACCTGCGCCTGCGGCGGGAACAGGCAGGCGTAGCAGGGCGCGTCGGGCTGGCGCCGGTCGTAGACCGAGACCTGGCCGTCGAAGCCGATCGCCGCGCCCGCCACCAGCGGCCGGCGGTGGCGCACGCAGGCGGCGTTGATCGCCTGCCGGGTGCGGAAGTTGTCGCTGCAGTCCAGCACCACCTGCGCCTGCGGCACCAGGGCGTCGAGCAGCGCGGCGTCGGCACGCCGGCACACGGTGGTGACGCGCAGCGCCGGGTCGATGTCGTGCAGCGTGTTCGCCGCCGATTCGGCCTTGGGCTGGCCGATGCGGTCGGTGCGGTGCACGATCTGGCGCTGCAGGTTGGTGAGGTCGACCGCGTCGTCGTCGCACAGCGTGATGCGGCCGATGCCGGCGCTGCCCAGGTACATCAGGGCCGGTGATCCGAGGCCGCCGGCGCCTATGACCAGGGCATGCGCCGCGCGCAGCCGCTGCTGGCCCTCGATGCCGATCTCGTCGAGCAGGATGTGGCGCGAATAGCGCAGCAGTTCGTCGTCGTTCATGGCCGGCGGGGTGGCGGGCAAGAAAAAGGGCCCGCGCGGGGCCCTCGGTGCGTCGGTGGGACGGCAGCTTACTGCTTGTCCGCCGTCGCCTGACGTTCCTGCTGCGTCTTGCTGGCCAGCACCGGCAGGCCGCGCAGCTGGTTGAGCGCCTGCTGCAGCGGGAAGTCCTCGGCGCTGCCGAAGGTGGGCAGCGGCTTGAGCGGATCCTTGCGCTTGGCGAGCTCTTCTTCGAGCTTCTGGCGCGCCTCTTCGCGCGCATCCTCGCGCGCCTTCGCGGCCGGGTCGTTGGCCTTCTCGTCGGCGCCCTGCAGGTGTTTTTCCAGGTCGGCCTCGCGCATGCGCAAGGCGGCGTAGACGTTGCCCTCGGCGGTCTCGTCGAGCCAGATGTCGGGCACGATGCCCTTGGCCTGGATCGAGCGGCCGGACGGCGTGTAGTAGCGCGCGGTGGTGATCTTGAGCGCGGTGTCGGCGCTGAGCGGGCGCACCGTCTGCACCGAGCCCTTGCCGAAGGTCTGGGCGCCCATCACGGTGGCACGCTTGTGGTCCTGCAGCGCACCGGCGACGATCTCGCTCGCGCTCGCCGATCCCTCGTTCACCAGCACCACCAGCGGCACGCTCTTGAGCGCGGCCGGCAGCCGGCGCAGCGGGTCTTGCCCGCCGCGGCGCACGTAGTGCTCGGCGCTGGCACGGAAGGTGGCCTTGGACTCGTCGATCTGGCCGTTGGTCTTGACCACCACCACGTCGTCGGGCAGGAAGGCGGCGGAGACCGCGATCGCGCCGTCGAGCAGGCCGCCGGGGTCGTTGCGCAGGTCCAGCACCAGGCCCTTGAGCTTGGGGTCCTGCTTGTAGAGCTCTTCGAGCTTGCGCGCGAAATCGTCCACCGTGCGGTCCTGGAACTGGCTGATGCGCAGCCAGCCGTAGCCGGGCTCGATCATGCGAGCGCGCACGCTCTGGACGCGGATCTCCTCGCGCACGATGGTGACCGGGAAGCTGCGGCTCTCGTCCTTGCGGAACACGGTCAGGCGGACCCGGGTATTGGGCTCGCCGCGCATGCGCTTGACCGCCTGGTCGACCGACAAGCCCTTGACCGGGGTGTCGTCGATGCGGGTGATGAGGTCGCCCGGGCGCAGCCCGGCGCGGAAGGCGGGCGTGCCCTCGATGGGCGAGACGACCTTCACCAGGCCGTCCTCCATGTTCATCTCGATGCCGATGCCGACGAACTTGCCGCCCGTGCTCTCGCGGAATTCCTTGAAGCTCTTCTTGTCGAAATACTGCGAATGCGGGTCCAGCCCGGCCACCATGCCGGTGATGGCGTCGCCGATCAGCTTCTTCTCGTCCACCGGCTCGACGTAGTCGTTCTTCACGATGCCGAACACGGTGGCAAGCTGCTGCATCTCTTCCAGCGGCAGCGGCGCCAGGGTGCCGCGGGCGGTGGCCTGCAGCTGCATCGTGGTCAAGGCACCCGCCACCGCGCCCACTGCGAGCAGGCCGACGACCTTCAGTTTGCGACCCATGCGTGATGCCTCCAGAACTGCAACCGAATGCGCGGGATATTCCAGTATAGGTTGCGCACCCGCCTCAGATGAGGGCGCAGGGGCAAAGTTCAGCCCCCGGGTGTGCGGTCGGTCGCGCCTGCGCGCGGGAAGGTGACCACGTGGTCGACCTCCGGGCGTATGCCTATCCATTCGCCCAGCGCGTGGTCGTGGTGCGAGGGCACGTGCGCCAGCACCTGCTCGCCGCTGGCCAGGCGCAGCGTGTACAGGAACTCCGCACCGCGGAAGGCCTTGCGCTCGATGCGTGCCTTCACCGGGCTGGCGTCGTCGTGCACCACGTCGTCGGCGCGCAGCAGCAGGTCGCAGCAGCCCCCGGGGTAGGCCCCGGGCAGCGGGCACTCGGCCGGATCGTCGAGCTCGCCGAAGGGCGTGTGGACGCAGGGGCCGTGGGCACAGGAGACGATCTGCGCCGGCGTGAACACGCCGTGGCCGATGAAGCCGGCGACGAAGCGCGTGTCCGGCCGGTGGTACAGGGTGTAGGCGTCGCCCCACTGCTCGAGCCGACCCTCGTTCATGACGCCGATCGCGTCGCCCAGGGCAAAGGCCTCGAGCTGGTCGTGGGTGACGAACAGCGCCGTCGTGCCGCTGGCCTTGAGGATGGATCGCAGCTCCTGCGCCAGGTGTTCGCGCAGATCGACGTCCAGGCTGGAGAAGGGCTCGTCCAGCAGCAGCAGGCGCGGCTCGGGGGCGAGCGCGCGCGCCAGCGCGATGCGCTGCTGCTGGCCGCCGCTCAACTGGTGCGGTGCGCGTCTGGCCGCATGTGCCAGTCCCACCAGTTCCAGCATGCGCTGCACCTGCTGCTGGCGCTTGGCGCGCGGCAGGTGGGCGAGCCCGAAGCCGACGTTGTCGGCCACGCTCAGGTGCGGGAACAGGGCGTAGTCCTGGAACACCATGCCGATGCGCCTGTCCTCGGGCGCCAGGTGCAGCCCGCTGACGGCGTCGTCCAGGCGCCGGCCGTCGACCGTGATGCGACCGCTGGCGGCGCGCTCCAGGCCGGCCACCGCGCGCAGCAGCGAGGTCTTGCCGCAGCCCGAAGGGCCGATCAAGACCCCGATCTCGCCCGCCGCAAGACCGAAGCTGGCATGGTCGACCGCCGCGCGAGGGTGGGTGTCGCCGTAGCGCACGCTGACCGATTCGACCTGCAGAAACATCCCCCTATGATATCGGCCGGGCCGCAATGCAAACGGTTCGCATCTTCATCATCTCGAACCGCCGCCCGTCTTGCGCCCGCTGCTGACCCTGATCTGCCTCTTGCTCGCCCTGCCGGTGGCGGGGGTGCCGGCGGCCTGGTTCGGCCTCGATGCGCAGGCCTG
>CAUJJP010000129.1 GCA_963205525.1 Pseudomonadota bacterium | reverse complement strand
GAACTGCAGCCCGGGCTGGTACAGCTCGGCGCGTATGCCCATCGCCAGCAGCCCGCCCACCATCAGCATGGTGAACGAGAACAGCAGGTACATCGTGCCGATGTCCTTGTGGTTGGTGGCGAACACCCAGCGGCGCCAGCCACTCGGATGCTGGGCGTGCGCGTGATCCTGGGCGTGACCGTGCGCGTGGCCGTGGTCGAGGACTGCACTCATGCGGCTCTCCTGGGCGTTCTCGGGATTACTTGCGGGCAGCCACGACCTCGGCCGGCTGCACCAGCCGGCCGGTGTGGTTGCTCCAGGCGTTCTTGGTGTAGGTGATCACGGCCGCGATCTCGGTGTCGGAGAGCTGGCGCCAGGACGGCATCGCGCCGCCGGCGGCGCCGTCCAGCACGGTGCGGATCTGGCGCGCCGGGTCCTCGCCCAGCACCACGGCGCTGCCGTCCAGCGGCTTGATCGCGCCGCCGCCCTTGCCGCTGGCCTGGTGGCAGGCCTGGCAATTGGCCTGGTAGACCTTCTCGCCGCGGGCCACCAGATCGGCGAGCACCCATTCCTTGTTCGGGTCATCGGCCAGCGCCTGCATCTCCTTGCGCTTGGCGTCGACCCAGGCGCTGTACTCGCTGCGGCTGACGACCTTGACATGGATGGGCATGTAGGCGTGCTCCTTGCCGCACAGCTCGGCGCACTGGCCGTAGAAGTCGCCGGTACGCGTGGCCTTGAACCAGGTGTCGCGCACGAAGCCGGGGATCGCATCCTGCTTGACGCTGAAGGCGGGCACCATCCAGGCGTGGATGACGTCGTTGGCGGTGGTGATGATGCGCACCTTGGCGTCCACCGGCACCACCAGTGGGTTGTCCACCTTCAGCAGGTAGTCGTCGCCCTGCGGGGTGCCGGCGTCGGACATCTGGCGGTGGCCGTAGTCGAGCATGGACAGAAAGCCTATGCCTTCGCCCTCGCCCTTCAGGTAGTCGTAGCCCCACTTCCACTGGTAGCCGGTGGCCTTGATGGTGAGGTCGGCGTTCGAGGTGTCCTTCTGCGCGACCACGGTGCGCGTGGCCATGGCGCCCATCGCGATCACGATCAGGAAGGGCACCACCGTCCAGGCGATCTCCACCGTCAGGCTTTCGTGGAAGTGGGCCGCCTTGTGGCCGACCGACTTGCGGTGCTTGAGGATGGAATAAAACATCACCCCGAACACGCCGACGAAGATCAGCACGCAGATGACCATCATCACCCAGTGCAGCCACTGCACCTCGGCCGCCAGCGCGGTCGCCGGCGGCTGCAGGTCGAGCTGATTGACCGCCGGCCCGCCGGGCAGATCGTTCACCCGCGCCGCCAGCGCAGCACCTGCAGCCATGAACAGGCCGATGGGAAGGCCACGGCGCAGCAGTTTCGTCATCGTGAACATCCTTGCGATTGCAGTTCCGGGGGTTCGGCCTGTGGCGCCAGGGCCAGGCAGCCCGGTCCCCGTGCGAGGACGGGTGCGGGGTGCCAGACCGCCGCAGCGATGGCGGCAGGAAGACCTGGTGCGCGCCGGCCCGTCAGTACCCCGGCCTGGGCGGGCCACGCAAGGGGAGCGATGGCGGCATGCATGGCGGCGCTTCCAGGGCACAAGGCGCGGTGATGCGACATTCGTGCCCGAGATCACGCGGGCACGCGCATCCAGTCTCCGTCAATTTATTGTCTGTTCGATCTGGATCAACACCAGACCTTAGCGACGGAGTATAGAACGCATCTCCTGAAGGCCTACTCGGGTTTCCCGGGTGACGGGCACCCGCGTCGGCGCCCGCCACGCGTGCCCGTAGACGATCTCGAAGGCCAGGCCGGGCCGGCCGCCGTCGGGCGGCGTCAAGGCCTGCAGCAGGCGCCGCCGCCAGCCCGGCGTCCGCAGCCCGGGGTGGCGTGCGGGATCCGCGTTGCCGCCCAGGCTGCGCAGCTCGGCCAGCATGGCGGGCGCGTCGGCCCAGTTCAGCACCAGGGTCTCCTGGTCCATCACCGGCTCGGCAAAGCCGGCCTCGCCCAGCATGTCGCCGAGGTCGTGCATGTCCACCAGCGGCGCTGCCGGCGCCGGCCAGCCCTGCGTGCGGTACAGCCCGCGCAAGGACTCCGCGGTGCCGGGGCCGAAGGTGGAGAACATCAGCACCCCGTCCACCGCCAGCACCGCGTGCCAGCGGCGCATCTCGGCCAGCGGGTCGGCGCACCAGTGCAGGCCCATGTGCGCCCACAGCAGATCGCCCGCCTCGGCACCCAGGCCGGCCGCCGGCTGCAGGCCCGGCCGGGCACGCCGCCACGGCCACCAGCGCCGTCCACCCGGGGCGGGCGCGGGAAGATCCGGTGAACCCGGGGCATCCAGGGGATCCACCCGCTGCACGCGCGCCTGCGCGCAGGCGCTGGCGAGCACCGGCGCACTGGCCGCGTCGTGGCCATACCAGTCGAGGACGCGCTGCGGCGGCCGCTTCAGGATGGCCAGCCGCTGCGCCATGCGGCGCGCGACCTCGGCATGCAGCCAGGGCGGCGCATCCGCCAGCGCCAGCCGGCGCCGGATGCGCACCAGCGCCGCTTCGTCCACCGGGCGTCGCGTCGATCGGGGCGCTGCCGCATCAAGCATGCGGACCAGTATATTGACCGTCAGCATGCGATGGCCCCCCGAGTGGACACCCAGCCGCGGCCCGGGGCAGTGCGAACACTGTCGCCGCTGGACCCGCGGCCGGCTGTGCGCGGACTGCGCCCCCGCGCTGCCAACGCTGCGCTGCGACGGCTGCGGCATGCGCCTGCCGTTTGCCGCCGCCGCCTGCGGTACCTGCCTGGCACACCCGCTGCCGCTCGCGCACTGCCGCTGCGCGGTGGACTACGCGCCACCCTGGGACGGCCTGATCCAGCGCTTCAAGTACCACGCCGGGGTGGATCTGGCGGCGCTGCTGGCGCAGCGCCTGGCCAGCGCCGTTGCGGCGCACGAGGCGGCGCAGGTCGACCTCGTGCTGCCGTTGCCGCTGGCGCCGCGCCGGCTCGCCGAGCGCGGCTACAACCAGGCCTGGGAACTGGCGCGCCGGGTCGCAAGAGGGCAGCGTCGGCCCGCCTCGCCACGGGTCTTGCAGCGCTGGCTGGAGACCGCGCCCCAGGCCGGGCTGGACCGCGCCGCGCGCCAGCGCAACCTGCAGGGCGCCTTCGTGGTGGCCCTGCCGCAGGCGGTGGCCGGGCGCCACGTCGCGCTCGTGGACGACGTGCTGACCACCGGCGCCAGCGTCGGCGCCGCTGCCCTGGCCTTGCGCGCCGCCGGTGCGGCATCGGTGCGCGCCTGGGTGCTGGCACGCACGCCCTGACAATCGCCGCCACCCATGTTCCACATCGTCCTCGTCGCGCCCGAGATCCCGCCCAACACCGGCAACGTGATACGGCTGGCGGCCAACACCGGCTGCCAGCTGCACCTGGTGGAGCCGCTGGGCTTCTCGATGGACGACAAGCTGCTGCGCCGTGCCGGGCTGGACTACCACGAGAGCGCCGCCGTGCACCGCCACGCGAGCTGGGACGCGCTGTGCCTGGCGCTGCCGGGCGACCCGGCGCGCCGCTTCATCTTCAGCACCCACGGCAGCCGCCGCAGCTTTGCCGACCTGGCCTGGCGGCCGGGCGACTGGCTGGTGTTCGGGAGCGAATCGGGCGGGCTGCCGGCGGCGCTGCGCGAAAGCATCCCCGCGGCGCAGCGCCTGCGGCTGCCCATGCGCCCCGGCCAGCGCAGCCTGAACCTGAGCAATGCGGTGGCGGTGGCGGTGTTCGAGGCCTGGCGCCAGCAGGGCTATGTGGGCGGCGATTGACGCCGCCGAACCCTAGCGAGCGCCGGCTCCTTGCGCATGGATGGCTTCGGTGCGGGTCGGCCGCTCCATCAGCCGCGCCATCGCGCCCGCCGGGGTCAGGCGGCCGTCCAGCACTTCCACCACGGCCTGCGTGATCGGCATCTCGACGCCCAGCGCCTGCGCGCGCGCCAGCACGGTGGCGGCGCTGTACACGCCTTCGGCCACATGGCCCAGCTCGGCCAGGATCTGCGGCAAGGCCAGCCCCTGGGCCAGCAACAGGCCGACGCGCCGGTTGCGCGACAGCTCACCGGTGGCGGTCAGCACGAGGTCGCCGAGGCCGGACAAGCCCATGAAGGTGTCGGCGCGCGCACCCAGCGCCAGGCCGAGCCGGGTCATCTCGGCCAGGCCGCGCGTGATCAGCGCCGCGCGCGCGTTCAGGCCCGGTTGCGGCATGCCGTCGACGATGCCGGTGGCGATCGCGAGCACGTTCTTCACCGCGCCGCCGACCTCGACACCGACCACGTCCTCGCTGCTGTAGACACGCAGCGCCTCGAAGTGAAAGGCCTGCACCGCCGCTGCGGCGAGCTGCGGGTCGGCGCTCGCGGCGACCAGCGCGGTCGGCTGGCCGCGGCCGACCTCGAGCGCAAAGCTCGGCCCGGAAAGGATGCCGCAAGAGGCGTTCGGGCGTTCCTCGCGCGCGATCTCGTGGCCGAGCCGGCCGCTGCCCTGCTCGAAACCCTTGCACAGCCACAGCAGGCCGCGCCCGGCGGGCAGTTCGCGCAGCAGCGCGCGCAGCGCCGCCATCGGGGTCGCGATCACGGTCAGGCCGTCATCACCGGCGTGGGCGAGCGCGGCCTGCAGGTCCGCGCTGAGCGCCAGCGCCGCGGGCAGGGCCACTTCGGGCAGGTAGCGCGCGTTCACGCGCTGGACCGCCATGGCGTCGGCCTGCGCGGCGTCGCGCGCCCACAGCATCACCTCGTGGCGTGCGGCGGCAGACGCCGCAAGCGCCGTGCCCCAGGCACCAGCCCCGAGCACGACGATGCGCATGGTCCTCAGTTGGCGGAGGTGATGATGCGCGAGCCGCCGTTGGCCTCGGCCGCCTGCGCCTGCTGCTGGGCCTCGAACATGGCCTGGAAGTTGACTTCGGTGAGCAGGATGGGCGGGAAGCCGGCGCGCGTGCAGACGTCCGACACGATGGCGCGCAGATAGGGGTAGATCATCTGCGGGCAGACGATGCTGACGATGCCCTGCATCTGCTCGGCCGGGACGTTGCGGATCTCGAAGATGCCGGCCTGCTTGGCCTCGACCAGGAACAGCACCTTGTCCTGCACCTTGGTCGTCACGGTGGCGGTGACGGTGACCTCGAACACGCCCTCGGCGATGCCCTCGGCGGCCATGCCGAGGTTGATGTCGACCTGCGGCTGCTGCTGCTGCTGCTCGAGCAGGATGCGCGGCGAGTTGGGTTGCTCCAGCGACAAGTCCTTCAGGTACATGCGCTGGATGTTGAACACGGGGGTGTTGTCTTCGGCCATGGGTCTCTTCCGGTTGAATCGCGGATTATGGCCCGGCCTCCTGGTCACCCCCGGCCGCGCGCCGAGGTCGGGACGCCGGCAGCGGCCCGCTCGGCCGCACAGCGGCTCAGTCGCTCAGCCGGCGGCGCCGAGCAGCGGCAGCAGGCCGCCGCGCTGGTCGAGCGCGATCAGGTCGTCGCAGCCGCCGACGTGGGTGTCGCCGACGAAGATCTGCGGCACCGTGCGGCGCCCGGTCAGGCGCATCATGTGCTCGCGCGCCTCGGGGTCGAGGTCGATGCGGATCTCCTCGATCTCGGCGACCCCTCTTTGCTTGAGCAGCATCTTGGCGCGCGCGCAGTAGGGGCAGACCTGCGTCGTGTACATGCGGACGGGATTCATGGGCGGGATTGTCGGCAAGCGGGTGGATCGGCGGGTGAGGCGGCGCGGATGACCGCACGCGGGACGCCGGGATCAGGGGATCCGGCCACCCGCGCGGGCCAGGGTGCGGCCGGTGGGGACCTCAGGCCCCCTTCTCGATCGGCAGGCTGGCGTCGGACCAGGCCTTATTGCCGCCCGCGAGCACGAGCGCCTTCTCGTAGCCCTGCTTGCGCAGCAGCGCCGCCGCGCGCGCGGCGCGCGCCCCGGAGGCACAGGTCAGGATGACGGGGGTGGACTTGTTGGCCGGCAGCGCCTTCGCGCCGTCCAGGCTGCCCACCGGCACGCTCTTGGCGCCGACCGGGTGGCCGGCGGCGAATTCGGCCGGCTCGCAGACGTCGATCAGCACGCCCTTCTCGCGGTTGATCAGACGCACCGCCTCGGTCGCCGAGACGCGGGCGCCGCCGCCGGCACCGGCCAGGCTGGGGCGCAGCAGCAGCGCCCCCGAGGTCAGGGCCAGCAGCACCAGCAACCAGTTCTCGCGCAGGAAATCGACCACGGGCAATGCGTCCAGACGGCAAAACCGGCGATTATAGAATTCCGCCCATGCATACCCTCGTTCTGCTGCGCCACGGTGAATCGACCTGGAACCTGGAGAACCGCTTCACGGGCTGGACCGACGTCGAGCTCACCGCCACCGGCGTCGCGCAGGCGCGCGAGGCCGGGAGGCTGCTGAAGGCCGAGGGCTTCGCCTTCGACCACTGCTACACCTCGGTGCTGCAACGCGCGATCTGGACCCTGTGGCATTGCCTGGACACCCTGGAGCGGACCTGGCTGCCCGTGAGCAATCGCTGGCGGCTCAACGAGCGCCACTACGGCGCCTTGCAGGGCCTGAACAAGGCCGACATGGCCAGGCAATACGGCGACGCCCAGGTGCTCAGCTGGCGCCGCAGCTACGACACGCCGCCGCCGCCGCTGGCGCCCGAGGACGCGCGCTGCGAGCGTCGCGACCCGCGCTACGCCGGCCTCGCGCCGGACCAGGTGCCGCTCACCGAGTGCCTGAAGGACACGGTGGCGCGCGTGCTGCCGCTGTGGCACGAGGAACTGGCGCCGCAGATCCGCGCCGGGAGGCGGCTGCTGGTGGCTGCACACGGCAACAGCATGCGCGCGCTGGTGAAATACCTGGACGGCATCGGCGACGACGAGATCGTCGGCGTCAACATCCCGAACGGCATCCCGCTCGTCTACACCCTGGACGCCGAGCTCAGGCCCCTGAGCCGGCGCTACCTCGGCGATGCGCAAGCGGCGGCGGCTGCGGCGGCCGCGGTCGCGGCCCAAGGCCAGGCCGGCGGCCGATAGCCCCCCTGCCCGGCCTTCCTAGGGCGCCGGCCCCGCGGCCGGCTCGTCGAGCAGGCACAGGCCGTACAGGCGCTGCGGCGGCAGTCGCTGCAGCAGCTTGAGCTGCGCCGCCGGCCCGACGATGGCGTAGCGGCGGTCGGCGCTGTCACGCTGCAGGGTGTCGACGATGGGCGCCCCGGCGGCGTTCGTGATCGCCGCCACCAGGGGCGTGCGCACGTCGACGCCACGGCGCAGCACGACCGCGCACTCGCCGCTGGCAAGCTGCACGAAGTCCCCCGGCGGATACAGGCCGCACTCCTTGACCAGCGCCGCCGCCAGCGGGTGGCCGGCAGCCTCGACGAACATCTGGCGCGCCGCCTCCTGCACCGTCAGCGCCGGCCGCGACGGCCGCGCGCTGATCTTGGCGCAGAACACGTCGACCAGGCGCAGCACCAGCGCGAGCGGGGTCGGGGCGTCGATGCCGTCCGGGTAGCCGCCGCCACCGCTGCGCTCGTGGTGCTGCGCCACCGCCTGCAGCCAGTCCTCGTCGTCAATGCCGGCCGCGCGCAGGGCGCTGGCGGCTGCGGCGGGGTGGGCGCGCAGCTCGGCGCGCTGGGCCGGCGTGACGCGGGTCTCGCTGCAGGCCAGACGACCCTGCAGGCCGACGATCGCCAGGTTCATGGTCAGCGCCGCCTGCACCAGGCGCAGCCTATCCGCCTCAGCCCAGCCGAGCCGGCTCGCGGCCAGTTCCGCCACCAGCGCCGCGTGCAGCGCGTGCAGCAGGCCGTAGCGATGGAGCTGGTTGCCGTCCTGGCGCACCGCCAGATAGATCGCGATGTCCACATCGCGCCTGAGCAAGGCCTGGTGGTCGGCGACGAAGGCCGCCAGGCGAGCGCCGAAGCCCGGCTCGGCCACGCTGGCCAGCAGGTGGCCGAGCTGCGCCGGCGCCTGCGCCCAGAGTTCGAACAGGGTCCGGGCCGCGGCCGGCTGCTGCGCCGGCGCGCGCAGCAGGGCGAGCTGGTCATCGTCGACGCTCGCCCCGAGTTCGATCAGCTGTTCGAGCTGTGCCGCGGTGGCGACCGCCTGCCCGCGCGCCAGCAGCAGCTGGCCCCTGGCGCTCAGGATGTCGAAGGGCAGCGCCTCACCGATCCGGATCTCCGCCGCCACTTCACCCAGCTGGGCCATGCCGTCCCCCAAGGATCGCTACACGTCCGAATGTAAGCCCGGCCCCGCTTCGCCGCGCGCCGACGGCGCCTCAGCCCTGCAGCGCCTGCGCCAGGATCGGCACCACGGACACCACGTTGCTCGGGTGCGGCACGCAGTCGGTGCTCCAGAGGCGGCCGACGCCGGCCGCGCGCAGCCGGGCTTCGGCGTCGCCGACGAACAAGGCGTGCGTCACCGCGACATCGACCGCGGTCGCGCCCGCGGCGAGCGCGCCTTGCGCGGCCGCCACCAGGGTGCGTCCGGTGCTGGCCACGTCGTCCAGCAGGACCACGTGGCGCCCGGCCAGCGCCCGCGCCGGCAAGTCCACGTCCACCTCGTGGTCGCCATGGCGTCGCTTGTGGCACACGGCGTGCTCCAGCCCACCCGCCTGCGCCGCCGCCGCCACCCATTGCTCGGATTCCTGGTCCGGGCCCAGCAGCAAGGCATGCGGACACTGCTGCGCCACCCAGCAGCCCAGCAGCGGAGCGGCGCCGAGGGCCACGCCGCGCCGCCCCGGCAGCACCTCGTCCAGCGTGCTGACCCGGTGCAGGTGCGGATCGACGGTGAGCACGCGGTCGAAGACCTGCGCCAGCAGGGTGCCCAGGTGGCGCTGGCTCACCACCTCGCCGGGCGTGAACGCCATGTCCTGCCGCATGTAGGCCAGGTAGGGGCTGACCAGGCTCAGGCGCCGCGCGCCCAGCTCGCGCGCACCGGCCGCCGCCAGCCACAGCTCGGCAAGCCTGGCGTTGGGCTGCTGCAGGCCGCGCAGCAGGATCACATCCGCGGGCAGCAGCGACGGCAGCCGCAGCCGGGTCTCGCCATCCGGAAAGGCGTGCCGCTGCACCAGCGCCAGCGGGCACGCCAGCGTCCGCGCCAGGGCGGTGGCGAAGGCGAGCTCGTCGTCGAAGCAAAGCAGCACGGCTTGTCCCTTTCAGTCCGGATCGTCGACCACGGCCTGCGCCAGCTCGGCGGCATCGCCGATGCGCCAGCCGCTGTCGACGAGCGCCATCCGGTGCGCGAAGTCCATGTCGGCCCGGTGCCTGGCGTGCAGCCGGTACAGCGGCTGGCCGCGCTCGACCCGCTGGCCCAGGCGCACGAGCAGGTCGACACCGGCCGCCGGTACCTGCGGTGCGCCGATCGCGCGCGCGATGCGCGCCAGGCGCAGGTTGTCGACCCCGACCAGGGTGCCGGCACGCGGCGCGCCGAGCTCGACCACGAGTGCGGCGGGCGCGGGCGGCACGCGCCGGCCCTGGGCGTCGATGATCGCATTCATGCGCTGCAGCGCACGCCCGGAATCGAGGATCTCGCGCGCGATGCGGACGCCGTCACCGCCGCGCACGCCGGGGTCGAACTCGATCATGCGGCCGGCCAGGCGCAAGGCCTTGGCACGCAGGTCGGCCGGCGCTGCCGCGTCGCCTGCCAGCACCTGCATCACGTCGCGCGCCTCCAGCGCCGGGCCGATGCCGCGGCCGATCGGCTGCCGGCCGTCGGTGATCAGGACGTCGAGCTGCAGATCGAGCCGGCCGGCGACGAACTCGAACAGCTTCTTCAGCCGCTGCGCCTCGCGCATGCCACGCACCTTGGCCTGCGGCCCGACCGGGATGTCCAGCAGCAGATGGGTCGAGCCGGCGGCGATCTTCTTGCTCAGGATGGAGGCCACCATCTGCCCCGCGCTGTCCAGGGCCAGGGGCCGCTCGACCGAGATCAGGATGTCGTCGGCCGGCGACAGGCCCGCGGTACCACCCCAGGCCAGGCAGCCGCCGGTGGCGCGCACGATCTCGCCGAGCCGCTCGGTCGGCAGCGCCACCTCGGCCAGCACCTCCATCGTGTCGGCGGTGCCGGCCGGCGAGGTGATGGCGCGCGAGGAGGTCTTGGGGCAGCGCAGCCCGTGCTCGGCGACGATGGGCACCACCAGCATCGAGGTCCGGTTGCCCGGAATGCCGCCGATGCAGTGCTTGTCCACCACCGGGCCGTTGGCGGGCGGCCATTGCAGGCGCTGGCCGACGGCGATCATGGCCTGCGTCAGGTGCAGGACCTCGTCGCGGTCGAACTCGAACTGCTGGCTGGCGACGACGAAGGCGGCAAGCTCGACCTTGGAGTAGCGCGCGGCGGCGATGTCGGCGACGATGGCGTGCAGCTCGGCCCCGCTCAGCCGGTCGCCGACGATCCTGCGCTGCAGCGCGGCCATGGACGGTGGCGGCTCGGCGTGCTCGATCTGCGCCGCATGCCCCTCGGCGACGCCGAGCCGGGCGAAGGCGTCCTCGCCCAGGCCGAGGTCGCAGGGGGCGAGGATGCGCGCGTCGTCGACCACGTTGAGCACCGCCAGCAGCGTGCGGCCGTTGGCCTGCACCATGACCTTGGACAGGGGCTGCAGCCCTTCGGCGCGCACCAGCGGGCAGTCGCGGTGCAGGTAGACCACGCTCTCGCGCCAGGTGTCGATGCCGACGCGGCGGATCTGCAGGGTCTGGGCGCTGGCGGGATCGTTCACCCGCACACTCTAGCCGCTTGCAAGCCCTTCCCCGATCAGCCCCTGCAGGCGGGCGGCAAGGGCGCGCCGGTCGGCGTGCGCGCTGGACTGCGGCGCGAGGATGTCCAGCTCCAGCACCAGGCCGCGCGCGCGCACCAGGCGGCGCAGGCTGTCCAGCAGTGTCGTCTCGCCGACCCAGGCCACCGCCGGGCTGAAGCGATGGCCCGGCTCGGCGTAGCGCAGGACCACCGGCTGCACCGCCGCGCCGGTGGCGATCGCCGCCTGCAGCAGGTTGGCGTGAAACGGCAGCAGCGCCGGGCCGGGACCGGTCGTTCCCTCGGGGAACACCGCCACCGTGTCGCCGCCGTCCAGCGCCTGCGCCATGACGTGCACCACGCGCAGGGCGTCGCGCCGGTTCTCGCGTCGCAGGTAGAGCGTGCGCGCGGCGTCGACCAGGCCAGACAGCAGCGGCCAGTCCCCCACCTCGGCCTTGGCGACGAAGCGCGCCTCGGGGCAGACCGCGTGCAGCGCCATCACGTCCAGCCAGGACACGTGGTTGAGGACGATGAGCTTGGCGCCGGGTTTGAGGCGCCCGCGCACCCGCAGCTCCAGCCCCAGGCCGCGCAGCAGCTTGGCCGCCCACCAGCGAATGCGCTGCTCACGCGCGCGCCGGCCCAGCCAGGGGAAGACCAGCCAGACGATCAGCGCACCGTGCAGCGTGTGTGTGAGCGCGCGCAACAGCCGCCAGCAGGCGCGCAGCATCAGCCGGCGACGGCCGACTCGTAGGCCAGGGTGCCGGCGACCAGGGTCGCGCGTACCCGGCCCGGCAGCTCCAGCGCGCTGTGCTCGAAGGCAAAGGGGGTGTGCCGGCCCTGGCTCTTCAGCGCCTGCGGCTGCACCGGCCAGCGCTGTGTGGGGTCGAAGACGCACAGGTCGGCAACGCCGCCCTCGACCACCCGCCCGGCACTGTCCGCGAGCGAGCCCAGAGCCCGACCCAGCACCGCCACCGGCGCCTGCGTGACCACCGCGAGCGCGCGCATCAGCCCGGCGCCGCTGCGCTCGCCCCAGTGCAGCGCCAGCCCGAGCAGCAGCTCCAGCCCGGTGGCGCCCGGGGCCGCTTCGGCAAAGGGCAGGGTCTTCTCGTCGGCGCTCAGCGGCAGGTGGTCGGAGACCAGCGCGTCTATGCAGCCGTCGGCCAGCGCCGCGCTCAGGGCGTCGCGGTCGCGCGCGCTGCGCAGCGGCGGCACCAGCCGCATCGCGGGGTTGAAGTAGCCGATGTCGACATCGGTGAGGAACAGCGAGTTGATGCTGACATCGGCGCTCAGCGGCAGGCCCTCGGCCTTGGCGGCGCGCAGCATGGCGACACCGGCGGCGCTGGAGAGGCGACACAGGTGCACGCGCGCCCCGGTGGCGCGCACGAGCTCGAAGATGGTGGCCAGCGCCACCGTCTCGGCCGCCACCGGCACCCCGGACAGCCCGAGCCGGGTCGCCACCGCGCCGCTGGCGGCCACGCCGGTACCCAGCCAGCGGTCCTGCGGCCGCAGCCAGACCGTGTAGCCGAAGGTGGCGGCGTACTGCAGCGCGCGCCACAGCACCTGGGTGTCGGCGACCGCGGCCTCGGCCTGCGAGAAGCCGATGCAGCCGGCCTCGGTGAGCTCGGCCATCTCGGTCAGCGCCTGCCCCGCCAGCCCGCGCGTGAGCGCGCCGAGCGGGAACAGCCGGCAGCGGCTGAGCTTGCGGGCGCGGAACTTGAGCATCTCCACCAGCCCCGGCTCGTCCAGCGCCGGATCGGTGTCGGGCGGGCAGACCAGGCTGGTGACGCCCCCCGCCGCGGCGGCGGCGAGCTCGCTCTCCAGAAAGCCCTCGTGCTCGCGGCCCGGCTCGCGCAGGCGCGCCGCCAGGTCCACCAGGCCCGGTGCGACGATGCAGCCGCGCGCATCCAGGCGGCGCTCGGCAGCGAAGTCGGCGCTCACACGGCCGATGGACACGATGCGACCGGCTGCGATCGCGAGGTCGGCCAGCTCGTCGCGTCCCGACGCCGGGTCTATCACCCGCCCGCCTTCGATGACGATGTTCATGCGCTCCTCCGGTCGGCGTTCAGGCTTCGTTGCCGGCGATGATGGACATCACCGCCATGCGCACCGCGATGCCGAAGGTGACCTGCGGCAGGATCACGCTGTGCGCACCGTCGGCCACCTCGGAGGCGATCTCCACCCCGCGGTTGATCGGCCCCGGGTGCATGACGATCGCGTCCGGCTTCGCCAGCGCCAGCTTGTCTGCGCTCAGGCCGTAGCTCTTGAAGAACTCTCCCGCACTGGGCAGCATGGCGCCACCCATGCGCTCGTTCTGCAGCCGCAGCATGATGATGACGTCGGCATCGCGTATGCCCTCGGCCATGTCGTGGCACACGCGCACCCCCATCTGGCGCAGGTCGGCCGGCACCAGGGTCTTGGGGCCGACCGCGCGCACCTCGGCCGCGCCCAGCGTGGTCAGGGCGTGGATGTCCGAGCGCGCCACCCGCGAGTGCACGATGTCGCCGACGATCGCCACCGTGAGCGGGCCGAAGTCGCCCTTGAAGTGGCGGATCGTGTACATGTCCAGCAGGCCTTGCGTCGGGTGCGCGTGGCGGCCGTCACCGGCGTTCACCACGTGCACGTGCGGCGCGCAGTGCTGGGCGATCAGGTAGGGCGCGCCGCTTTCGCTGTGGCGCACCACGAACAGGTCGGCCTGCATCGCCGACAGGTTGGCGATGGTGTCCAGCAGGGTCTCGCCCTTGGCGGTGGAGCTGCGCGCGATGTCGAGGTTGATGACGTCGGCCGAGAGCCGCTTGGCCGCGATCTCGAAGGTGGTGCGGGTGCGCGTGCTGTTCTCGAAGAACAGGTTGAACACGCTCTTGCCGCGCAGCAGCGGCACCTTCTTCACGTCGCGCTCGTTGACGCTCAGAAAGCTGCCCGCAGTGTCCAGGATCTGCGTCAGCACGGCCTTGGGCAGGCCCTCGGTGGACAGCAGGTGGATCAGCTCGCCGTGGCGGTTGAGCTGCGGGTTGCGACGCGAGAGCATCAGCGCGCCTCCTCGGTGTCGAAGCTGAAGCGGCCGTCCTCGGCGCGCGCCAGGCGCAGCCGCTGCGCCGCCGGCAGGCTCACGCGGGCGGCGGCATAGGCGGCCTCGATCGGCAGTTCGCGCCCGCCGCGGTCCACCAGCACCGCCAGCCGCACGCGCGCCGGCCGACCATAGTCGTACAGCTCGTTGAGCACGGCGCGGATGGTGCGCCCGGTGTAGAGCACGTCGTCAATCAGCAGCAGGTCGGCGCCGTCGACGCTGAACGGCAGCACGGTGGCGTCGGCCCCGGCGGCCAGGCCGCGCTGGCCGAAGTCGTCGCGGTGCAGCCGGCTGGAGACGCTGCCCACCGCCGCCAGCCCGAGCTCGGGCTGCAGGCGCTGTGCCAGCCAGGCGCCGCCGGACCAGATGCCCACCAGCTGCGTGGCCGGCGCCAGCAGGCCGCGCACGCCGTCGCTCAGCTGCGCCACCAGCGCCTCGGCGTCGAGCGAGAGGTTCATCGGTGCTCCCCCAGGAACTGTTGCAGGATCAGCGCCGCCGCCGCGGCGTCGAGGTCGGCGCGGCGGTCATGGCCGGCATCCTCGGCGGCGGCGGTGGTCGTCCAGCGCTCGTCGACCTCGTGCACCGGCAGCCCGAAACGGCCGTGCAGCTGGCGCGCGAAGCGCTGCGCGCGCTGGGTATTGTCGTGCGCCGCGCCGTCCGGATGACGCGGCACGCCCACCACCAGCGCGTCAGGCTGCCACTCGCGCAGCAGCGCCGCAATCGCCGCGAAGCGCGCATCGCCCTGCTGGGTCAGCGTCTTCAGCGGCTGCGCGCTGCGCGTCAGCGCGTTGCCACTGGCCACGCCGACCCGCCGCTGGCTGAAATCGAAGGAAAGAAAGGTCTGCGCAGGGCGGGCTGGGGTGCGGCCGCCCTCAGGCATGCCCCGCCTCGCCGCTGAGCATGCGCGGGTCCACCCCCAGCAGGCCGAGCGCGCGGCCGTAGCGCTGCTCGACCGGGGTGTCGAAGATGACGATCGGGTCGGCGGCGACGGTGAGCCAGCCGTTGCGCCCGATCTCGTCCTCCAGCTGCCCCGGCGACCAGCCGCTGCAGCCCAGGGTGACCAGCAGCTTGCGCGGTCCGGCGCCGCCGGCCACCGCCTCCAGCACGTCCTTGCTGGTCGTCATCGCCAGCCCGCCGGGAATGTTCAGGGTCGAGTTGTAGGCCTCGCCCTCCTGCCCCTCGTGCAGCACGAAGCCGCGCTCGGTCTGCACCGGGCCGCCGAAGAACACCGGCTGCGCCGCCAGGTCCTCGCGCTGCAGCGGCAGCTCCACCTTCTCGAACAGGTTCTTCAGCGTGATGTCGACCGGCTTGTTGATCACCAGCCCGAGCGCGCCCTTCTCGTTGTGCTCGCACAGGTAGACCACGCTGCCGGCAAAGTTCCCGTCCACCATGCCGGGCATGGCGATCAGGAACTGGTTGGTGAGGTCGATGCCGGACATGGGGCGATTGTAGGAGCCTGGGTCCGGACTGCGCAGGGGCGGCGGCTGGCGCTGCGCCACCGGCGCGCCGGCTCAGCCACCCTGGCCACGGGTGACGAAGTCGCTGTCGAAGTACTCGCCCGGCAGCCGCTGGTCGGGGTCGCGCTGCATCTCCTGGCGGCGCAGCTCGACGCGCCGGATCTTGCCCGAGATGGTCTTGGGCAGCTCGCAGAACTCGAGCCGGCGGATGCGCTTGTAGGGCGCCAGCCGGTCGCGCACGAAGCGCAGGATGTCGCCCGCGAGCTCGTCGCTGGGCGTGCGCCCGGCGACCAGGCTGACGAAGGCCTTGGGCACGGCCATGCGCAGCGCGTCCGGGCTGGGGACGACCGCCGCCTCCGCCACCGCGGGGTGCTCGATGAGCGCGCTCTCCAGCTCGAAGGGGCTGATCCGGTAGTCCGAGGCCTTGAACACGTCGTCGGCACGGCCGACGTAGGTGATGTAGCCCTGGGCGTCGCGGCTGCCGACGTCGCCGGTCCGGTAGTAGCCGTCGGTGCCGAGGTGGCGCGAGCGGCCGGCGTCGTCGGCGTAGCCCAGCATGAGGCCGAGCGCTCGCGGCTCGGGCGCGATCGCGATCTCGCCTTCCTGCGCCGGCTGGCCGTCGGCGTCCAGCAGCTCGATGCGGTAGCCCGGCAGCGCGCGCCCCATGGAGCCCGGCCGCAGCGCCTGGCCGGGCGCGTTGCAGACGATGGCGGTGGTCTCGGTCTGGCCGTAGCCGTCGCGGATGCTCAGTCCCCAGGCCTGGCGCACCTGGGCGATGACCTCGCTGTTGAGCGGCTCGCCGGCGCTCGCCAGCTCGCGCAGGCGCACCGGGTAGGACGCCAGGTCCTGCTGGATCAGCATCCGCCAGACCGTCGGCGGCGCGCACATCGTGGTCACGCCGTGACGCGCCAGCGCCGCCAGCAGGCCCGGCGCGTCGAAGCGCGGGCTCTCGTAGACGAACACCGTGGCGCCGGCATTCCAGGGCGCGAACAGGCAGCTCCAGGCGTGCTTGGCCCAGCCCGGCGAGCTGACGTTGAGGTGGATGTCGCCCGGCTGGATGCCGATCCAGTACATGGTGCTGAGGTGGCCGACCGGATAGCTCTGGTGCGAGTGCATCACCAGCTTGGGCTTGGAGGTGGTGCCGGAAGTGAAGTACAGCAGCAGCGGATCGTCGGCTGCGGTGGGCCCGTCGGCGACGAAGGCGGCCGGCGCCGCGGCTGCAGCGTCGTAGGCGTGCCAGCCCGGCACCGGCGCGCCTACCGCGATGCGCGTGAACGGCAGCCCGAGCTCGTCGAAGCTGGCGGCCTGCGAGGACTCGACCACCACGTGGCGCACCTCGCCGCGCTGCAGGCGGTCCGCGAGGTCGGCCCCGTGCGCGAGCAAGGTGGTCGGCACCACCACCGCGCCGAGCTTCATCGCCGCCAGCGTGATCTCCCACAGGGGCACGACGTTGCCCAGCATCAGCATGACGCGGTCGCCGCGCCGCACGCCCAGGCCGCGCAGCCAGTTGGCGACCTGGTCGGAGCGCGCCGACAGCTCGGCAAAGCTGCGCCGCTGCTCGCTGCCGTCCGCCCCCACCAGCCACAGCGCGCAGCGCTGCGCGTCGGCGCCGCTGGCCAGGCTGTCGAAATAGTCCAGCGCCCAGTTGAAGCGCTCCAGTTCGGGCCAGCGGAAGTCGCGCGCTGCACCCGCCTGGTCATCGCGCCGGGCGAGCAGGAAGTCGCGCGCGGCCACAAAGCGCTGCAAGGCCTCGTTGGGTGTCCCCATGATCGACTCCGGTGGCAAGCGGTCGGTCGATTAGAGCATCGACCCTCGCACGGAGCCACAAGACCCTGGCGGCGGCACGCCGGCCGCCGCCGGATGCCGCAGCGAAGGCGCAGCGAAGGCGCAGCGAAGGATCAGATGGCGATGTCGGCCTGCACGTGGCGCGCCACCAGGGCGAGCAGTTCGTCCTCCGCGTAGGGCTTGCCCAGGTAGTGGTCGACGCCCAGCTCGGCCGCATAGTCGCGGTGCTTCTGGGCGATGCGCGAGGTGATCATGATCACCGGCAGCTGCGCCAGCCGAGGGTCCGCGCGCACGTTGCGCACGAGGTCGAAACCGTCCATGCGCGGCATCTCGATGTCCGACAGCAGCACCGCGGGGCGCTCCTCGGCCAGGCGTTCGAGCGCCTCCATGCCGTCCTTGGCGAGCTGCACCCGGTAGCCCTCGCGCAGCAGCAGGCGCTGCGTCACCCGGCGCACGGTGAGCGAGTCGTCGACCACCAGCACCAGCGGCGCCAGCGCCACCGCCTCCGACGACGCCTGCGGCTGCAGCGGCGCGGCGCGCGGCTTGGCGCGCATGCGCGCACGCGCCTCCTCGCCGTACACCGCGGCCAGCGCCACCGGGTTGTAGATCGTCGCCACCGCGCCCGAAGGCAGCAGGGTGACGCCGGCGAGCCCGGGCAGGTGCGCGAGCTGCGGGCCGACGTTCTTGACCACCACTTCCTGGTTGCCTATCACCTCGTCGACGTGCACCGCCACCCGCTGCGCAGCCGAGCGCAGCACGACCACGGTCTGCGAGCGCTCACCACCGCCGTGCCCTTCGGCCTGCAGCAGCGCGCCCAGCCAGTACAGCGGCACCTCCTCGCCCTCGTGCGCGAGCACGCCGGCCGCGCTGGCCGCCTCCA
This sequence comes from Pseudomonadota bacterium, assembly GCA_963205525.1. The sequence continues at coordinate 21,796 of CAUJJP010000129.1, read as the reverse complement.
CCAGCGCCGCCTTCTCGCGCCGCACCACCTCCACCAGGGTCGACGGCACCGCCACCTGGCGTTCGCCGAAGCGCAGCATCACGACCTGGGTGACCGCCGTGGTCAGCGGCAGCAGGAGCCGGAAGGCCGTGCCGTGGCCGGGCCGGGCGTCGGTCTGGACCCGACCGCCCATCGCCATCACCTCGGCGCGCACCACGTCCATGCCGACCCCGCGGCCGGCGAGTCCGGTGACGGCGTCGGCGGTGGAGAAGCCGGGCAGGAAGATGAGCTGCGCGACCTCGGCGTCGCTGGGCGTGGCGTCGGCCGCGAGCAGGCCGCGTTCCAGCGCGCGCGCGCGGATGCGCGCCAGGTCCAGGCCGGCGCCGTCGTCGCGCACCTCGACCGCGACCTCGTTGCCCTCCTGCACCGCGCTGATGGTGATGGTGCCGGATTCGGGCTTGCCGGCCGCCAGCCGCTGCGCGGCCGGCTCGATGCCGTGCGCCACCGCGTTACGCAGCAGGTGCTCGAAGGGGCCGACCATGCGCTCCAGCACGCCACGGTCGACTTCGATCGCACCGCCCAGGATGTCCAGCCGCACCGACTTGCCGGTTTCCTTGGCGGCCAGCCGAACCACCCGGTACAGGCGGTCGGCCAGGCTTTCGAACTCGACCATGCGCGTGCGCAGCAAGTCGCCCTGCAGCTCGCGCGTGAGCCGGGCCTGCAGCGCCAGCTCGTCCTCCGAGGACTGCAGCGCGCGCTGCAGCCCGCGCTGCACGGTGGCGACGTCGTTCACCGACTCGGCCATCATGCGCGTGAGCTCCTGGAAGCGCGTGAAGCGGTCCATCTCCAGCGGATCGAAGGCCTGCGCCGCGGCCTTGGCCGCCTCCATGCGCGAGCTGATCTGGGTTTCCGCCTGCAGCTCGATGTCGCGCAGGTGGCGCCGCAGCTTGTCCAGGTTGTCGGTCAGGTCCTCCAGCGATCCCTGCAGGGTGCGCGTCGCCGATTCGATGCGCGCGCGCGTGATGCTGATCTCGCCAGCCTGGTTGACCAGCCGGTCCAGCAGCGGCGCGCGCACGCGCACGGTGGCGGCGGCATGGGCGACGGCATCGGCCGGTGCGTCCTCGGCCTGCACGCTCTGCGCGGGCGAGAGCACGAAGCGCTCCCAGTCGATCGCGCGCGGCGGCTCGGCCGCCACCGGCGCCGCGGCCGGCCACACAGGCAGCGGCGTGGTCGCGTCGACGGCGGCCGGCCGGTCGCTCTCGGTGGCTGCAGCGGCGGCGTCGGCGCTGTCAGCGGTGTCGCCGGTGTCTGGCAGCAGATCCGCACGCAGCGCCGGGTCGGCGAGGACCGGCATCGCGACCGGCGGCGCTTCGGTGTCCGGTTCGGCATCCGGCTCGGCCTCGATCAGGGCGGCGGTTTCGGCCGTCGCCTGCACCGCAGCCGGCATCGACGGCCGCGCCCGCAGCAGCTCGAACACGCTGGCCATGGTGTCGGCGCGCGCGAGCAGGCGCTCGATGGCGCCCGGGTCGGACTCGTCGCGGCCGGCCAGCTGCTCGATCTCGGCCTCCAGCCGGTGCGCGAGTTCGCCGACGCGCATCGCACCGGCCAGCCGCGCGCCGCCCTTGAAGGTGTGCAGGGTGCGCAGGCAGGCGGCCGCGGCACCGGTGTCCGCGGGGTGGCGCATCCAGTCCGCGAGCCGGCTGCGCAGCTGCGGCAGCAGTTCGTCGGCCTCTTCCTCGAAGATCGGGAACAGGTCGGGGTCGACCGCGTCCACCGCCTCGACGTCGGCCGCCCATTCGGGTTCGGTATGGACCGCGGGTTCGTCGGCGCGCAGCTCGAAGTCGTCGCCGTCGAAGCCGTCGTCCAGCGCCGGCAGCTCGGTGTCGCGCTCGGGCGTCGAGGTCGCCACCTCGTGGTCCAGCAGGCGGGCCATCAGCTGCGGGTTCACCTCCTTCAGGAATCCGGCGGCGAACTGGTGCAGCAGGCGCCGGATCTCCTCCGCAGCCTCGCCGAACAGGGCCGGCTCGCCCTCGCTGGCGCAGCCCATCGCCTGGCTGCGCATCAGCGCGTGCTCCAGCGTGCGCGCCAGCAAGGACAGGTCGGCGAAGCCGACGGTGGCCGAGTTGCCGGCCAGCGAGTGCGCCATCGCAACCGTCGAATCGGCCGGCGCACGGTGCGGCTCCAGCGACCACTCGGCGATCTCGGTGCCCAGCCGCCGCGATTGTTCGTCGGCTTCGTTGAGGTAGATGTTGAACAGCGGGATCGGGATGCGCAGCTCGCCGACGAGCTTGAACTCGTCGTCGGGGGCGGGAGCCGGTTCCAGCGGTCCTGCACCTTCGCCCGCGGCGGTCGGCAGCGCCTGGTCCGGCGCGTCGGCGGGGGTGGCATCGGCGGCCGCTACAGGCGGCGCGTCGGCCTCGACGGCCGGCACCGGCTCCTCGAACAGGTCCGGCACCGGCACCGCGGCAGGCTGCAGGGTCTCGGGTTCGACCGGCGCAACTCCGGCCAGTGCGGGGTGCTCGCCGTACTGGGCATGCTCGACCGCCGCAGCGGCCGCGGCCACTTCGTCCGCCACCATCGGTTCCGCGGGCGTCTCGAAGCTCAGCTCGAATTCCTGCGCCGGCAGCTCCAGCACCTGGGCCAGCGGCAGCGCTTGAGCGGGCTCGGCGGGTTCGGCGGGCTCGGTCAGTTCGGCGGGTTCGGCGGGTTCATCCTCCAGCGCCGCGAGATCGAGGGTGAAGTCCGGCCAGACCGGCTCGGCACCCGGGGCCGCGGATTCTGCAGGCGTGTCGGCCGCCGCCTGCTGCAGCGGCTCGCCCAGCGCGGCCGGCGCCGGCTCCGGCAGATCGGCTGGCGGCTCGGCCGCAAGCTCAGACGGCAGTTCATCCGGCAGCTCCAGCACGAGCTCAGGCAGCTCGGCCGGCAGATCCTGCGCTGCCAGGTCCAGGTCCGCGGCGGTCGGCAGGTCGGGCACGCGCGCGAAGAGCGGCGACAGGACGTCGGTGCGCTCGACCTCCGTCGGCTCGGCCTCGGTCGGCAGCTCGGCCAGATCGGACAGATCGGCCAGCTCGGGCAGCTCGGCCACCTGCGGCAGCTCGCTCGGCATCGGCGCTTCGATCTCGTCGGCCAGCGGCAGGGCGATCGGCGCTTCGGATCCCGGTGCCACCGCGGGCGCGATAGGCAGCGCCTGGCCCTGCTCGCGCAGCGCATCCGCCGCCCGCGCCACCGCTGCCGGATCGTGGCCGCGGTCCGCACCGTCGGCGATCGCCTCCACCCAGTCGGCCAGGTAGTCGACCGCCTGCGTGCTCAGGCCGGCGAGCGCGGCATCCATGCGCGCCTGCTGCGCCAGGCGCGCGTTGTACAGCTGCTCGCAGCTCCAGGCGGCCTCGCCGAAGGCCTTCAGGCCCACCATGCGCGAGCTGCCCTTGAGGGTGTGGAAGGCGCGCCGCACGCTGGTCAGCTCGGCGAGCTCGTCGGCCACCTGCTCCAGCCGGGCGAGCGAGGCGCGCGCACCGGCGATCACCTCGCGCGCTTCCTCGAGGAAGATCTCGCGCATCTCGGCGTCGTCTTCCAGCCCGCTGGCCACAGGCGCCTGCGCCGGCACAGGTACAGTCGGCGCCGCCGTCGGCACCAGCCCGGGGACCGTGTCGAGCGTCAGTTCGGGCACCGGTTCGGGCGCCGGCTCGGCAGCCGGCGTCAGCTCGGTGGCGGCGAAGGCGGGCAGCGTCGCGCGGTCGCTCTGCCCCATCACCGCGCTCAGCATGCCGGTGTCGGCGTCGAAGCGGAACAGCGTCTTTGCCAGCTGCGGCTGCACGCTGAGCATGTCGATCAGGAAGCTCAGCGCGCCCAGGTTGTCGGCCAGGCGCTCGAAGGTGCCGGCCTGCGCCACGCGCTGCGGATCGACCTCGGTCTGCGCCAGCGCGTCCACCCGGTCACGCATGTGCAGCACCGCCTGCGAAGCCTGGTCCAGGCCGAGCACGGTGAGCACGCCGCGCATCGCCGACAGCTGCCCAGGCACCGGGATCAGCAGCTGGCGTTGCGCGGGATCGCGGAAGTACTGGTCGATCTGCTTTTCGATCTCGGTCAGCGAGGAACGCAGCTCCTGCACCACGCTGCCCATGGTCTGGCGGTCGGAGATGCGCCGGTACAGCTCCTCCATCCAGGCTTCGAGCGGCTGCGCCTCGGCACCCGCGCCGACCTCGCGGATGCGCTGCGCCAGCCGCTGCACGCGCGCCCCGAGTTCGGGCGGGTCGAATTCGCCGTCGTCGAGCACGGCCTCGACGTACAGCAGCGCGGTGGCCACCTCCATCGCATGCTCGGGCTGCGGCGCGCTGTGCTGCTGCGCGCACCGGGCGGCGGCGTCCTGCAAGCCCTGGGCGAGCACCGCGCCCTCAGGGAACAGGCGCTGCACCGAGTCGGCCAGCAGCACGAAGGCCTCGCCCAGCCCGGGCAGGCGCTGCAGCTCGCCGCCCGCGACCTGCGACCAGGCGTCCTTCGCCGCCGTCACGCGCTTGCGCGCCTGCTGCACGACGGCGGGGTCGAACAGGCCCAGGCGGGCGGTCACGTAGTCGGTGCGCGCCGCCGGGTCGCCCGGCCACATCGATTGCACCGCGGCCAGCCTCAGGGTGGCCGTGGGGTCGCGCATCTCGGCCCGCACGCAGTAGAAGAGCAGGTCCTGCGCCAGGCGCTCGGATGCCGCGGCATCGCCCTTGATGGCGCCGCGCAGCTGGGCCAGCAGGCGCGAGGCGACGCGCTTGGTGTAGACATCGGCCTCCACCAGCTGCGCCGCCTGGGCCTCGAAGAAGGCCGACGCAAGCCGCCACAGGGTCGCCAGCTCGCCGCTCGCGCCCGCGCCCAGCTCGGCGCACAGGTCGCTCATGCGCAGCGGGCCGGCGGGGTCGCTGCCGCGCATCAAGGCCAGGGTCAGGCCTTCCATCTCGCCGCGCGCCAGGTCGTCGGCGGCGCGCGGCGTCACGCGGGTGTCCGCGGGCAGCTGGCGCCACTGCCAGTCGTGCTGCCAGAGGTCGGCCGGATGCACGCGCTCGGCCCCGGCCAGCGCCTGCACCGCCGCGTACTGCGGGAACAGGGCCAGGGTCGGAACCGGCTTGCCGGCGAGCATCCGCGCCAGGTAGTCCAGGACCGCGAACGAGGCCTGCTCGATGGTCTCCACCGCCTGCGGCGTGGCCACCTTGGGTCGCGCCAGCATGCGCTGCACCGCCGCCTCGCCGGCGCGCAGCACCTGCGCCACCGCCGGCAGCGCCACCAGCTCCAGCGCGCCCACGCCCTGGTGCAGCTGCACGCGGGCCTGGCGCAGCACCGCCGGGTCGGCGCTGTCGACGTCGGAGCTGCCGGCGCCCTCGACCTCGCGCACGTAGCGGCGCAGCGCGCGATGGGCGTTGTCCAGCGTGCGGCGCAACTCGTCCTGCACCCAGGCCAGGGCGCTGAGGTCTTCACCGGCGATCGGATCGGCTTGCAGGTTCATGGCAGCTTCGGATGGCACGCGGGCGATGGATCAAGCGACCTTGAAGCGCGCCACCGACTGGCGCAGTTCCTCGGCCGTGCGCGAGAGCTCGCGCACCATCTGCGCCGTGGAGCGCGTGCCGTCGCCGGTCTGCTCGGTGACGGCGAAGATGTGCTGGATGTTCTCGGCCACCACGTTGGCCGAGCTCGCCTCCTCCAGCGCCTGCTGCGAGATGCGCTCGATCAGCTCGGCGAGCTCGCGCGAGACGCGGTCGATGTCGCCCAGCGCGTTGCCGGCCGCGTCGGACAGGCGCGCGCCGTCGACCACGCCCTGGGTCGAGCGCTCCATGGCCGCCACCGCGTCCTGGGTGTCGGTCTGGATGGTGCGCACGATGGCGGCGATCTGCCGTGTCGCGTCGCCCGAGCGTTCCGCCAGCCGCTGCACTTCCTCGGCCACGACCGAGAAGCCGCGCCCGGCCTCGCCGGCACTGGCGGCCTGGATGGCGGCGTTCAGCGCCAGCACGTTGGTCTGCTCGGTGATGTCGGAGATCAGCTCGGTGATCTCGCCGATCTCCTGCGAGGACTCGCCGAGCCGCTTGATGCGCTTGGAGGTCTCCTGGATCTGGTCGCGGATGGTGTTCATGCCGCCTATCGTGTCCTGCACCGCCTGGCGCCCGGTCTCGGCGGCCTGCAGCGACTGCCGCGCGACCTGCGCACTCTGCTGCGCCTGCGCCGAGACCTCGTTGATGCGGCCGGCCATCTGCAGCACCGATTCGCCGGTCTCGCGGATCTCGCGCAGCTGCTCGGTGGAGGCCGCGAGCAGCTCGGTGGAGGTCTGCTCGACCTGCTGCGTGGTTTCGGTCACCCGCGTCACCGTGGTCTGCACCTGCGACACCAGGCTTCGCAACTCCTCCACCGTGTAGTTCACCGAGTCGGCGATCGCGCCCGTGATGTCCTCGGTCACCGTGGCCTGCTGCGTCAGGTCGCCCTCGGCCACCGTCTGCAGCTCGTTCATGAGGCGCAGGATGGCGGCCTGGTTGGCGTCGTTCACGCGCTTGGCCTCGTGCTCCTGGCGCTCGGCCTCCTGGCGCTGCGCCTCGGCGGCGCGCGCGCGCGTGGTCTGCTCCTGCACGAACAGCTGCAGCAGGCCCCAGCCGCTGGCCGCCAGCAGCGCCAGCCCGAGCAGGCCGGCGACGAGGTAGGGCAGCGACAGGCCACCGGTGCCAGCCAGCCGCTGCTGCAGCTCGTCCAGCCCCTGGCGCAGCGGCTCGCTGACCTGCACGATGGCGGTGCGCGCGTCGCGCGCCTGCACCAGGCCTTGCAGGTTGTTCAGGATCAGGCTGGCCTCGGTGCGCGTGCGCTCGAAGCGCTCCAGCAGTTCGGCCAGGATCTCGCGCGACTGCGCATCGTGCGTGGCGGGCAGGCGCAGCTCGGGGCTGCCGGACTGCAGGCCGAGGGCGATCTCGCGGAAGGTGTTCAAGTCCTTGCCGAGCAGGAACACCGCCTCCGGGCTGCCGCCCTCGGCAGCCAGGAACTCGTTCGTGCTCTTGCCGATGCGCTGCGTCAGCATCACCAGCTGCGCCACCGCCGACAGCTCGGCGGGCGTGGCCTCCTGCTGCAGCTTCAACGAGGACAGGGTCTCCGCGGTCTCCAGCAGCTCGGCCGACTGGCGGTTGATGTTGCGCAAGGCCTGGTTCACCAGGGTCAGCGTCTTCTGCTGCCCGAGCACGATGGTGACGTTGCGCTCGGCGCGCTCGACCAGCGGCAGCAGCGGCTCCACCAGCGGCTGCAGGCCGGTCGACACCGCCGGCGCGTCGCCCGAGCCGTCGCGCAGCGAGCGCACGTTGCCGCCCAGCAGCAAGGCGCTCTCCTTGACCTCGGCAAAGGCCTCGGGAACCCCCAGCACCGCCTGCGAGGCCGACTTGGCCAGGCGCTGCGACTGCGTCTGGGCGCGGCCGGTGGCGTCCACCTGGGCCGCGCTGCGGTTGGCGGCCAGCAGCGCCGCGGTGGCGGCGGCCACCAGCAGCAGCACCCCCGCCACGCCGGCGATCACCAGCGCGCGCTGCTGGCGTGCCGGCGGCAGGTGGCCGATGAAGGGCAGCGGCCGCGTCGGCGCCACCGCAGCGGCGGCCGCCGCCTCGCCGTAGTCGGCCGCCAGCTCCGACGGCGCCGCTTCCGAGATGATCGAGGCCTGGCTGAGGGTGGACTGCGCGTCCAGCGGTGCCAGCGTCGCGCCGCCGTGGCCCAGGCGCACCGTCTGCTCCATCGGCGAGGCGGTGTCCGCGATCTCGTCGAAGGGCACCGGAGGCACCGAATCGGGTGCCGTGCGCGACTTGCCCTTGATCCTGTCCAGGAAGCTCATGGAGGTCCTCTCTCGGTACCTGGTTCTGGTATGGGGAAGGCGGCCGATCAGGCCGCTGACTGCAACTGCGCGATGCCCAGGAAGACCGGGTGCGCGGCGAGCGCCGCGAGGTCGATCTCCTGCCAGCGGCGGCCGCCCTCGTCCTGCCACAGCGGGCCGGCAAAGCTCGGGCGCGCACCATCGTCTGCCGCCAGGGCCTGCATCTGGTTCGGATTTCGCAGCCCGGCCAGGCGGTCGACCAGCAGCGCGGCGTGGCTGCCCAGCGCCGGGTTCAGGGCCAGCACGCGGACCTGCTCGCGCCAGGGCTCGGCCGCCGGGTGGGCGGCGCGCAGGCCCAGGAAGGCCGCGAAGTCGACCACCCCGTGCAGGCCACCGCGCAGGTTGGCCACGCCCAGGAACCAGGGCCGGGTGTGCGGCACCGGCAGGATGGCCGGCAGGGTGAAGATCTCGCCGGCGCTGGCAAGCGGGAACAGCAGGCCCTGCCCCTCGCACTCGGCGGCCAGCCAGGCCGTGCGCTGGGTGGTCGACTGCACCGCCTGCAGCCTCTCGGCCAGGCGCGTCTGGAGGTCACGGAGCGCGTCGCGGCGGGCCATCGGCTGCGGTCAGTCGAAGGCCTTGATCTTGGCGAACAGCTCGTCGGCCGCCACCGGCTTGACGATGTAGTCGCGCGCGCCCTGGCGCATGCCCCAGACCTTGTCGGTCTCCTGGTTCTTGCTGGTGCACATGATCACCGGCACGTCGGCCCAGCGCGGGTCGCGCGTGATGGTGCGCGTGAGCTGGAAGCCGTTCTGGCCCGGCATCACCACGTCCATCAGGATCAGGTCGGGCTTTTCCTCGGCCAGGCGGCGCAGCGCCTCGTCGCCGTTCTCGGCCGTGCGCACGGCATAGCCCTTGCGGCCGAGCAGGTCCGACAGGTGGTGCAGTTCGGTCTTGGAATCGTCGACGACCAGTATCTTGTGGATGGGCATGGCTTGGGTCCTGGTTGGGCGCTCCCGCCGGCAGGGCCGGCAGGTGCAGATCCGTTGACGGCCTCGGCGCGACTCAAGAGGCCGGACGCCGGAAGGCCTCCACGGCCTTGAGCAGTTGTTCCTTGGTGAACGGCTTGGTGAGGTAGTCCTCGGAGCCGACCATGCGGCCGCGCGCCTTGTCGAACAAGCCGTCCTTGGACGACAGCATGATCACCGGCACACGGGCGAAGCGCGGGTTGCGCTTGATGATGGCGCAGGTCTGGTAGCCGTCCAGGCGCGGCATCAGGATGTCGCAGAAGATCAGCTCGGGCTCGTGGTCGTTGATCTTGGACAGGGCATCGAAGCCGTCCTCGGCCAGCACCACCTGGTGCCCGCCCTGGCGCAGGAAGATCTCGGCGCTGCGCCGGATCGTGTTGCTGTCGTCGACCACCAGCACGCGCGCACCGGCGGCGGCGGCATCAGGCACCGCGGGAAGTTCCACAAGCTCTCCTCGATCCGACGCGCCGCTGGACCCGGCTCAGAGGTCCACCTGCTCGAAGTCGTCCTTGCCGGCGGCGCACTCGGGACAGGTCCAGTCGGCGGGAACTTCCTCCCAGGCCGTGCCGGGGGCCACGCCATGCTCAGGGTCGCCGACCGCCTCGTCGTAAATCCAGCCGCAGATGAGGCACATCCAGCTACGCGGTTCGCTCACGTCGGAAGGCTTCGGTCACTACAATGGCGATCGATTGTAGCGATGGCGTCCGCGCGAAATCCAAGGAATTGTGAGCACATAGGCCGCATTCCTCGAGTTTCGCTGGAAGTCTCCAGCCCCCACGCCACCGCCGCCGGACCGGCCTTCGCCGCCGGACCGGCCCGTCCTGGATAGCCCGATGAACCCCGATACCGCACCGGTCGCCGACCCCTCCGAAACCGCGCAGGAGGCGCCGGCCTGCGTCATGTGCTTCAACGCCAGCGAGCCCAGCGGCGCGGGCGGCACCGCCGGCGACGTGGCCACCGTGTCGGCGATGGGCGCGCACGCGCTGCCAGTGGTGACGGCGATCGTGATGCGCGACACCGCCGAGGTCTTCGACCAGCACGAGCTCGACCCCGAGGTGGTGGCCGAGCAGGCGCGCAGCATCCTGGAAGACGTCACGGTGGCCGGCTTCAAGGCCGGCTACCTGGGCAGCGCCGAGGTCGTGAGCGCGGTCGCCGGGGTGCTGTCCGACTACCCGGAGGTGCCGCTGGTGTCCTACCTGCCGGCCCTGTCCTGGCTCGAGGACGAGCAGCAGCAGGACTATTGCGACGCCTTCCGCGAGCTCATCCTGCCGGCCACCGAGGTGCTGGTGGGCAACCACCAGACCCTGACCGACCTCCTGCTGCCCGACTGGGACAACGAGCGCCCGGCCTCGCCGCGCGAGCTCGCGGTGGCGGCCGGCGAGCACGGCACGCGCTACGTCCTCGTCACCGGCGTGCTGCTGCCCAGCAAGGGCAGCGAGCAGTTCATCGACAACGTGCTCGCCTCGCCCCAGGGCGCGTTGACGGGCGAGAAGTTCGAGCGCTTCGACACCGGCTTCGTCGGCTGCGGCGACACCCTGGCGGCGGCCCTGGCTTCGCTGCTGGCCGCCGGCAGCGAGCTGCAGGCGGCGGTCGGCGAGGCGCTGGCCTTCCTCGACCAGAGCCTGGACGCGGGTTTCCGACCCGGCATGGGCCATGTGGTGCCGGACCGCTTCTTCTGGGCCCTGCCGCCGGCCGACGAGGAGGGCAGCGAAGGCGGAACACCCCCCGACGATGACGAGCCGCCGGTCGACCCCAAGAGCAAGCCGGCGGTGCGCCGTGTCCACTGAACACACGAGCAACGCCGCCGCCTTCGAGCGTGCGCAGCAGCTGATCCCGGGCGGCGTGAATTCGCCGGTGCGCGCGTTTCGCGCCGTCGGCGGCACGCCGCGCTTCATCCGGCGCGCCGAGGGCGCCTACATGTGGGACGTCGAGGGCCGGCGCTACATCGACTACATCGGCTCCTGGGGCCCGATGATCCTCGGCCACGGCCACCCGGCGGTGCTGGAGGCGGTGACGCGCGCGGCGCGCGACGGCCTGAGCTTCGGCGCCCCCACCGAGGCCGAGGCGGAGCTTGCCGCCGCCATCATCGAGCACGTGCCTTCGGTGCAGCAGCTGCGCCTGGTGTCCAGCGGCACCGAGGCCGGGATGAGCGCGCTGCGGCTGGCACGCGGCGCCACCGGGCGCTCGGCGATCGTCAAGTTCGAGGGCTGCTACCACGGCCACGCCGACGCCCTGCTGGTGAAGGCCGGCTCGGGGCTGGCGACCTTCGGCCACCCCACCAGCGCCGGCGTGCCGCCCGAGGTGGTGCAGCACACCCTGGTCCTCGAATACAACAACCTGGCGCAACTCGAGCAGGTGTTTGCCGAGCGCGGCGCCGAGATCGCCTGCGTCATGCTGGAGCCGATCGCCGGCAACATGAACTTCGTGCGCGCCAGCCTGCCCTTCATCACCCGCCTGCGCGAGCTGTGCACGCGCCACGGCGCGCTGCTCGTGTTCGACGAGGTGATGACGGGGTTCCGGGTCGCCCTGGGCAGCGCACAGGCCTTGTACGCGGCGCTGATCCCGGGATTCCGGCCCGACCTGAGCGTGTTCGGCAAGGTGATAGGCGGCGGCATGCCGCTGGCCGCCTTCGGCGGCACGCGCGAGGTGATGGGCCAGCTCGCACCGCTGGGGCCGGTCTACCAGGCCGGCACGCTCAGCGGCAACCCGGTGGCCACCGCCTGCGGGCTGGCGACGCTGCGCGAGATCGCCCGCCCGGGCTTCTTCGAGGCGCTGGCGGCGCGCACCCGGTCGCTGGTCGAGGGCCTGGCCGCCGAGGCGCGCGCGGCCGGCGTGCCGCTGGCGGTGGACAGCGAAGGCGGCATGTTCGGCTTCTTCTTCGCCGACGCCCTGCCGCAGAACTACAGCGCCGTGATGGCGACCGACAAGGAGCGCTTCAACCGCTTCTTCCACGCCCTGCTGGAGCGCGGCATCTACCTGGCGCCGGCGCTGTACGAGGCCGGATTCGTGAGTGCGGCGCACAGCGAGGCCGACATCGCGGCCACCCTGCAGGCCGCACGCGAGGCACTGCGCGGGCTGTGAGCGGGCGTCCGGCGCCAGGCGCCGGATGAGGAGGTTCGGGTCGCCCGGCCTGGTCCGCCGGGCGCTGGCGCTTCAGGCGCTGGCGCTGGTGCTGGTGCTTCAGGCGCTGGCGCTGCCGCCCAGCAGTTCCTGCAGCTCGCCCGACTGGTACATCTCCATCATGATGTCCGAGCCGCCGACGAACTCGCCCTTGACGTAGAGCTGGGGGATGGTCGGCCAGTTGGCGTAGTCCTTGATGCCCTGGCGGATCTCCTCGTCGTCCAGCACGTTGACGGTGGCGAAGTTCTGCGCCCCGCAGGCCTTCAGGACCTGGATCGCGCGGCCGGAGAAACCGCACATCGGGAAGTCCGCCGTGCCTTTCATGAACAAGACCACGGGCTGGCCTTTGACGATCTGGTCGATGCGCTGCTTGATGTCGGACATGGCTGGATGGGGTGTGTGAGGACGAATCCGCCACTGTACAGGGCTTCGTCAACGGCCGTCGCGGTGCGCCTGCGATGGCCCCGGCAGGCGCCGGTCTCTGCCGTCTCGGGGTGCCGCGGTGCCGATCGGCCGCCGGTCAACCGCTGGCCAGCCGCCCGCCGCTGCAGCGCTCCAGCCCGGCGAGGTCGCGCCGTGTGCTGACGGCTTCGAAACCCGCGTCAACGAGCAGCGCACGCACCGCCGCGCCCTGGTCGTGGCCGTGTTCCAGCAGCAGCCAGCCGCCTGGATGCAGGTACGCCGGGGCCGCGGCGACGATGCGCCGCAGGTCGTCCAGCCCTTCGGCGCCGGCCACCAGCGCGCTCTCGGGCTCGTGGCGCAGGGCCGGCAGGTGCGGGTCGCCGACGGCGATGTAAGGCGGATTGGACAGCACGAGGTCCAAGCGCCGGCCCGCCAGCGGCGCCCACCAGTCGCCCGCCAGCCACTGCACCGGCAGCCCCAGGCGCTGTCCGTTGGCGCGCGCGATCGCCAGCGCCTGCGCGCTGCGCTCGACCGCGCACACGATGGCGCCCGGGCAGCCGGCCTGGACCGCGAGCGCGATCGCGCCGCTGCCGGTGCCGAGATCCGCCACCTGCGGCGCCGCCCTCCCCTGCAGGCATTCGAGCGCCCAGTGCACCAGCTCCTCGGTCTCCGGCCGCGGCACCAGCACGCCGGGACCGACCGCCAGATCCAGCCCGCAAAAGCGCTGCCGGCCGCTCAGGTAGGGCAGGGGCACGCCCTCGGCCAGCGCCTGCAGGGCCTGCTGCACGCGCGCCGCCAGCGCCGCATCGAGCGCTGCATCGTCGTGCGCCAGCAGCCAGGCACGCGTGCGCCCGAGCAGTTCGGCCAGCAGCAGCTGCGCGTCCAGCCGCGGCACGCCCAGGCGCCGGGCTTCGGCCAGCACGGCGGCGACGCTGGGCTCCATCAGGCGCCGCCGGTTTCGAGCAGGGCGAGCTGCTGCTCGGCGCGCGCCGTCGCCAGTGCGTCGATCAGCTCGTCGAGGTCGCCCTCGATCACCGTGCCCAGCCGGTACAGGGTGAGGTTGATGCGGTGGTCGGTGACCCGGCCCTGGGGAAAGTTGTAGGTGCGGATGCGGTCGCTGCGGTCGCCGCTGCCGACCAGGCCCTTGCGCGTGGCGGCCTCGTGTGCGCTGCGCTCGGCCTGCGCGCGGTCGCGCAAGCGCGCCTGCAGCACCGCCAGTGCCTTGGCCTTGTTGCGGTGCTGGCTGCGGTCGTCCTGGCACTCGGCGACCAGGCCGCTGGGCAGGTGGGTGATGCGGATCGCGCTGTCGGTCTTGTTGATGTGCTGACCGCCGGCCCCGCTGGCGCGGAAGGTGTCGATGCGCAGCTCCGCCGGGTCCAGCGTGATCTCTTCGGCCGCATCGGGCTCGGGCAGCACCGCCACCGTGCAGGCGCTGGTGTGGATGCGGCCCTGACTCTCCGTCACCGGCACCCGCTGCACCCGATGGCCGCCGCTCTCGAAGCGCAGCCGGCCGTAGGCGCCACGCCCCTCGACGCGGAACACCACTTCCTTGTAGCCACCGATCTCGGCCGGGCTTTCGGACATCAGCTCCACCCGCCAGCCCTGGCGCTCGCACCAGCGCAGGTACATGCGCGCGAGCTCGCCGGCGAACAGCGCCGACTCGTCGCCGCCGGTGCCGGCGCGGATCTCGAGGAAGGCGTTGCGCGCGTCGTCGGGGTCGCGCGGCACCAGGGCCAGGCGCAGCTGCGCACCCAGGCTCTCGATGTCGGCGCCGGCCTGTTCGATCTCGCTCGCCGCCAGCTCGGCGAACTCGGGGTCGGCCGCCATCTCGCGCGCGGTGGCGAGGTCTTCCTCGCGCTGGCGAAAGCGCCGCCACAGCGCCACCACCTCGGCGACCTCGGACTGCTCCTGCGACAGCCGGCGCCAGCGCCCGATGTCGGCCAGCACGACGGGGTCGGCGAGCGCGGCGTCCAGTTCCGCCAGGCGCATCTGCAGGCGTTCGAAGGGCGGGCGGGGCAGGTCCATGGCGGGCGGGCACGACGCGAGCCGGCGCTGACGCGCCGGCGGCGGCTATCGATCGGTGTCGCGCTGGCGCAGGAACAGCCGCGAGACGGTGGCGGCGAGCTGTTCGCGCTCGCGCGGGTCGGCGCTGCGCAGCTCGGCCAGGGTGCCGTGCAGCAGCTTGTGGGTCAGGCCGCGGGTCAACGCCTCCAGCACCTCGTCGACCTCGGCGCCGCGCGCCAGCAGCTTGCGCGCGCGCCGCATCTCGGTCGCGCGCCAGTCGTCGGCCTGCTCGTGCAGGGCCTGGATCAGAGGCACGGCGGCACGCTGGTCCAGCCAGTGCTCGAAGCTGGTGACCCCGGCGTCGATGATGGCCTCGGCCTGCTGGACCGCGGCGCGCCGCTTCTCGCCCGCCGACTGCACCAGCGCCGACAGATCGTCCACGGTGTAGAGGTAGACGTCGGGCAGCGCCTGCACCTCGGGCTCGATGTCGCGCGGCACCGCCAGGTCGACCATGAAGATGGGTCGCCTGCGGCGCGCCTTGAGCGCGCGCTCGACCGCACCGAGGCCGATGATGGGCAACGAGCTGGCGGTGCAGGAGACGATGGCGTCGAACTCGTGCATGCGCTCGGGCAGGTCAGACAGCCGCATCGCCTGCGCGCCGAAGCGCCCGGCGAGCTTCTCGCCGCGCTCCAGGGTGCGGTTGGCCACCGCCATCGCCTTCGGCTGGCGCGCCGCGAAGTGGGTGGCGACGAGCTCGATCATCTCGCCGGCACCGACGAACAGGACCCGGATCTGGCGCAGGTCCTCGAACAGCTGCGCCGCCAGCCGCACCGAGGCGGCGGCCATGCTGATCGAGTGGGACCCGATCTCGGTGGCGCTGCGCACCTCCTTGGCGACCGAGAAGCTGCGCTGGAAGAGCTGGTGCAGCGTCGTGCCCAGGGTGCCGGCCGCGCCGGCCTGGCGCGCCGCTTCCTTCATCTGGCCGAGGATCTGCGGCTCGCCCAGCACCATCGAGTCCAGCCCGGCGGCGACACGGAAGGCGTGGCGCGCGGCCTCGCGGTCCTCGCGCAGATAGCTGTAGTCCTGCAGGGTGCTGGCGGACACGCCGCCCTGCTCGGCCAGCCACTCGCGTGCCGGGCGCGCGATCTGCGCCGCCAGCCGCGGATCGGCCGCCAGGTAGAGCTCGGTGCGGTTGCAGGTGGAGACCAGCGCCGCCTCGGGGGCAACGCGCTGCAGCCGCTCCTGCAGGCCGCGCAGCACCACCGGGAGCTGATCCGGGGCGAACGCAAAGCGTCCACGCAGGTCCAGCGGCGCGGTGGTGTGGTTCAGGCCGAGGGCGAGGACGCTCACGGCGCGGATTGTAGGATCGGCCCGCCATCGGCGCCGCCCTTGCCGCCCCTGCCAGCGGACGACGCCGCCAACCCGCACTTGCGCCACCCATGGGCCCGATAGACGTTTTCTGGCATCTGCTGAACCTGTTCGTTCCCGCCCTCGGGCTGGGCGCGCTGGCCGCCGTCGCGAGCAAGCTGCTGTGGCGCCGCGAAACCCGCGCCCTGCCCTGGTGGCGGCTGGCACTGGGGGCATCGGCGGCCGCCGCGGCGGCCACCGTGGGTGGGCTGCTGTGGTTCGGCCAGGATGGCCGGATCGCGAGCTATGGCGCGATGGTGGTGGCCGCCGCCCTCAGCCTGTGGTGGCAGGTGTTTGGCCGTCGGCGCTGAGCGCGGGATCGGCGTGCGCCAGCACGAGGCGGCCGCGCAGCGAGTGCGGCAGCGCCTCCGTCACGTCCACCTCCAGCATGGCGCCGATCAGGCGCCGGCCCTGCGGGCCGCCGTCGAAGTTGACGATGCGGTTGCACTCGGTTCGCCCCATCAGCTCCTGCGGGCTCTTGCGCGAGGGCCCCTCGACCAGGATGCGCTGGCGCGTGCCCACCCGCGTGGCCGAGATCCGGCGCACGTTCGCCTCCAGCGCCGCCTGCAGGGTCTGCAGCCGCTGCAGCTTGAGCTCCTGCGGCGTCTCGTCGGCCAGGTTGGCGGCCGGCGTCCCCGGGCGCGGGCTGTAGACGAAGCTGAAGCTGGCGTCGAAGCCGACCTCGTCGATCAGCCTCAGGGTGCGATCGAAATCGTCCTGCGTCTCGCCCGGGAAGCCGACGATGAAGTCCGACGACAGGCTGATCGCGGGGCGCACGGCGCGCAGCTTGCGGATCGTGCTCTTGTATTCCATCGCGGTGTAGCCGCGCTTCATCGCCGCCAGGATGCGGTCCGACCCGTGCTGCACCGGCAGGTGCAGGTGGCTGACCAGCTTGGGCACGCGCGCATAGGCCTCGACCAGGCGCGCGGTGAACTCCTTGGGGTGGCTGGTGGTGTAGCGGATGCGCTCGATGCCAGGGATCTCGGCCATCACCTCCAGCAGCAGCGCGAGGTCGGCGATCTCGGACGTGCCACCCATGGCGCCGCGGTAGGCGTTCACGTTCTGGCCCAGCAGGGTCACTTCCTTCACGCCCTGCTCGGCGAGGCCGGCGATCTCGGCCAGCACGTCGTCCAGCGGCCGGCTCACCTCGTCGCCGCGGGTGTAGGGCACGACGCAGTAGCTGCAGTACTTGCTGCAGCCTTCCATGATGGAGACGAAGGCCGAGGCGCCGTCCACCCGCGCCGGCGGCAGGTGGTCGAACTTCTCGATCTCGGGAAAGCTGATGTCGACCTGCGGCCGCTGCTGGGCGTGGCGCTGCTGGATCAGCTGCGGCAGCCGGTGCAGGGTCTGGGGGCCGAACACCAGGTCCACATAGGGGGCGCGGCTGACGATGGCCTCCCCCTCCTGGCTCGCGACGCAGCCGCCGACGCCGATCAGCACCCCTTTTTGCTTGAGGTGCTTGACGCGGCCGAGGTCGCTGAACACCTTCTCCTGCGCCTTCTCGCGCACCGAGCAGGTGTTGAACAGGACCAGGTCGGCCTGCTCGGGGTCGCTGGTGCGCTCCCAGCCTTCGGCGGCGTGCAGCACGTCGGCCATCTTGTCCGAGTCGTACTCGTTCATCTGGCAACCGAAGGTGCGGATGTAGACCTTCTTCATGGCTTGCTCCAGCGCTGCGCGGCGGCGTCGAAGCGCCAGGCGGCGGCCTCGGCGGCGCTGGCGGGCCAGGGCTTGCGCGCGCGCTCGGCGTCGGTCAGCAGCCAGACCTCGAGCAGCAGGCCGTAGGGGTCCAGCGTGTAGTGCACGACGTGGGTCTGGCCGCTGAGCGAGCCTGAAAGCTTGATCATGTTGTCGGCGCCGCGGATGCGCGAGCCCGGCGCCAGGCGCGCCGGCTTGTCGTTCAGGCTGACTTCAGGCGCAAGCTCGAAACGCAGCTCGCCGCGCAGGGCGCTGGCCGGGAAGGAGCGCTGCATCTGCGCCGCGGCGGGGCTGGCGAGGAGCGCCGCGCCGACGGTGGCGCAGGCAAGAAGGGCACAGCGTGTCATGGTGTGGATCCAGGGGCTGCGAGGACAAGGCCCAGATCGCGCTGTCGACCCGGGGCGTGGCCCTGGCGGCGTCTGCGACCAGCGCCGCAGCGGCCCGATCGGGCGCGGCTGCCAGGCGATGGATGGGGCGCGCCAGGGTGCGCCCACGCGGCTCGTGCAGCGCACGCGGGCAGGGCCGAATTGTAGCCAGGCGCCCTTGCCCAGGGCCTGCCCGGGCGGCCAGGCCGGGTCGGGAAGCCGCCTTGGTCCTCAGCGACTGGCGTGCGGACTCACGTAGTCGCCCACCGGGGTGCGGAAGGCCACGTTCATCCGGTTCCAGCCGTTGATGGCGATGATGGCCAGGCTGAGGTCCACCGCCGCCTTCTCGTCGAAGTGGCGGCGCAGTTCGGCATACACCTCGTCGGGCACGCCGTGCGGCCCAAGCTGGGTCAGGGCCTCGGTCCAGGCCAGCGCGGCGCGCTCGCGCTCGCTGTAGATCGGCGCCTCGCGCCAGGCGCTGATCAGGTACAGGCGCTGCTCGGTCTCACCGCAGGCGCGCGCGTCCTTGGTGTGCATGTCCAGGCACCAGGCGCAGCCGTTGAGCTGCGAGGCACGCGTCTTCACCAGCTCCAGCAGCGCGGGCTCGAGCCCGCTGCGGTGCACCTGGGCCTCGGTGGCCAGCATGGCCTTGAAGGCGTCGGGGGAGGCGGTCTTGTAGTCGAGTCGTGCTTGCATGGCTGCATCCTTGAGCAGGGGAGAAAGGTGCCGCGCCGGCGGCGAAGAAGAGGGTGCGCGATGTCGACACCGCAGCTGCGGCTGCTCCTGAGGGCCCCCAGGACCGGGCTGCGCCCAGCCCGCCCCCCGTGGGGGTCAAGGAAACTTGGGACGGCCCGGCGTTTCCTTGAGAGCTGGCGTCTGCGCAGCCATGCTAGCCAGGACGGCCTGCGGTGGCCGGCTGCGGCGCCATGTCCGGGTCGGGCGCGCCGTCTTGCGCGGCCGGGATGGATGCCACGCCTGGCATGCCGCCCTGCATGCCGTCCTGCATGGCCGCGAGCTCCTGCAGCACGCTGCGCAGGGCCGGCTCCAGGCCGGTGCCCAGGGCCGCCAGCGCCTGCGCGTCGCCGGCCCGCGCGGCCGCCTCCAGCCGGGCGCACAGCCCGGCCAGTGCGAGCGCACCGACCGACGCCGCCGCACCCTTGAGCCGGTGCGCCGCCGCCATCACGGTTGCCGGCTGCGCCGCCGCCAGCGCCGCGTGCAGGGCATCGCCGTCCTGGCGCGCGACGATGGCAAAGGACTGGCAGATCCTGGCCTGTGCCGCGGCGTCTTCCCCCACCGCCTGGACGAGCCGCTGGCGGTCGAACAGCGCGGCGGTGGCTGCGGTGTCTGCTGCAGGCCAGGCGGCGGCCGCCGGCGGCTCGGGCTGCTGCTGCGGCGCCCAGCGCCGCAGCACCGCCGCCAGCCGCTGCAGGGTCACGGGCTTGCGGAGCCAGTCGTCCATGCCGGCGCGCCGGCAGTCCTCGTCCAGTTCGCGGGTCACGGTCGCGCTGAGGGCGATCACCGGCCGGCGCCTGCCGCCTCGCTCCAGGGCACGCAGGCGGCGCGTCAGCTCGCAGCCGTCCATGCCCGGCATGTGCAGATCGGTGAGCAGCAGGGCGTGCTCGCCTTCGCCCCAGCGCGCCAGCGCGGTCTCGCCGTCACCGACGATCTCGGCCTGCACGCCCAGCAGCGCGAGCTGGCGCCGCATCACTTCCTGGTTGACCGGGTTGTCCTCGGCGACCAGCACGCGCAGGCCGCGCGGCAGCGCCGCCGACGACAGCGCATGGTTCACACTGGCGCGTGCGTCGCCGCGACCGCCCGGCGCACGGCCGGCGGCCAGGGCCACCGCATCGACCAGCGCCGCCGCATGCACGGCGTCGCTGTCGATCGCGACCTCGCCGTCGGCATTGCGCTGCGGTACGCGCGGCGCGCCGCGGCGGATCAGCACCAGCCCGGCGCTGCCCAAGGGGGCGGCACTTCTGAGCTCCTGCAAGGCCTGCGCGCTCCAGCCCGACCCGACCACCGCCACCCGGGCCTGGTCGTGCACGCGTGCGAGCACAGGGGCGAGCGCCTGTGGATGCGGCCAGGGCTGGACCTCAGCACCGGCCGCCGCCAGGTAGGCCGCCCAGTCGGCGCCGAGCTGCGGGTCGTCGATGCACAGCATGCAGTGCAGGCCGCGCAGCGCCGCATCGTCACGGCCCGCAGCCTTGCCCTCGGCGGCGACGAGCGGGATGCAGACGACGACGGTCGTGCCTTCGTCGGGCAGGCTGTGGACCTCGATCGCGCCGCCGAAGGCGCGCACCAGGCGCTGCACGATGGGCAGGCCCAGGCCGGTGCCGCCATAGCGGCGGGTGGTCGAAGCGTCGGCCTGCTTGTAGGGCTCGAAGACGCGCGCCAGCGCAGGCGCGGTCATGCCGATGCCGTTGTCGGCCACCACCAGACGCAGCTGTTCGCCCGCCGCCGAGGCGCTGCGCTGCACGCGCACACGCACGCACCCGCTGCGCCCCAGGCCCTCGCGCTCGAGGCCGGCGCTGAACTTGATCGCGTTGCCCACCAGGTTGTTCAGGATCTGGCGCCAGCGCACCGCGTCCAGCATCAGCGACTCAGGCAGCGCCGGGTCGACAAAGACCTGCAGCGCGACACTGCGCCGGGTGGCGCCTGGCAGCAGGGCGTCGCAGGCCGTCTCGACCAGGCTGCGCAGGCGCACCGGGGCATGCTCCAGCTCCAGGGCGCCGGCCTCGATCTTGGACAGGTCCAGCAAGTCGTCGACCAGCTCGACGAGGGCGAAGCAGGACTCGCGCAGGGTGCCCAGCAGCTCGGCCTGATCCGGCTCCAGCTTTGAGCAGGCCAGCAGCTCGGCGAGGCCGACAACGCCGTTCAGCGGCGTGCGCAGCTCGTGGCTCACGGTGGCGAGAAAGGCGCTCTTGCAGGCGCTGGCCGCCTCGGCGGCACGCCTGGCGCGCTCCAGCTCGGCCGTGCGCGCGTCCACCTGCTGCTGCAGCGCACGCTGGTGCTCGGCGTGCGCCGCCGCAGCGAGCGCCGCGGCGGAACGCTGCAGCAGGCGCTTGAGGGCCCAGGCCAGGCCTGCCAGCACCGGCAGCACGAGCAAGGCGGCGCTCGACGCCGACAGCAGCAGGGGCAGCGAGGCCGCCGCACCGAGCTCGTGCCCCAGCAGCAAGAGGCCACACGGGGCAGCCAGCGCCGTCAGCGCCGCCAGCGCCGTCACGCTGACCCGCACCCGACGCGGCAGATCACCGCCACGCGGCGCTGGCAGCAGCGCGATCATGATTCCAGCTCCCGTGTCGCAGCCGGCGCGCGCTGACGGGCACGGAAAGCCTCGAACCAGCTTGCGCAGGCGGCCGGCGACTCCATCCAGTGCAAGGCATCCGGCGGCACGCGCGGCGTGGCCGGCGTGTCGAAGACCAGCACCGCGGCGTGCGGCACGAGATGGGCCAGCTGGCGCGTCAGGGCCGCCGCGCCGCGCGCCACCGAGCCGTCCACCACGACCAGGTCGGGCCGCACCCGTGCCGCCGACAGCAGGGCGTCGATCGGGTCCCCCTCGGCCTGGATCCGGCAGCCGGGCTCCATGCCGCGCAGCATCTGCGCCAGTCCCTGGCGGCGCCCGCCGTCTTCCACCACCAGCAGCAGCTGCGGGCCGCTGGGCAGATCGGCGTTCAGGTCTGACGATGGCTGGCGCGACAGGGCATTCATGATCGGCTCGCCGGCCGCTGCGTCGCCACACGCGCCGCTTCCATCGCCGGTGCCGTCAATGTAGGGAGAGCGCGGCGGGCGGTCTGTGGGGAGCTCTGGATGCGCCTTGCCGGGCGCTGCCGTGTCAGAGCCTGTGAAGATATGAATCGTGCCCGCGCCGGGGTGGCCAAGGGCGCTGGCGTAGGCGCGACGCGCGGCCCGGGCTCGCCGCCCGGGCAAGCGGCGCAACACCCGCCAGCGTCCTTGGCCGCCCCGGCCCTGCGGGTAGGCCCCCACAGAGGGCCCACTCG
>CAUJJP010000128.1 GCA_963205525.1 Pseudomonadota bacterium | reverse complement strand
CCTGGCCAATCTGCCAGCCGGGGTGATCAAGACCACGGTGGGTGATGCCGAGGCGATGGCCGAGCTGGCACAGAGCTTCCTGCTGGCGATGTTGACCGGCGTGGCCTGCATCTACATCGTGCTGGTGCTGCTGTTCCACGCCTTCGTGCAGCCGGTGACGATCCTGGCCGCGCTGGTGCTGTCGATCCCGGGGGCGATCCTGGCGCTGTTCGTCGCCCGCACCGACCTGTCGATGCCCTCGATGATCGGCATGGTGATGCTGATGGGCATCGCCACCAAGAACTCGATCCTGCTGGTGGACTACGTGGTGATGGCGCGCCGCGACCACGGCTTGAACCGCTGGGACGCGCTGCTCGATGCCTGCAGCAAGCGCGCGCGCCCGATCGTGATGACCACCATCGCGATGGGCGCGGGCATGCTGCCGATCGCCATCGGCTTCGGCACCGACCCGAGCTTCCGCGCGCCGATGGCCATCGTGGTGATCGGCGGCCTGATCACCTCCACCTTCCTGAGCCTGCTGGTGATCCCGGTGGTGTTCACCTACGTCGACGACCTGGTCACCTGGGTGCAGAGGGTGCTGCACAGGCGCCACCATCGGGGCGCCGGGGCTGCGGCTGCCCTGGCCGCATCCGCCGACCGCCCTTGACGCCCACCCTTGACCGGCAGACCCCCTGGCCCGGTGCCGTCCTGCACCCGCAGCCACGCTGGCCCGCCGGGGGTGGCTGCGCCGTGGCATACCATGCCGCACTGGAGCCGCACTGGAGCCGCGCATGGCGGCCGGTGCACAGGCGCGCGCGTCGCCCGTCGGCGCGGGGTCATCTTGCCTTTGCATGAACCAGGAAATCGCTGAAGCCCGCGCCAACACGGCGCGCAAGCCCGCGCTGGGCGCCGATGCGGCCTGGCGGGCCCTGCACGCTCGCGCCTGCGCGCCCTATCGCCGTGCCGGACGCTTTGCCTGGCATTTCGCGCGCGGAAAACTCGGGCGTGATCCGGTGTTTCGCGGCCTGCTCGAGCGCGGCGAGCTGGCGGGGCGCGCACGCGTGGTCGACATCGGATGCGGCCAGGGCCTGCTGGCCAGCCTGCTGCAGGCCTGTGCGGACGGCGCGAGCCACGGTAATTGGCCAGCGGCCTGGCCGGCGCCGCCGCTGGCTGCGCAGTACACGGGCATCGAGTTGATGCAGCGCGACGTGGCGCGCGCGCAGGCGGCGCTGGCCGGCCTGCCGCTGGCGCCGCACTTCGTGTGCGCCGACATGCGCGAGGCCCAACTGCCGGACTGCGACCTGGTCGTCATCCTGGACGTGTTGCACTACGTCGACCACGCGGCACAGGCGGCGCTGCTTGCGCGCGTGCGCCAGGCGCTCAGTGTGCAGGGCCGGCTTCTGCTGCGCGTGGGCGACATGGGCGACGCACGCGGCTTCGCGGCCAGCCAGTGGGTCGACCGCATCGTGACGACGGTGCGTGGCCACCGCGTGCCGCCGACCTGGGGCCGCAGCGTAGAGCAATGGCAGGGCTTGCTGCAGGACCTGGGCTTCAAGGTGCAGGCGCTGCCGATGAGCCGCGGCACGCCCTTTGCCAACGTGCTGCTGGTGGCCGATGCCGCGCCGCCGGCTGGGGGAGCGGCCGCATGACGCCGCTGGCGGTGAGCGACTTCACGCTCGTGAGCGCGCTGGGTCACGGCCGCGCGGCCACCCTGGCCGCGCTGCGTGCAGGGCGCAGCGGCCTGCGCCAGCGCGACTTCGAGACCGCGTCGCTTGGCACCTGGATCGGCAGCGTCGAGGGCATCGACGAGCTCCCCTGGGACGCCTCGCTTGCGGCCTACGACTGCCGCAACAACCGCCTGAGCGAACTGGGTTTGCGGGCCGACGGCTTCGCCGACAGCGTGCAGCGCGTGCGCGAGCGCTTCGGCGCGGCACGCGTGGGCGTCTTCCTCGGGACCAGCACCGCAGGCATCCTGCAGACCGAGCAGGCCTATCGCCGCCGCGACGCGGCCAGCGGCGCGCTGCCGGCCGACCTGCACTACGCGCAGACGCACAACACGTACTCGCTGGCCCGCTACGTGCGGGAGCGCTGCGGCCTGCAGGGGCCGGCCGCCGTGGTGAGTACCGCGTGCTCGTCCAGCGCCAAGGTCTTCGGTCAGGCCGCACGCATGATCGGGCTGGGTCTGATCGACGCGGCGGTCGTCGGCGGCGTCGACAGCCTGTGCCTGACGACGCTCTACGGATTCGCCTCGCTGGAACTGGTGGCCCAAGACATATGCCGCCCCTTCGACATCGCCCGCAAGGGGCTGTCGATCGGCGAGGCGGCGGCCTTCGCGCTGCTCGAGCGGGATGCGCCCGCCCCGCAGGCCTGGCTGCTGGGCTGCGGCGAGAGCAGCGCTGGCCACCACCTGTGCAGCCCGCCCCCCGAAGGGGCCGGCGCCGCGCTGGCGATGCGCCAGGCGCTGGCGCAGGCCGGCTGCACGCCCGCGGCCATCGACTACATCAACCTGCACGGCACGGGCACGCCCGGCAACGACGCCGCCGAGGCGCTGGCCGTGCACGCCGTCTTCGGTGCACGCACGCC
>CAUJJP010000127.1 GCA_963205525.1 Pseudomonadota bacterium | reverse complement strand
AGCGGGTTCATCGGCACCATCACGCCACCGGCGGCCGGCGCGCCGAAGCTCGCGACCACGGTCTCGAAGCGCTTCTCGAGGTAGATGCCCACGCGCTCGGTGCGCGCGAGGTCCAGGTGCAGGAGGCCAGCGGCGAAGGCGGCCGTGCGCTGCTGCAGGGCCGCGTAGTCCATGGTCGCGGGCCCCATCGTCAGCGCAGCGCGCCCGGGCCCGATCGCGGCCGCGCGCAGGATCAGTTCGTGCAGCAGGGCGGCTTCGGCGGGCGCAGCATTCATCGCGTTGGGCAAGGCAGGATGGCGGTGGCCGGAATTCTCGCCTTCGGCCTTCATGCCCCATGGACGATCCGGCCCGGGGAGACGACACAAAGCGTGACGACTTGCCGCGGCACCGCCTTCGCGCGACGGCGGACCGTCCAGCGTACGCAGGGCGCCACCTAGAATGAATCGGTGATGTCAGCCGCTGCCGACCGCAAACCCAGCATGGACGTCGTCCAGGAGGTCATCCGCGCGCTCGACGAGGTACTCAGCCTCGGCGGCCGCAGCTCCGCGTTCACGCGCGAGACGCGACTGCTCGGCGCGGTGCCGCAACTCGACTCGATGGCCGTCGTCACGCTGATCACCACGCTCGAAGAGCGTCTGGACATCGCCATCGCCGACGACGAGATCGACAGCGACAGCTTCACCAGCGTCGGCGCCCTGGCGGATCTGGTGGCCGCGAAAGTGCGCTGAGCCACGCCCTCGAAGCGGGCGCATCGTCATGCGGATCCACGACCTGCCCCACCCGAGCGCCTTGCCCGGCGCGCCGGATCTTGCGCCCGGCGCCTCCCTCCTGGCCCCGTTCGAGGCCCACGAGTCGCAGGTACGCAGCTACTGCCGCGCCTTCCCCACCGTCTTCGGCCGCGCCAAGGGTGCGCTGCTCTTCGACGCCGGCGGCCGCCGCTACCTGGACTTCTTCGCCGGGGCCGGCACGCTGGCCTTTGGCCACAACCCCGACTTCATCAAGCAGCGGCTGCTGGACTACCTGCAGGCCGACGGCATCACCCACGGCCTGGACCTCTACACCGAGGCCAAGGCCGCCTTCATCGACAGCTTCGTGCAGCGGGTGCTCGCGCCGCGCGCGCTGGACTACCGGTTGCAGTTCACCGGGCCGACCGGTGCCAACGCCGTCGAGGCCGCGCTCAAGATCGCGCGCAAGACCACCGGCCGGCACGGCATCTTCGCCTTCAGCGGCGCCTACCATGGCCTGTCGCTGGGCAGCCTGGCCGTCACCGCCAATCGCGGCAAGCGCGCGGCGGCCGGAACCGCCCTGCACGACGCGACCTTCGTGCCTTTCCCGGACGAGCACCTCGGTGCCGAGGCCGTGCTCGCGTGGATCGAGCGCCTCATCGTCGACACCCACTCCGGCGTCGAGAAGCCCGCGGCCGTGATCCTCGAGACGCTGCAGGCCGAAGGCGGCATCAAGCTCGCGCCCACCGCCTGGCTGCGCGAGCTGCACGCCCTGCTGCAGCGCCACGGCGTGCTGCTGATCGTCGACGACATCCAGGTCGGCTGCCACCGCAGCGGCCCCTTCTTCAGCTTCGAGCGCGCCGGCATCACGCCCGACATCGTCGTGCTCAGCAAGGCGATCAGCGGCTATGGCCTGCCGATGTCGCTGGTCCTGCTGCGCCCGCAGCTCGATCTCTGGCAGCCCGGCGAACACACCGGCACCTTCCGCGGCAACCAGCTCGCCTTCGTCGGCGGCAGGGCCGGGCTCGAGCTGGCCGCCCGGCTCGACCTGCAGGCCGAGGTCGAGCGCAAGGGCCGCCTGTGCGCGCAGCGGCTCGGCGAGCGCGTGGCAGGCCTCGACCCGCGTCTGGCCGTGCGCGGCCTGGGCCTGATCTGGGGCGTGGACGGTGCGGCACTCGGGGACGCGTTCATGACGCGCGTCTCGGCGCGCTGCTTCGAGCTTGGCCTCGTCATCGAAACCGCCGGCCGGCGCGACACCGTGCTCAAGCTGCTGCCGCCGCTGACCATCCCGGACGCGGAGCTCGAAGAGGGCTTGGCAATCATCGAGCAGGCGGTGCAGGACAGCCTGCGTGGCTGAGCCCGAGGCCCTGGCGCAGACGCTCGCCGCCAGCGCCCCCACGCGCGACTTCCTGCGCCCGCCGCAGCGCAGCGGCCAGCGCCACACGCATGCGATCGCTCCCGCGCCTTTGCCGGTCGACGCAGCGCATCTGCTGGCGGCATTCGCCCTGCTCCTGGCCGTACATGGCCGGCTCGACCGCGTCGCGCTGGCGCTGCGCCGACACGGGCGCGTGGCCATGCTCACGCTGGAGCCCGCACCGACGCGGGCGTTCGGCGACCTCGTCGCGTCCGTGCGCAAGCAGATCGATGCCGCAGAGCACGACGAAGCCGCGCCGGCGGTCGCGTTGGCGGAAGCAGCCTCGCTGCCCGGCGTCCTCGCCGACCTCGACTTCGACGGCGACGTCGACCGCGAAGCCGCCGCACCCGTCGCCGACCTCGTGCTGCGCGGCCGCGGGCTCCTGCTCGACGCCGACGCCGACCTCTACCGCGCCGACAGCCTGCCGCCGCTGGCGCGCCAGCTCGCGCACCTGCTGGCGTCGACCTCGGCGGACAGCGCGGCCCCCCTGGGCGAGCTCACGCTGTGCGACGCTGCCGAGCGCCATCGCGTACTGCGCGGCTTCAACGCGCTGCGGCTTGCGGTGCCGCCTCGAGCGACCTTCGCCTCGCTGATCGACGAACAGCTGGCGTCGCAGGACCCGCGCGCGGTCTGCGCGGTGCACGGCGCATCGACCCTGAGCTGGGGCGAGCTCGATGCACGCAGCAAGCGCCTCGCCCACGCGCTCGTCGCCTGCGGCATCGGCCCGGGGCAGTACGTGGCGCTGCTGGATCGCCGCGGGCTGGACTTCGTCGTCGCCCTGGTCGCCATCTGGAAGGCCGGCGGCGCCTACATCCCGATCGATCCCGGCTACCCGGGCGAGCGCGTGCGCACGATGCTGGAGGACAGCCGCGTCGCCGTGGCCGTCGTCGGTGCCGATGCGATGGCGCGCTTCGCGCCCGCGCTCCGCGCCTGCCCGGCGCTGCGTCACCTGCTGTGCCAGCGCCCGCACCCGCTCCCGGCCGACGCCTTCCCGTGCACGCTGCACGGGCCGGAGGCGATCGCCGCGTGTCCCGACGCGGCCCTGCGCCCGCGCGCCGGCCCGCGCGACCCGGCCTACATGCTCTACACCTCGGGCTCCACCGGCCGGCCCAAGGGCGCCATCGTGCGGCACGACGGCGCCGTCAACCATCTCTTCGCGCAGGTCCACGCCCTGGGGCGCAGCACCGTCGCGCATTTCCTGCAGAGCGCGCCATCCTCCTCGGACATCTCGGTCTGGCAGTTCGCCGCACCGCTGGCGCTGGGGGGGCTCACGGCGATCGTCGACGACGCCACCGACGTCGCGCGCCTGCTCGCCGAGATCCGGCGTCACCGGCTGCAGCTCATCGAACTCGTGCCCACGGTCTTCAAGTACCTGATCGACTACGCCGCCGCCCTGCCCGCCGCCGAGCGTGCGCTGCCCAGCCTGCGCTTTGCGATGGTCACCGGCGAGGCCGCCTCGGTCGAGCTGGTCAACGCCTGGCTGGCGCTCTACCCGCACATCCCCATCGTCAATGCCTACGGCCCCACCGAGGCCGCCGACGACGTGAGCCAGGCGGTGATCACGCAACCGCTGCCGCAGCGCCTGGCCAGCGTCTCGATCGGGCATCCGCTGGCCAATTTCGACCTGCACGTGCTCGACGCCCGCCTGCGCCCCCTGCCGGTGGGCGCCTGGGGCGAGATCTGCGTGGCCGGCATCGGCGTCGGCGACGGCTACTGGGGCCAGCCCGAGAAGACGCAGGAAGCCTTCGTCGCCAACCCCTTTGCCGACGATCCCGGCGCCGCCGGCCCGGTGCTCTATCGCACCGGCGACATCGGCCGCTGGCGCGACGACGGCAGCCTCGAATGCGCCGGCCGCCTGGACCATCAGGTCAAGCTGCGCGGCCAGCGCATCGAGCTGCCCGAGATCGAAGCCGTGCTGCGCCAGCATCCCGGCGTCGTCGACGCCGTCGTCCAGGTCTTCCACGAGGCCGACGCCGCCGCCGGTCCAAGCCGCCGCCATGACCACGGCCGCCTCGTCGCCTTCGTCGTGCCGGCACCCGGCACCGCGACCGACGCAGCCGGCTGGCGCGCCCATCTTGCGGCCGAGCTGGCCGAGCACCTGGCCGCACGCCTGCCCGCGGCGATGCTTCCCGCCACCTACGTCCCGCTGGCCGCGCTGCCGCTCAACCCCGCCGGCAAGGTCGACCGCCGCGCGCTCGTCGCGCCCGCACCTGCGCCGGAGCCGGCAGCCGTGACGGCCCCCGGCCGGGCGCCGCGCGACCCGCTCGAAGCGCTGCTGGCGCGCCTGTGGGCGGAGGAACTGGGCCGCCCGGTCGTCGGCGTCGATGACGACTTCTTCGCCCTCGGCGGCGACTCGATGTCGGCGCTGGCTATCGCCGTGGCCGCGCGCACGGCCGGCTGGCACTTGCGCAGCGCCGACGTCCTCGCTCACCCAAGCGTCGCCCGGCTGGCCCGCGTCGCGCAGCCGCTGGCCGGCGCGGCAGGCGCGGCCCTGGCCGAGGCCATCGATCCCGCCGACCCGCCGCCGCACGATGCCGACGCGGCGCCCGGCATCCCGCCCCCGCTGCTGCCGCTGGCCGCGGACGAGCGCGCCGCCTTTCTCGCCGCGCATACCCAGTGGGCGGACGTGCAGCCGCTGCGCCCCGCGCAGCAAGGCCTGCTGCTGCACTGGCTGCTCGCGCGCGACAAGCGCTGCTACGTCGACCAGCTCGGCTATGCGCTCGACGGCGAGCTCGAGCTGCCCGCCTTCGCCGCCGCGTGGCAGGCGGTGGTCGACCGCCATCCCGCCCTGCGCGCGGGCTACCTGCGCAGCGCGCTCGCACAGCCGGTGCAGGTGACGGCGCGCGAGGCCCTCGTCGACCTGCCGCTGCTCGACCTGAGCGCGCTCGACGCCGACGCGCAGGCACAGGCCTGGGCGACGCGCTGCCGCGCCGAGGTCGACGCCGGCTTCGACCTCGCCCGGCCGCCGCTGATGCGGCTCGTGCTCGCACGCCTGGGCGCGCGCCGCCATCTGCTGGCCTGGACGCACCATCACCTGCTGCTGGACGGCTGGTCGATCGCCCTCGTCTGGCGCGAGGTCCTGGCCCTGCACGCGGCGGCGCTGGCCGGCGTGCCGCCCGCGCTGCCGCCGGTGTGCGATGACGCCGCCTGCCGCGCGCTGCTCGTGCAGGCCGATCTGCGGCCCGGCCTGCGCCATTGGCAGCAGACGCTGGCCGGCGCCCCCCCCGCACCGGCGTGGACGCTGCCCCCGCCGGTCGAGGCCGCGCCGGGCTTCGGGGCGTTCGACCTCGAGCTCGCGCCGCCGACCCGTGCCGCGCTGGCCGCGGCCGCCGCGCGCAGCGGCGTCACCCTGGGCACGCTGCTGCAGGCGGCGTGGGCGCTGCTGATCACGCGCCACACCGGCTGCACCGACGTCGTCTTCGGCGTCGTCGGCTCCGGGCGCGAACTTCCGGTGGCCGGCATCGACGAGGTGATCGGCCTCTTCGTCGTCACGCAGCCGCTGCGCGTGGACACGCGCGAAACCAGGCGCGAGGGCGCGAACCTGCCGCAGTGGCTGAGCGCCCTGCAGCAGCAGGCCGCGCTCGCGCGGCAGCACGAAGCCGTCCCGGCGAGCGCAGCCGCTCGTGCCGCGGCGCTGCCGCCCGGGCAGCCGCTCTTCGAGACCCTCTTCGTGCTCTGGAACTTCCCCGGCCTGGACGAGGCGCCGCCGGGGCCGCTCGCCATCCGGCCGACGCACTACCGCACCGTGCCGGCCTATCCCCTGACGCTGGTCGCCGTGCCGACCGAGCGTCTGCAACTGCGCCTGGTGCACGATCGCCAGCGCTTCGACGAAGCGGCCATCGCCCAACTGGCGCAGACCCTGCAGGAGCTGCTGCTCGCGCTGGCCCGCGGGCAGGACCCGCGCGCCGCGGCGCAAGGCGCGACGCACGGCTGATCGGCCCGATGCTGCAGTACGACCGCTTCGACCCCTCGGCCTGCGCCTTCCCACGCCCGCGCGTGCCCGCGCTGCCGCCGCTGGACCGCAGCCAGCTCGGCCCCGCGCGCGCCGCGCCGCCCGTGCCGCGGCGGCATTTCGCGCGCGGGCGCTACGCGCTGGGCGCAGCCTATCGTCTGACCGGCGTCGGCCCCACGCGTTCGCTGCTGGCCCCGGCCTACCACTGCCGCACGATGCTCGACCCCGCGCTCGCCCTGGGTGCGGAAGTCGCGCTCTACCCGCTCACGCCCGAGCTGCACGCCGATCTCGACGGCCTGCGCCGCGTCGCCGCGGCCTGCCGCACACCGCCCGCGGCGCTGCTGCTGACACACTACTTCGGCCTGCCGCGCGAAGTCGAAGCGGTCGCCGCCTGGTGCCGCGAGCAGGGCATCGCGCTGATCGAGGACTGCTCGCACGCCCTGCCCTTCACCGGCGCCAGCGCCACGCGCGCGGCCATGGGCGCCAGCGGCCGCTACGCCGTCAGCAGCCCCTACAAGTTCTTCCCCTGCCCCGACGGCGGCTGGCTGTGGGCCGCAGGCGGCGCGCCCTTGCCGCCGGCACCGCCGCGCGGTCCCGGGTTCCGCGCCGAGCTGCGCGCCGCGCTGCAGGCCCTGCGCGCCTGCAGCCGCCGGCCGCGAGCCTTGCCCCTCGACGCCGCCGCCGCGGCGATCGAGGCCGAGCTGACGGCCCTGGCCGCCCAGCCGGCGCCGCCCGGGTGCGACTGGCGCGAGACCAGCGAGCAGCCCTCCGACGAATACCGCCCGCAGGAGCAGGCCATCCGGGGCCTGGCAATCTCGCGCTGGATCGAGCGCCGCACCGACCTGCAGGCCCTGATCGCGCGCCGCCGCACGCGCTACCGGCAGTGGTTGCAGGCCGTGGACGCCCTGCCCGGCGTGGCACCCTTGTTTCCCGAGCTCCCCGAGGGCGTGGCGCCCTACATGTTCCCGCTGCGCGTGTTCGATCCGGCGCCGCTGTTCCACCCGCTCAAGCGCATGGGCCTGCCGATCTGGCGCTGGGACGACATGGCGGTCAGCGCCTGCGCGGTGGCGCGCGCCTACCGCCAGGGCGTCTTTCACCTGCCCTGCCACCAGGCGCTGGACGACGCGCAGATGGCCTGGATGATCGCGCTCGTGCAGGCCGCCGCCCGCCGTGCCTGAGCGCGCACGCGCCCGCAGGCGCCGCCGCAGCGGCCACGATCGAGAACCCCGTCACCGAAACCGCCGCCCCGGCACGGCCCCGGCAGCCCCCGCTGCCGGCACGCCTACCTAGAATGGCGCGTTCGCGCGCTGCCTTGCGAGCCTCTCGATTGCGCCGCGCAAGCCGCGACGCCCAAGCCCAACTGCCCCGAACCCGATGGACGTCACCCGCGAAGTCATCAACGTGCTGGACGAGGTTCTCAGCCTCGGCGGCCGTGCCGCGAGCTTCACGCGCGAAACCCCGCTGCTGGGCGCCATCCCCGAGCTCGATTCGATGGCCGTGGCCACGCTCATCACCACGCTCGAGGAACGCCTGGGCTTCGTCGCCGACGACGATCTCGACGGCAGCGCCTTCGCCACCGTCGGCGCGCTGGCCGATTTCGTCAGCGCGCAGATCGCGCAGTGAGCCCGGCGCCCGCGGCAGGCAGCAGGCGGCCCGGGGCGGATGGCGATCAGCCACCGCGCCTGCCCGTCGCCGCGCCCACGCTGCCGGTGAGCTGCCGATGAGCTGCCGATGAGCTGCCGATGAGCCCGACCTTCGAACCCCTCTTCCTGGCGGTCGACGACACGCCGCTTGCCGCGCGGCTGCTCGTGCACCACCGGCCCGCGGCCAGGCCGCGCGGCCTCGTCGTCTACGTCCACCCCTTCGCGGAGGAAATGAACAAGTCCCGCCGCATGGCCGCGCTGCAGGCGCGCGCGCTTGCCGCCGAGGGCTTTGCCGTCGTGCAGATCGACCTGCTGGGCTGCGGCGACAGCGCAGGCGACTTCGGCGACGCGCGCTGGACGCGCTGGGTCGACGACGTCGTCGCCGCCGCCACCTGGCTGCAGCAGCAGCATGCGCAGCCTGCGGGGGACGCAAACGCGGACGCGGACGCGCCGCCGCTGTGGCTGTGGGGTCTGCGCGCGGGCTGCCTGCTGGCGGCCGAGGCCGGCGCCCGCCTGGCCGCACGCGGCCAGGCCTGCCACTTCCTCTTCTGGCAGCCGGCCCCCGTGGGCAAGCTGCTGCTGCAGCAGTTCCTGCGCCTGAAGGCCGCGGGCGAACTGCTCGCCGGGCAGGCCAAGGCGGCCATGGAGCAGCTGCGCGCCGAACTCGCCGCCGGTCGTCCGGTCGAGGTCGCCGGCTACCTGCTCGACCCCGCCCTCTGCGCCGGGCTGGACGCGGCGCAATTGCAGCCGCCGCAGGCCATGCCGCGCGGCCATCTGATATGGCTCGAAGTCTCGACGATGTCCCCGGCCAGCCTCGCCCCCGCGGGCGCTGCCGCGCGCGCAGCCTGGGCCAGCGCCGGCTGGCAACTGCATGCCCAGGCCGTCCAAGGCCCGCCCTTCTGGCAGACCGCCGAGATCGAGGACGCGCCCGCGCTGATCGAGGCCGGCGCCGCCGCCCTGTGCGTCGGCGCCGCAGCCGCGCATGACCCTGCGCCCGAGGCGACCCTCGCATGAGCGCGCCGGGCCGCTCCCAAGCGCTCATCCCGCAGCGCGCAGCGCGGAGGCGAGCCCAATGAGCGCCGCGCCGCCCGCGCTGAACACCCCGCGCGAAGAGGCCCTCGCCTTCGGCTGCGAGGGCGAGCGCCTGCTCGGCATCCTGCATCGGCCCGCCGCGGGCGCAGC
>CAUJJP010000126.1 GCA_963205525.1 Pseudomonadota bacterium | reverse complement strand
TCGCCGGGCAACGTCAGCGCCGCCATCTCGGCCAGCGCGTCACGCGCCGCCATGCCGCCGTTGAACACGGCGTCGTGCAGCGCGATCACGCGCAGGAAGTCGCCGCTGCAGGGCGACAGGCGCAGGCGCTGCACGCCGGCTGCGGCCAGCGCTTCGCGCTCGCCGATCAGGCAGTGGATGGCTGCGGACTGGGTCTGGATGCCGTTCAGGACCAGGAAGGGCCGGCCCTCGGTGGTCGCCAGCAGCAGGCCGTCGGCGTCGTCGCGGCAGCGGAAGTCGCACTCGTCCTTCTTCAGCCGGTGGTGCCGGGCGGTGAAGCAGCGCGCCGAGAAGGCCAGCGGCATGCGGCCGAAGGCGAACACCTCGGTCGCGACCGGACCGGCGGCGCCGCCCACGCGGTCAGCGACCGGGTTGATGCGGGCGATGGCGTCGATCGAGAGCTCCAGCGCCGGTACCCAGGTGCCGGCGCCCAGCGCCGCCCACTCGGCGAGCGCCGGGCGGCTGTAGGCGTTGACGTGCGGGCCGATCCAGAACGGCGGCCGTGCCGGGTCGGCGGCGTGGGCGCGCGCCAGCATGGCCACCGCGGAGGCGTCGCCGGCCTCGACCGCGAACTCGGACTGCTCGCAGATGCGGCGCGCCGCGCGCAGCTCGGCCTCGCCCATCACCAGCCCCATGGTGGCGAGCACGACGCGCTTGCCGGCCGCCTGCAGGTCGCGCGCCAGCGCCAGCCAGTCGTCGGGCTTGAACTCGTTGCGCCGCGAGCACACCGCCTCGCCGAGGACGACGGTGTCGGCCGGACCTTCGGCGACCTCGGCGTAGAAGGCCATGGTCTGGGCGCGCGGCCACCAGTACAGCAGCGGGCCGACGGTGAGGCCGAATCCCGGCTCGCGTCTCGTGTCAGTGGGGGGCATGGTGTGATTCAGCGCCAGGGGCGGTCGTAGGCGCCCAGGGTGTGCTGCTGGCCCTCGGCCCAGCGCGCGAGCTGCGCCGTCCAGGCCGGCTGCACGCTGTAGCGCGCACCGGCGGCAGCGTGGTCTATGGCCTGGCGCCAGACGCGAGTGACCTCGGCCACATAGCTCGGGCTGCGCTGGCGGCCCTCGATCTTGATCGCCGAGACGCCGGCCTCGATCAGCTCGGGCAGGATGGCCAGGGTGTTCAGGCTGGTGGGCTCTTCCAGCGCGTAGTCGCGTGCGCCTTCGACGTCGAAGCGGCCTTTGCACAGGGTGGGATAGCCGCGCGGCTCGTCGGGCGCGTAGCGGTCGATCAGCACGCCGCCCAGGCGCGCCTCGACGCCGCCTGCGGTCTCGTCCCAGCGCACCGCCGAGGGTGGCGAGCACACGCCGGCGGTGTTGGGCGACTGGCCGGTGACGTAGGAGGAGAGCGCGCAGCGTCCCTCGACCATCACGCACAGGCTGCCGAAGCCGAAGACCTCGATCTCGGCGCTGGTGTGGCGGATGCTGTGCTGGACCTGCGACAGGGTGAGCACGCGCGGCAGCACGGCGCGCCGGATGCCGTAGCGCTCGCGGTAGAACTCGATCGCCTCCCAGGTGGTGGCCGAGGCCTGCACCGAGAGGTGGCGCCGCAGCTCGGGGTGCTTGTCGCGCGCGTAGGCCAGCACCGCCACGTCGGCGACGATGAGGGCGTCCGCGCCGAGCTCGGCGGCGCGGTCGACCGCGCGCTGCCAGGGGCCGATGTCGCGTGCGTCGGCGTAGGTGTTGAGCGCCATCAGCACCTCGCGCCCGCGCGCGTGGGCGTAGCGCACGCCTTCGCGCACCTGCGCGTCGTCGAAGTTCAGGCCGGCGAAGTTGCGCGCGTTGGTGGCGTCCTTCAGGCCCAGGTAGACGGCGTCGGCACCGGCGTCCACCGCCATCTGCAGCGCGCGCAGCGAGCCGGCCGGACAGACCAGCTGCGGCTTGACCGGTGCGCGCGCGCCTGCGGTCTCAGCCACCGCTGCAGCCGCAGCCGCCGCCGCTGCCGCCACCGCAGCTGCCGGCCTTGGCGCCGG
Source organism: Pseudomonadota bacterium (assembly GCA_963205525.1). The sequence goes on along the minus strand of CAUJJP010000126.1, from coordinate 4,246 downwards.
CCGGGCGGGTGCGCGAGATGCGCACCTGCCACTGCTCGGGGCCCGACTCCAGGTACTTCCAGGCGAACTGGCCTTCGCGCTGGCGCTCGAACGCGAAGTACAGCGGCATCGGGTCGTGGTCGTTCACGATCTCGAAGGCGTTGCCGACCTGCAAGGCGTCGAAGGTGGCGAAGATCAGTTCGTGGCGCTGCGGCGGGGGGACGGAGGGGACGTGGATGCGGGGGTTTTCCATGGCGGCAGGGATGCGGCGATGAGGGAAGGGGAAGTGGCGCCAGCCTAGCAGCGCGCCCGGGCGTCGTCCTTGATCCAGTTGAAGCCCGGTGCAGATGGGGGCTCCAGGCCGCGCCGGCCCATTGCCATGCGCAAGTTGTGGGCAATGCCCGGGTCGCGGGCCTTCATTTCCCGCTGCGGCGGCCGATCAACAAGCGGTCAGAGCATCAACGACCCGCCATGTCCATGTTGCAGCAGTTGCGCCTCTCGCAGAAGTTCCTCCTCATCGGCGGGCTCGCCGCCTTGCTGGCCGCCGCCCCCTCGGCGCTGTGGCTGCGCGGCACTTGGAGCCGGCTGGCCGACACCGAACGCGAGCACGCGGCGCTGGCGCCGGCGGCGGCGGGCGTCCAGGCGGCGGGGCTGACCGCCGTCCATCGCGGCCTGAGCATGGCCGCGCTCGCGGGCGACGCCCAGGCGGGCAGCCGCCGTGCCGAGGTCGCCAGCAGCCTGCTGGCGCGCCAGAAGTCGGCCCTGGAGGCGATTGCGGTGCTGGACGACGGCGCGCTGAGCCGGCGCGCCGAAGACCTCTGGCGCCAGCGCCAGGCCCTGGTGGGCGAGGTCGCGGCCGGTGGCCTGCAGCCGGCGCAGTCCTTCGCCCGCCACAGCGCCCTGGTGGACGCCGAGCTGGCGCTGGTGGCCGACCTGGTCGAGCACAGCGGGCTGGCGCGCCACCCGCAGGTGGCCGGATTCCACCTGCAGCAGGCCGCCTTGCAGCAGCTGCCGCGGCTGGCGGAGCTGGTGGGTCAGATGCGTGGCACCGGTGTCGGCCTGCTCGCCCAGGGCCAGCTGGACGAGGGCCAGCGCGCGCGGGTGGCGGTCCTGATCGAGCAGATCGGTGTCGGTGCCCAGGCTGCGACGCGCGCGATCACGCTCGCGCGCAGCGACGAGCCGGACCTGGCGCAGACCCTGGACGCACCGCTGGCACAGGCTGCGAGCAGCCTGGACGCCGCGCTCACGCTCGCGCGCCAGGCCCTGGTGGAGGCGCCCGCGGGCGCCGCGCCGGGCACCAATGCCAGCGACTGGTGGCAGCTGACGACGCGCGCGGTGGACGCGCAGACCGCGCTCGGCGCCAGCGCGCTGACGGCGATGACGGCCCAGCTCGACGCCGAGCGAGCGGCGCAATGGCGTGCGCTGGCGCTCGCGCTGGCGGTGCTGCTCGCGCTGGGCGTGAGCGCCGCCTTGCTGGGCTGGCGCATCGCGCGCAGCACCACGCGCTCGATCCGCGACGCCATCGGCCGTGCCGATGCGGTGGCGGCGGGCGACCTGGCCAGCGCAGACGCCGGGCCGGCGTCCGGCGCCAGCAGCGCGGGTGCCGACGAGGGTGCCCAGCTGCGCGCCGCGCTCGCCAGCATGAGCGCCCAGCTGCGCCGCCTGGTGGGCGGCGTGCGCGACAACGCGGTGCAGGTCGCCACCGCGAGCGCGCAGATCGCGCAGGGCAACCAGGACCTGTCGGCGCGCACCGAGGCGCAGGCCAGCGCGCTGCAGCAGACCGCGGCGTCGATGGAGGAGCTGCGCAGCACCATCGCCGGCAGCGCCGAAGCGGCGCGCCAGGCCGCCACGCTGGCGCACAGCGCACGCGAGGTGACCGACGCCGGCGGCCGTTCGGTGGACGGCCTGGTGTCGGCGATGGAGCAGATCAGCGACAGCGCGCGGCGCATGCAGGACATCGTGGGCACGATCGACAGCCTGGCCTTCCAGACCAACATCCTGGCGCTGAACGCCGCCGTCGAAGCGGCGCGCGCCGGCGAGCAGGGGCGCGGCTTCGCGGTCGTCGCCAGCGAGGTGCGTGCGCTCGCGCAGCGCAGCAGCACGGCCGCACGCGAGGTGCGCGGCCTGATCGCGGCCAGCCAGGCGCGGGTCGAGGACGGGGTGGGCCACGGGCGCCAGGTGCGCAGCACCATGGGCGACGTGGTGGCCTCGATCGGCCGCGTCTCCGACCTCATTGCCGAGGTCAGCAACGCGGCGCAGGAGCAGGCGCGCGGCGTGGCCCAGGTCGGCGAGGCGGTGTCGGAGATGGACCGCGTGACGCAGCAGAACGCGGCCCTGGTGGAGGAAAGCGCCGCCGCCGCGCACAGCCTGCACGAGCAGGCGCAGGCGCTGCAGGGTGCGGTGGCCAGCTTCCGCACCTGAGCCCGGGCGCGGCACCGCAGACAGCACACGCGACGCCGCGGACGACAGCGCGGACGTCACCGCGGACGACAGCGCGGACGGCAGCGCGGACGACGCTGCGGAAGGCACCGCGCGTTCCCCGTGGCGCCCGCCGGTGGCCGCCGGTGGCCGCCGATTAGACATGGCTCAAGTCCGGCCCAGATGCTGCGCCGGCAGCGCGCATCTGCGTGCTAGCGTTCGCCTCTTGCACCGAATCGACATGCAAGTGGAGGGACGAAGCAGTGAGCATTTCCATCACGACACAGGCTGCCGAGCTGATGCGCCAGGCCGCCGGTCAGGGGCGCGACAGCCTCGAACCGGCCGCGCTTGCGCAGCTGCTCGCCGGCCTGGGGGTCGCGCTAGACGCGCAGGCCGCAGCGGCTGCGGCCGAGCTGCGCATCACGCTGAACGCGACGCGCGAGTTCGGCATGGTGCTGGGCGCCGGCTTCGGTGGCCTCGAGGCCGAGCTCGACGAGGCCAACTACAAGCGCGACCGCGCCTCGGTCTACGCCGCCGCCGATCTGACCGACGCCGATGACTTCATGCGCCTGTTCAAGCGCACTCTGGCCTGGCAGCGGCTGGCTGCGCAGGCCCTGCGCGATGGCAAGGCACTGCCCGAGGCCGCGCTGCGGCACTGCTTTGCCCAGATGCTCGAGCTCGCACGTGCCTTCGCGCCCGGCCAGGCCGACGCCGGCTTCGTGCTGCAGGCGCTGGAGCTGAACCCGGTGCGCGTCGGCGCGGGCCTGGGCGCAGCGGCGGCGAGCTGCAGCTTCGGCCAGCCGCAGCCGGGCCGGCTGGCGCGGCCGATCGCCAAGATCGACAAGCTGATCCACCCCAAGCGCATCGGCATCATCGGCGTCTCCGGCAGCGGCATGAACTTCGGCCGCATCATCCTGCGCAACCTGATCGGCAGCGGCTACCCGAAGGAGCAGCTGCTGGTGCTCAAGCCGGGCGAGACCGAGATCGACGGCGTGCGCTGCATCGATGGCCTGAAGGCACTCGAGAGCAAGCTCGACATGCTCATCGTCGCGGTAGCGGCGAGCGCGGTCTACGAACTCGTCGACCAGATCATCGAGTCCGACTCGGTGGATGCGGTGATGCTGATCCCGGGCAGCATGGGCGAGACGAAGAAGAGTCGCGAGCCGGCGGCTGCACTGGCGGCGCGTATCAACGCCGCCCACGGCAGGCCCGGCGGAGGCCCGATCTTCCTCGGCGCCAACTGCCTGGGCGTGGTGTCTCATCCGGGCAGCTACGACTCCTGGTTCATCCCGCTCGAGCGGCTCCCGAAGCCGAAGAAGAAGCCGGTGCGCAATTCGGTGATGCTGTCGCAGAGCGGCGCCTTCATGATCACCCGGATGTCACAGAACCCCTGGCTCGATCCGGCCTACATGCTCGCACTGGGCAACCAGACCGACCTCACGCACGGCGACATGCTGAGCTATTTCGCCGATCTGCCCGGCATCGACACGCTCGTCATCTACGTCGAGGGCTTCACGGATCTCGACGGCCTGCACTTCGCCCGGGCGGTGCGCAAGGCGGTGCTCAACGGCAGGCAGATCGTCGTCTACAAGTCGGGGCGGACTGCGCCCGGCCAGGGCGGTGTCATGGGGCACACGGCTTCGATTGCGGGCGGCCTGGGGCTGTTCGAGTCGGTGGTCCGTCACGCCGGTGCGATCGTCACCGAGGATCTCGACACCTTCGACGACCTGTTCTACATCGCGGGCGCGCTGCACGGCAAGAAGGTCGGCGGCAACCGCCTCGGTGCGATCAGCGGTGCCGGCTTCGAGGCGGTCGGAATGGCCGACAACATCGAGTCCGACGGCTTCGC
>CAUJJP010000125.1 GCA_963205525.1 Pseudomonadota bacterium | reverse complement strand
GGCCTCTGCCTCCTGCTCTCGCTGGCGGCGCTCGCGCAGCAGCAGCGGCTTGGCGAGCTGGTCCGCCACCCCTTGTTCCTTGCCGCGCTCGCGCTCTGGGGCTGGCTTCTGCTATCCAGCGCCTGGAGCCCGGCCCCGGCGCACAGCATCGTCTCGCACCTGTGGATGGTTGCGCTGCCGCTGCTGGCGCAGCCGCTGGCCTTCGCGCTCGGGCCGGCCGCGGCGCCGCGCGCGCTGCGCCACTTCGTCGCCGCCTCGGTCGTGGTCAGCGGCTTCGTGCTGCTGAACGCCGCCGGCCTGCTCCCGTCCGCGCGCGCGCTCAGGCCCTTCGTCGACGTGCTCGGCAACCAGCGCATCGCCTTCTCGCTGCTGCTGGCGCTGGCTGGGGCGCTCGCCCTGCACCTGGCGATCGAGGCCGGGCGCGGTCGCACCCGGACCCTGCTGGGGGCTGCGGCGCTGCTGTGCCTGGCCGCCCTGGTCGAGCAGGATCGCCGCAGCGGCATGCTGACTGCGCCGCTGCTGCTGGCCGTGCTGGCGCTGGCGCAGCCGCGCGTGCGCGGCCGCCGCGTGCGCGTGCTCGCGCTCCTTGCGCTGGCCGTGCTGGTGATGGGCCTGGGCCTGGGTTCGGCGAACGTCCGCCAGCGCTTTGCCGAGGGCAGCGCCGAACTGCAGGCCTATCGGGCGAGCGGGCCGGTCGACACGAGCTGGGGCATGCGCGCGCGCATGGTCCAGGTCACGGCAGGCCTCGTGCTCGAGCACCCGCTCATCGGCCATGGCGTGGGCAGCTGGGCCACGCTGTGGCGCCAGCGCGTGCACGGAGAACCGATCCTCACCGGCCAGACGACGCCGCACAACGAATACCTGCTGCTGGCGCAGCAAGGCGGAGCGGTCGCGCTGCTGCTGGCCTTCGCGCTCTGGCTGCAGGCCTTGCGCGGCATACGCCGACGCGGCGCGCCCGCGCTGCCGGCGCTGCTGGTATTGGCCGCGATCACCTGGGCCGGCGCCTTCAACGTCGTGCTGCGTGACGCCAAGTTCGCGCTCGCGCTGCTCGGGCTCGCGATGCTGTCGTGGGCGGCGGCGCGGGCAGGCCCGCGGGCAGAGCCGCCACTGCCGCGAGAATCGGCGATGGCCACGAAGGACGACCGCACCGCCGAAGCGCCCGACCCGAACCGATGAACGTCGCCGAACCCGAGCTTGCCGGCCTGCTCGCGCAAGCCGAGGAGATTTGTCTCGACCCGCGCCTGGCCGCCCTGCTGCGCCGGCATTGGCCGCAGCTCGGCGCGAGCGCGGACGCTGGCCAGGGCAAGGCGCTGCAACTGCGCATCCATCCCGCCGACCAGATGCTGCTGCACTCGCTGCGCCATCATCGCGACGCGGCGGCCGCGGTCAGCCAGTACTTCAACGTCGCGCTGCAGCAGTACACGGCGATGCGCCAGGTCCTCGACGCCTTGCTGCCTGCCGGCGAGGGCAGCGTCTCGGTGCTCGACTTCGCCTGCGGCTTTGGCCGCCTGCTGCGCCTGCTTGGCGGCAGCGAGCGCGAGCTCGAGCTCCTTGCCAGCGAGATCCAGCCCGAGGCGCTGGACTACGTCGCCGCCAGCTTCGGCGTGCAAGGCCTGCCGTCCAGCCTCGCCCCCGAGGCCTTCGAGCCCGGTCGCCGCTTCGACTTCATCTGGGTCGCCTCGCTCTTCTCGCACCTGCCCGAGGACTTGTTCGGACGCTGGCTCGCGCGCCTGTTGGCGCTGCTGACGCCGCGCGGCGTGCTCTGCTTCACGGTGCACGACGAGGCGCTGCTGGCCCGCGGCGAAGTGCTGTCCGAGAACGGCCTGCTCTTCAAGCCGCAAAGCGAGATCGCCGAGCTCGACGCCGCGGCCTACGGCACGACGACGGTGAGCGAAGCCTTCGTGCGCCGCGCCGTCGCCGCCGCCGCGGGCGACGCACGCCGGCCCTTTCGCATCCCCAAGGCGCTGGCGCACGAGCAGGACCTCTACGTCGTCGGCGCCGACGCCGCGCGCGATCTCTCGGGGCTGGCCGGCTTTCGGCGCGGCCCCTGGGGCTGGGTCGACGAGCGCCGCGTCGAGCAGGGCGTGCTCGTCCTCGACGGCTGGGCGGCCTCGATCGACGACGGCGCGTTGGCCGCGGTCAGCGTCCGTGTCGACGGGGTCGCGCACCGCTGCCCCACCGGCGTGCGCCGCCGCGACGTGCGCGACGTCTTCGCCGACGAGCGGCTGCTCGACGCCGGCTTCACCCTGCGGCTCGCGCTGCCGGCCGATGCGCAGCAGCCCTGGGTCGAGGTGCTGGCCGAAAGCGGCCGCGGCGAATGCGCGCTGCTCTACGCCGGCTGGCCGGCTGGCCACCGCGGATCGACGCCCGCGCACGTCTACCGGCGCAGCATCGCGGCCGAGGAGCGTTCGTCGCTGTCGGTGCTCGCAAGCCTTGTCCCCGCGGGCGCGCGCGTGCTCGACCTGGGCACCGGCAGCGGCGCGCTCGGCCGCCTGCTGCAGGAGCGCGGCTGCCAGGTGGACGGCGTGACCATCAGCAGTGCCGAGTACCACGTCGCGCGCGACGGCTACCGGCGCCTGGAGCTGCTCGACCTCGAGGACGACGACTGGCCGCTGCGCTTTGCGGCGGGCAGCTACGACCGCATCGCCTGCGCCGACGTGCTCGAGCACCTGCGCGCACCCGAGCGCGTGCTGCAGGCCTGTCAGGCGCTGCTTCGTCCGGGAGGACAGCTTCTCGTCTCGATCCCCAACGTCGCCTACGCCGGGATGATCGTCGAGCTGATGCACGGCGACTGGAAGTACGGCCCGGAGGGCCTGCTGGATCGCACGCACCTGCGCTTCTTCACGCGCCGCTCGTTCGCGCGGCTGCTGCAGGGCGAAGGCTGGCGCGTCGAGCGCGTCGAGCCGATCGCCGCCACGTGGTACTACACCGAGTTCTGGACCCCGTTCGACCAGTTGCCGCCCCCCGTCGCGCGCTACCTGCTCGCGCAGCCCGACGCCTCGACCTACCAGCTCGTCTTCGCCGCGCGTCGCCTGGAGGACGAGGCCCAGGCGGCCGCCGAACCCAGCGCCATGCCGGCGCCCGATCCTGCAGTGCAGGTCGCGGTCTACGCGAGCACGCTGGTGCTTGGCAGTAGCGCGGAGCGCAACGGTGCAGAAGCCTTGCCGAGCTTGCACGTCCCCGCACTGGGTCGCGTCGGCGCCGCGCGGCAGACGCTTTCCTTCGAGATCCCGGCCGAGTACCTGAACCGTGCCGGCCGTGCGCGGCCGTACTGGCACCCGGCCGATCGGCCGGGCTACATGCACTTGCACGCGCTGACGCTGCGCGACGCACGGGGCGTAGCGGCCTGGTCGTGGCGCGGCGATGAGCCCGGCGCGGCGCTCGCGCTGCAGGGCGCGACGCGTCGCCAGCTCGGGATCGGCGCGCCCGCCGAAGATGGCGAGCCGCTTCGCCTGCTGCTGACCGGAGCCGAAGCCGGCATCGCCCTGCCGATGCCCTGGCCGCCGGGGTCCGCGTCGGGCGCAAGCGCCGCCGGTCCCTGGCGCCTCGAGGTCGAATGCGGCTGGCCGCTCTCGGCCGACTACCTCGCGCTGCGCGAGGCGCTGGCAAGCGCGCCACGCGCGCCGGTCGACGAGACGGTGGAGATCATCGTCCCCGTGTACGGCGGCCTGCCGCACCTGCGCCGCTGCCTGACCAGCGTGATGGGCACGCTCGGGCAGCACCCCTGGCACCTGACCGTGATCGACGACGCGAGCCCCGACGCCGAGACCCGAGAGTGGCTGCAAGCCTTTGCCGCGCTGCACCCGCAGGTGAGCGTGCTCGCCAACGCGCGCAACCTCGGCTTCGTCGCCACCGTGAACCTGGGCATGCGGCTGGCCGGCCGGCGCGACGTCGTGCTGCTCAACAGCGACACCGAAGTCGCCGGCGACTGGCTGGACCGCCTGCGCGCCGCCGCGTGGAGTCAGCCGCGCGTCGGCACGGTGACGCCGTTCTCGAACAACGCGACGATCTGCTCCTTCCCGCGCTTCTGCCAGGTCAACGAGCTGCCCGAGGGCTGGAGCGTGGCCGCGCTGCACGCGCTCTTCGCGCGCACGCTGGAGGGCCAGGCGCTCGAGGTCCCCACCGCCGTGGGTTTCTGCATGTACATCCGCCGCGACTGCCTGGACGAGACCGGCGAGTTCGACGCCGCCAGCTTCGGCGCCGGCTACGGCGAGGAGAACGACTTCTGCCTGCGCGCCAGCGGCCGCGGCTGGCAGCACCTGCACGCGCTCGACACCTTCGTCTACCACGCCGGCGGCGCGAGCTTCAGCGCGCGCCAGCAGGAACTGCAAGCCGCCGCGCTGCAGGCCATGCGCAGGCTGCACCCGCAGTACGAGGACCTGGTGCGCGAATTCGTCGCGCGCGATCCGGCGCGGGAAGCGCGGCGGCGGGTCGCCGCTCTTCTGGGCTGAGCGCGATGGCCGCGGATCCCGATCTTCTCTTCCAGCAGGCGCTGCGCGAGCACCAGGCCGGGCGATCGGCGCAAGCGCAGGCGCTCTACCTTCAGGTGCTGCAGCAGCAGCCCGGGCACGCCCCGGCCAGCCACGGGCTCGGCGTGCTCGCGCTCAGCGAAGGCAGGCCCGAAGAGGCCTTGCCGCGCTTGCGCTCCGCCCTGCGGGCCGACCCCAGGCAGGCGCAGCATTGGATCAGCTGCATCGAGGCCCTGATCCGTCTCGGTGATGCGGATCAGGCCGCGGAGATCCTCGCCCAGGGCCGGCAACACGGCCTGCAGGGAAAGCCGGTCGATCAACTCGAAGCCCGGATCAAGGCGCCGGATGGCGGGCACGGACAGGCTGCCGAGCCGCCCTCGGCGCAGACGCTGCAAGCACTGCTGACGAGCTATCGCGAGGCCGCACCCGAGCATGCGTACCGGCACGCCGTGGAGATCGCCAGCCGTTATCCCCAGCATCCCCTGGCCTGGAAGATCATGGCGAGCCTGCACCGCAGGAGCGGGCGGCCGGGGGTCGCGCTGCAGGCGATCGAGCGCGCGCTGCAGTGCGAGCCCCTCGACGCCTCGCTGCAGATGGAACGCGCTGGGCTGCTGGACGAGCTGGGCCGGCTCGACGAGGCCGAGTCCGCCTGCCGCCGGGTCTTGTCGGCAGAGCCGGAGAACGGCCTTGCGCACAGCCTGCTGGCCGCGATCCTGATGTCGCAAGGCCGAGTCGAGGAGGCTGAGGCGCTCCACAGGCGAGCCGCCGAACTTCAGCCGGACTCGCCGCTCGTCCACGGTCGCTTCTGCCTGTACCTGCAGGGCCGGGGCCGGCTGGAGGAGGCCGAGGCCGCGGCACGACGCGTGCTGGCGCTTCGGCCCGGGAACGTCGGGGCGCTTGGCAACCTGAGCGCGATCCTGATCGACCGCGCGGCGTACGCGGACGCCCTGGCCTGCGCGCGTGAGGCGATCGAGCTCGAGCCCGACGACGTGCAGGCGCAGCAGAACCTGGGCGTGGCCTTGATCGGCCTGGGACGGCACCGCGAGGCGGTTGCCGCCTTTCGCCAGGCGATCCGGCTCGATCCCGGCTACGCCCCGGCCCACAGCAACCTGCTCTACTGCCTCAACTTCATGGCCGAAGTCTCCCCTGCGCAGGCACGGGCCGAGGCCTTGGAGTACGCACGAAGCCAGCGGGCGCTGGCCGGCGCCGGGCTGGCGAATGCAGCGCGCACTGCGAGGCCAGCCGCGTCGCGCCTTCGCGTCGGCTTCGTCGGCGGCGACTTCCGGGCGCACCCCGTCGCCTACTTCCTGGAAGGGCTGCTCGAGGGGCGCGGTGATGACGGGCTCGACCTGCTCGCGTTCCCGACCAACGACATCGAAGACGAGGTCAGCGCACGCCTGAAGCCGCACTTCGTGGCCTGGCAGCCGATCAGCCGCCTCGACGACGAGGCCGCCGCCGCGCTCGTGCGCGAAGAACGCGTGGACGTCCTGATCGACCTGGCCGGGCACACCGCAGACAACCGGCTGCCGGTCTTCCTGCGTCGTCCCGCCCCCTTGCAGGTGGCCTGGCTGGGCTACTTCGCGACCACGGGGCTGCAGGAGATCGACTTCGTTCTCGGCGACCCCTACGTGACTCCGCCCGGCGAGGAGGACCACTTCGTCGAGCGCGTCTGGCGCCTGCCGCGGACCTACTTCTGTTTCTCGCCACCGGTCGGCGATCTGCCCGTGGCTCCGCTGCCTGCGCGGGCCGCAGGGCAGCTGAGCTTTTGCTGCTTCAACAATCTGGCCAAGGTCAACGACGCAACGATCGCCCTGTGGGTGCGCGTACTGGGCGCCGTTCCCGGCGCGCGGCTGCTGTTGAAAGCGGCGGCCTTGGCACACGCCAGCGAGGTGGAACGCACTCGCGATCGCTTCGCGCGGGCCGGCCTGGACGCCTCGCGCCTCGTGCTGGAAGGGCCGTCGCCGCGCGAGGACTACCTGCGGGCCTACGGGCGCGTCGACATCGCCCTGGACCCCCATCCCTATCCGGGTGGAACGACGAGCGTCGAGGGCTTGTGGATGGGCGTTCCGGTGCTGACGCTCCGGGGCGATCGCTTCATCGGCCACAACGGCGAGTCGATCCTGCACAACAGCGGGCTGCCGCAGTGGATCGCGCAAGACGAAGCAGACTACGTCGCTCGGGCCGCGCGCTTTGCCGCTGACCTGGACGGACTGGCGCGGCTTCGCGCCGGCCTGCGCGACCAATTGCGGCTTGCGCCGCTGTTCGACGCGAAGGCCTTCGCGAGCGACTTCGCGTCGGCGATCCGGGGCATGTGGAACATGCGCAACGAAGGACGTCGCGGCGCCGTCGAGGGCTGAAGAGACCCGGGCCCCGCGGCGCGGCTGGCACGGCACGGCCACATGCGCCGCCCCCTGGCTCAGCGCGCGGCACTCCCGACATAGCAGACGGCGGTCGTCTTCGCGACCTCGGCGTAAGCCGGATCGACAGGCGCCTTGCGATGCAGCAGCCGCACCGGCCGGGTCGCCGGCAAGCCCGCAAGCTTCCGGCGGGGCGCATGCCGACGATGGGCCGTGGCGTGGTCGGCGGCATCCGCCTCGATGCGCCAGGTGAGCGAGGCGGCGGCCTGCCGGCCCTGGTCGAGCGCCGCCTGCAGCAGCACCTCCGCATGGTCGGCGTAGGGGCGCACATGCTCGTCATCGAACAGCAGCCACCAGTCGGCCTGCGCGTGCACCGCGGCAATCATCTCGAGTGCCGCGTCGCCGGCTGGGAGCGGGCGCAGCGCGAGTCGCTCGCCTGCACGTGCGCAGACCGCTCGCATGGCCCGATCGGTCCCGCCGACCACGAGCACTTCGAGCAGCGGATGGGTCTGCTGCGCGAGGCAGTGCAGCGTGGCGGCGAGCGCGTCGGCGTCGCCCGTCGCGCGCACGATCGCCGATATGGCAGGAAGACGCTCGGGGCGCTCGGCCTGGGCGAGGAACGGGTGGAACGAGCCCTCGCGCCGTTCCTCGTAGTCCCAGCCGTTGAAGCGCGGAACGAAGTCCGGCGCTGCGGCGCGGGTCCGTGCGAAGTAGCGCCGGTTGCGCGCGAACTTCAGCAGGGCGCGCAGCAGGCCTCGACGCCACCCGGGGAAGGCTTGCGGACCGCTGAGTTCGCGCCACAGCGCGCGGATCCCCGCGCTCAGGTCACTCGGCGTCCCGAAGCGCTGCCTTAGGCACAGGTTCGCGTAGGCGCCCTGCAGCGCCGCGAGCGGCTTGACCTGGCCCGCGTAGTCGTAGGTGCGATGCACGACGGCGCACTGCGGCAGGTAGCGCAGCCGCCAGCCCGCGCAGCGCAGCCGCCAGGAAAGGTCGACGTCCTCGCAGTACATGAAGAAGCGCGGCTCGAAGCCGCCGACCTCGCGCAGCGCCTGGGTGCGCAGGAGCACTCCCGCACCGCTGACCCAGCCCGTCTCGCCGGTCGCCGGGTCGTAGTCCTTGGGGTGCTCGTAGGGGATCTGGCGCATCTCCCAGGCGGCGACGCGAGGGTCGTCGCGGGAGGCTTCGTGCCAGAGGCGGCTCAGTGCGCCGGGCTCGGGGATGGCGTCCTGGTTGAGGATCAGCAGATGGCTCGAAGCAAGGCCGGCGCACAGGGCATTGATGGCGCGGCCGAAGCCGAGGTTGCCGGCGCCGCCGCCCAGCTTCAGGGGCGTACCGGCGGCCTGCAGTTGCCGCAGCAGTTCCGGCAGGCCCGGCGTGTCCTGCGGGCCTGCATCGCAGTGCCAGAGGTGCACGACGACGGTCGTGCCCGGGCCCCGAAGCTCGTCGAGAGCTTGCAGGCAGGCGCGCAACTCCTCGAGGACCGGCCGGTGGACGACGACGGCCACCGCCAGGGAGGCGCGGCGCGGCATTGCGACGCCGATGGAGGCGTCAACTACCGGTGGCTCGCCGTCCCTGGCCGGGCGCACCGGAACCTTCCTGCAGCGCGCTCGCGCTTAACGGGACTTGGACTTCTGCTCGTACTCGCGGGCCATCGCTTCCAAGCCCGGAACGTCGACCTTGGCGGCGCGCGAGATGGCCTGGATGCGGGTCTGGCGCGCCTCTTCCTCGGCCTTGGCGCGGACCTCGCGCTCCAGCGCCTCGCGCACTTCGTCGAAGGGCTGGATGCCGGCCTCGCGCCGGTTCACGAGCTGGATGATGTGGTAGCCGAACTGCGTCTGCACCACCTCGGCGCCGAGCTCGCCGGGCGCCTTCAGCTTGGCCACCGCGTCCTCGAAGGGCTTGACCATGGCACCGGCGGAGAACCAGCCCAGATCACCGCCCTTGGCGGCGCTGGCGTAGTCGCCGGAGAACTCGCGCGCGGCGTCTTCGAAGGAGAGACCGCCCTTGATCCTGGCGAGCAGTTCGGTGGCGCGCTCCTGGGCCTTGCCGTCGGGGCTGTTGCCGATGAGGATGTGGCGGGCGCGCGTCTGCGCCGGCACCTTGTAGCGTTCGGGATTGCTGCGATAGACGTCGCGCGCGTAGGCGCTGAGGGCCTCGTCGCTGAGCTTGACGCCCTGGCTGATGGCGGCCAGTTGCGCGTCGGAGAGGATGCGCTGGCGCGCCTGCGCGAGCGCGGCGGCGACCTCGGGCGTCTTGTCCAGACCCGCCTGCTCGGCGTCCAGGGCGAGCACGCGGCGGATGTAGATCTGCTCGGCCTGGCGCGAGAGGTTGTCGACGCGCGCCATGACGGCGGCCCGCGAAGCTTCGGGCACGCGCTCCATCGCGACTTCGATGTCGGTGCGGGTCACCGTGACACCGTGCTCTCCGGTGACCAGCGGCGGGGTCGATTGCGCGTGGGCAGGCAGCAGGCAGGCCGAGGCCAGTGCCACGGCAAGGGAGAGGGAACGAAGAGACGCCATGGATCGGGAGGGAAGTGATGAAGCTGGCTTTGACGGCGCTTCGCGCATCAGGTTCGATGGCGAGGCGAGGTCCTTGCATGAAAAAAGGGGGCGGGTTGCCCCGCCCCCTTCGTTACCCCGGAATGCCGATCAATAGCGCGTCGTGCGATGCGGGAAGGTCAGGCCGTAGTTGCCCGAGGTTCCGGCCGCCACGGCGCCGTTGGTAAGCTGCATGAACGAGGCCCCGACGATGGGCAGGCCAAGACGGGTAACCGCAACCGCCGGAGGCACCACACCGGCGAGACCGGGCGTCGACAGACGCGCCCAGCCATTGACGTTGGTTCCGGTCAGATCCTTCTTGGTCAGTTGCGCACCGAGCGCGCCGCCGCCGCCCGCGTTGTTGAAGGTCAGCACGCTGACTTCGCCGCAGACGGTCAGCGGGGCAGTCGGCGTCCCCGGGGAGATCACGAACTGGCTGGTGGAACCGACGAAGGTCTCTTCGCGGTCGGCGTTGACGGCGAGGAGCTTGTTGTCCGGCGTCGCGGTGAAGGTTCCAGCCGCCGTGCCGACGCCGGTGACGCAGATCAGGTTGCCTTCTGCCGTGGTGTTGGACACTGCATAGCGGTTATTGGAACGCGCGGTGACGGGGGCGCCGACGGTCACAGCACCGGCTGCATCGTCAAATTCCAGGTCGGTGAAGACCGTGGTCGCCGTCGCCGCGCTGGTGCCGTAGTTGCGCGCCACGTTGTAGCGGCGGGTGGCCGAAGAGAACACCCAGTCGGTCTTGGCCAGCAGGCCGACGTCGGTGACGAACTCGTTCATCACCGAAGTCACGGCGTAGGCGTCGGTCAGCATCGAGGCCTGCAACCGGGTGGCAAATCCGTTGGCCCCCGCCGCACCCTGCAGATAGGGCGTGGACAGGTCCGGGAAGTCGTACATTGCCGCGGCGATGTAGGTCGTTGCACCCGTCGGAAGCACCGGGGTGCCGCGAGCGGCCGCCGGAGCGACGATGTTCTCGCTGTCAGGAACGCCACCACGCAGCAGCGGGTCGGCCGTGGCCAAACGGGCAGGGCCGACGCCCACGGGGGTAGCCAACTGCGGCGAAAACACGACGTTGCCCCAGCCGGGGATACCGTTAGCGTCGGTTGCCTCAACGGCGTCGCCGACTCCCGAATAGGACGTGGCGAGCGGCACGTTGATGATAGTCCAGGTGGCGGTCAGGCCGCCGGTCGGAACATCCAGGCCCAGTTGCACCGCCGAGGTGGCGTCGGCCGCAACGCTGTAGCTGGTCGGATTGGTCGCCAGAGCTGCGATGGCCGGGCTGGTTTCGCCGCAACCCGGGGGCACGCCGTTGACGTGCTTGGTCGCGGTGAACAGCGGATTGATGGGAGCCGCTGTGGTGCGAGCCGGCGAGCCACCCGCGGCGACCGCCGGGACGGTTCCAGGATAGATGTCGGCCATGTTGAGGATCTCAACGTAGCCTTCCAGGGTTTCCTTGGCCTGGGCATCTGCAGCCTGGTACGGAGCCAGGCGGCCGGTGACGAAGGTGGAACCGGTGAGCGCGTTCGGGATGGTGCAGCTCTTGTCGCCCGTCAGCAGCTTGGCCTTGCCGGTGGTGGCGTCCTTGGTGACGGTGGCCGTCCACACGTCGCCAGGCGACATCAGCAGCGTGAAGTCGAACACGTCGTCGGAGTTCGACGCACCGCGGAAGCGGACCTTCACCGCCTTGCCGTTGCGCATGTCGGTGTTGGTGATGCTGAGGTAGGTATCGTTGCCGCTGGCCGCCGAGTAGTAGGGCACGACGACGATGTGGCCGAGGCCGTCTTTGTTCGGCACCAGCTGGGTCGCGGTGGGAACACCATCGATGGCGCCGGCACCAGGCGCAACCACGGCAGCGTTCGCGCCGACAAAGGCGGCTCCGGTGAGCAAGGCCGCGGCGCACTGAGCAACAAGGGTTCTCTTCATTACGTTGACTCCGGGGTAGATATTGATTAGCGCAACGGAAGCAATCACGCTTCCCTCAATGTAGCACAGCGATCACGGGCAACCCATGGGTGCTAAGCTCCGAAAACCGCTGTGTGTCGAAAATTCGCAACAGGCGTCTGTCTTCTCTTCACCTCGATAGGCGGCGTCCTCCTGCTTCTTCTAGACAAACGATGGGCGGCCATGTCGGAGCGCATCCCCGCCGTCAGAGCCCCTGCGGCAGCCACCATTGACCCTGATCGAGGAGCCAAGTCTCGTCGATCGAGGTCTCGATGGTACCGATTTCCCTCGCGCGCACCATAGGCGCATAGGAGACCAGCATGGTCACCTTGCAGCGATCGGCCTGCGCGCAGGTGACGCTGTGAACCTTTGCACTCTTCCACGCGGCGGCGGCGCCGATCGACGAGCGGAAGCGTTGCGGGGAGACGACGGCGCGGCTGCCCGGGCTGAGGTAGGCATAGGCCTCGTCGAACTTGCCGGCAAGCAAGGCGTCCCAGCGTGCCTGGGCGCGCTCGCGGACGGCGTCCTCGGGCGTCTTGGGCGCGAGGCTGGCGCAGCCCGCCAGCATGGCGCCGGCAAGGCCGGCGGCGAACAGGCGCAGCAGGCGCGCGCGGCGGGATGGGATCGGATCGGTCATGAACGAAGGTCGCGGGGCGTGGGGGCCGGATGGTGCGGGGCTGGATTGTGCCGCGCTCAGCGCTGCGCGTCACCGGGGGCGAGCAGCGATGGATCGGCCGGCGGCGGCAGCGGCTGGGGCGGCTCGAGGCCGCGCAGCTTCTCGCGCAGGTCGCGGCTGATCGCACGCGCGTCGGCATCGCTGCGCGCCACGCGCGGTGTGATGACGACGAGCAGCTCGGTGCGGTTCTTCGAGCTCGTCTTGGTGCCGAAGAGCGCGCCCAGCACCGGCACCTCGTGCAGCCCGGGGACACCGGAGGAGCCGCCGGTGTCGTTCTCGCGGATGAGGCCGCCGAGCACGACCGCCTCGCCCGAGCGCACCGCGACCTTGCTCGAGAACTGGCGCTGCAGGAAGGCGCGCTGGCCGGTGGCGGCGTCGATCGCGCCGACGTCGGTGACGGCCTGGTCGATGGCCATCGTCACCATGTCGCCCGAGCCCACCGAGGGCGTGACGGCGAGCGCAACGCCGGTGTCCTTGTACTGGATGCTGGTGGTGCGCACGGTGCCCTCGGCGCTCAGGGTCTCGCTGGTCTGGATCGGCTGCTGGTTGCCGACGGCGATCTGCGCCGTGTGGTTGTCGAGCACCATCATCGAGGGCGAGGAGATCACGCGCACGAGCGACTTCTCGGCCAGCGCGTTGAGCACCGCGCGCACGTTGCCGACGCTGTTGCGCAAGGTGTAGGAGAAGCCCGCCAGCGGTCCGCCGAGCACACCGCCGGCCACGCCGCTGAGCACGCTGGTGCCGGTGCCGCCGCTGGCGCGCGTGTCGCCGAAGGTCCACTGCAGGCCGTAGGAGGTCTCGTCGGTGAGCGTGACCTCGACGATGCTGGCCTCGATCAGCACCTGCGTGGGCGGCAGGTCCAGGCGGTGCAGTGCCTCCTCGATGCGCTCGAACTGCGCCGCGGTGCCGTAGACGAGGATGGCGTTGTTGCGCTCGTCGGCGACGACGCGCAGGCCGCCGGCCAGCGGCAGGGCGCTCGCCGCAGGCGCAGGCGCGGGCGGGCCGCTGCGCGTGGCTTGCGCGGCCCTGCCCGCGCCCAGTACGGTGCCGCCGCCCGCACCGCCGGCAGGCAGGCCTGCGCGTGTGCCGCCGGAGGCCGTCGGCAGGCCCGGCGCCACCCCGCTGCCGGGCGCCGACCCAGGCGCCTGCTCGCCCCCGCCGAAGATGCCGGCGAGCACCTGCCCCAGGTGCTGCGCCGAACCGTTCTTCACGGCATACACGAACAGGCGCGGCTCGCTGGCGCTGCCGCTGGGGCGATCCAGCCGCTCGATCCAGCGCCGCGCCTCCTCGAGGTAGGCGGCACGCGGCGAGACGACGATGATGCTGTTGAGCCGCTCGACGGGCAGCACGCGTACCGCGCCGAACAGCGGCAGCTTGTCTGCCGCGAAGGCCGGGCCCGCGGGCCGGGCCGCGGCGGCGCCCGGCGCTGCAGCGGCAGGCGCCACCCCGGGCGCGGCGGCCGCAGCGCCCTGCTGCGCGAGCGCAAGCGCGGCTTCGACGTCGGCCACGCTCAGGTACTTGAGGGGGAAGACGCCCACCGACATGCCGGCGAGGAGGTTCACGTCGAAGGTCTGCACGAGGCTCAGCCAGCCTTCGGCCTGCGCACGGCTGCCGGCAAGCACGAGCAGGTTGCGCACGGTGTCCACGCGCAGGATCGCCTCGGGCGGAGCCAGCGGACGCAGGATGGCCGCCATCTCGGCCGCGCCGATGTAGCGCAGCGGAACGACGATGGCGCCAAGCCCCGGCGGCAGGGTTTCGCCGCTGTAGACCTGTACGTTCGAGGCAATCGCCTTCAGCGCCTCGGGGCGGCCGACGTGATAGACGCCGCGCGTGTCGCGCGCCATCACCAGGCCGCTGGCCTGCAAGGCCGTCTCGAGCAGGAAGACCGCCTTGTCGGGCGAGACCTGGCCGGTCGTGACCAGGGTCACGCGGCCCTCGACCGGCGGATGCAGCATGTAGTCGAGCCGCAGAAGGTCGCCGAGGATGGCGTGCACGACCTCGCGCACCGGCGTGTCCTCGAAGCGGAGGTCGACCGCCGCGCCCTGGACCCCGGGCACCGGCGCCGAAGGCGCGACGACGCGATCGTTGCCCGGCAGCAGGCGGACCTGCGTGCCTTCGGCCGCGGTGGGCGCGCTGGCCGCGGGCGCCGGCACGGCGGGCGAGGAGGCGCCCGCGGCAGCGCTTGCGCCAACGGCGGGCATCGGCGCCTGCGCCGGCACCATCGGCGCCGACAACAGCAGGAGCAGCGGCAAGGTCCGCGGCAGGAACAGGCTGAGGATTCGCACGGTGGCCATCGAAGTGGTTTCAGGGTTCGGGCAGGGGCGGCAGGCCGCTGCGTGCCCTCAGGGCGTTGACGCGCCGCACGTTGGCACGGGCTTCATCGAGCTGACGCTGGTAGTAGGGATTGACGGCCGGCGGGTTCGCCTTCGGGGTCGAAGCGCCCGCGGAGGGATTGTCCGCCCCGGCCGGCGCCGACGGCGCCGGATCCGTGGGGCCGCGCAGCAAGGGATAGACCTGCTCCGTCTCGCCCAGCGCCAGCACCGCCTCGCCCGGCCGCAGGGCCTTGAGGGTCCAGCGGCCGACGGCGTCGCCGATCTTCACGCGCTTCACCTGGCCATCGATGCGCGCGATCATGCCGCCTTGGCCACCGTTGCCGTCGTTGCCACCGTTGCCGTCCTTGCCGCCAGCCTTGTCCTCGTGGCTGCCGTAGAGGCCGAGCACGCGCAGGTCCGGCGGCGTGTCGACCACGGGGGCGGCGCTGGCGGCCTGCGGGGGCGGCGGTGGGCGGCGCGAGGGCGAGAACAGCGGCTTCTCGAGGGTGGCGACGTAGCGCGCCACGTCGACCCCGGTGGCCGGGAGCGGGGCCCCGGCGTCGAGCGCAGGCGGCACCGGGGCGGGCGGCTGCCAGCGCAGGTCGACCAGGCGCCCTTCGGGGGTGAACCAGCGCGACGCCAGCCCGAGCCCAAGGCCGAGGTTGACCAGCAGCAGCAGCGCAAGCGTCCAGCGTCGCATGTCATCCCGCCCCGGGCCGCGAGCGCAGCACGAAGAGCTGCAGTTCGGCCACCACGCGCGGCGGCGCGGCTTCGCTGGCCGAGGCGCCCTGCAGCGCAAAACCCTCGACGAAGACCGAGGGCGTGAGCGTCGGCAGCGCGGCCAGCGTGGCCTGCAGCACGGCCAGTTCGCCGTCGACGCGCACGGCGATGGGGATGCGGTCGAAGCGGTCGACGGCGCGGGCAGGCAGCACCTGCAGGCTGAGCACGTCAAGCCCCGGGCGGCTGAAGAGCTCGCGCACGCGCTGCTGGGCATCGTTGCCGGCCTGGCTGGCGTCGCGCGTGGCCGGGTAGGCGTGGCGCAGGACGTCGCGCTCGGCCTGCTGCACCGCCTGCTGCAGCCGCTCGCGGCTGCCCGCGAGGCCTTCGAGCCTTGCCACGCGGGGCTCGAGCGTCTGCAGCAGCTGTGCCCAAGCGTGGTGCCGCTCCCACGCCCACGAACCGGCCAGCGCCAGCAGCGTGCCGAGCAGCAGCAGCCAGAAGACCGACGCCCAGGCCAGCGCGCGCCGCGAGGCGATCATCGCGGCTCCCGGGCGGCCGCAGCCGAGGCAGCGACCGCAACAGCCGAAGCCGAAGCCGAAGCCGGCGTTGCCACAGCGAGCGACGCCGCGGCCGGTGAGGGCTCGACCGCCGACGCGGCGGGCCGCAGCGCCTGCGGCTGCAGGTTCATCTCGAGGGTGAAGTTCTCGCGGCCGGCGGTCATGCCGCGCGTGGCGGCGGCGGGCGAACGCACGTCGCGCAGCAGGGGCTCTGCACTCAGGCGGTTCATCAGCGCCGCGGTGTTGGGCGTCTGGCCGGTCAGCGTGAGCTTGTCGCCCTGCAGTTGCAGGCGCTGCACGAAGCTGTCGTCGGGCACCGCCTGCGTGAGCAGGTCCAGCACCGCCAGCGGCTCCACGCGCGCCTGCATCTGCTCGTGCAACGCGCCCTGCTGCGCCTGCGCCTGGGCGAGGGCCTCGCGCTGCGCCAGCACCGGCGCCAGCCGCTGCTGCGCCTGGTCGTAGGCCTGCTGCGCCTGCAGCGCGCGCAGGCGCAGTTGCAGCGTCGGCGTGAGGAGCACGGCCAGCGCCAGCAGCAGGGCGCCGAGGAGCAGCAAGCCGCCGAGCCGGCGACCGCGCACGGCAAGGCGGCGCCGGGCCGATTCGCCG
This sequence comes from Pseudomonadota bacterium, assembly GCA_963205525.1. Next base: position 8,033 of record CAUJJP010000125.1, on the reverse strand, counting down.
AAGCCTTGCAGCACGACGGGCCTTGCGCCGCGATCCAGCGCCCAGGCCTCGGGGGTGCCTGTACGTGCGCCAGAAGCCGCCACGGCATCGAGCCGCGCCTGCACGGCCTTGCGGGTCGACAGCAAGGCGACCGCACCGCCCTGCACGGCACGCCAGCCCCAGACGAGTTCGGCCGCATCGAAGGGGCTGGTCGTGCGCACGGCGAGCGCGATCGCGTCCTCGCGATCCCCTTCGGGCATCGGCGGCAGCGGCACGGCGCACTCGAGCGTTTCGTCGGCAGGCACCTCGACCGCCACGAAGCGCGCGGCCGCGCATTCCGCGGGCGTTGCGCCTTCGCGCCGCCGATCACCGAGCCAGAGCGAACGGCTGCCGTCGGCGTGCAGGAGGACCACCGCAGGCTCCGGCTGCAGCCAGGACAAGGGCGGTAGGTGCTGCAGCTCGCGCCAGGGTTGCACCAGCAGCGCGCCCAGGGCCGCCAGGCCCGGGCCCGACAGGGCGCGCGAAGCGTCAGCCGCCTGCGTCGACATTCAGTGCCCCGGGCTGGGCCAGCCGCCATTGGCGGGCGCGAAGAATCTGCCAGGGCGCGCGCTCGCGCGGCTCGGCGCCCGGGTCGGGCGCAGTTCGAAGATCGACGTCGCGCTGGACGGCGACCGTGGCGCCGTCGACGCCGGGGACGTACGCGGTGAAGCGGTAGCGGCTGCTGGCCGTGGCATCGATGAACTCGGCTTCGAGACGGGTGGTGTCGACCCCGGGGCGGCCGGCGTCGCGTTCGTCGGCCACGCGCCGGGCGATGTCGGCACGGCCCCTGGCCAGGACCAGCAGCACCTCGTAGGGGGCGGCAAGGGCGTTGACGCGACCGCTCCCGGCGGAATCGATGGTCACGAGGGGCGCGATTCTAGCAAGCAGGCCGTAGTCGACCCCGGGCAGCGCGAGCAGTTCCTGCACCGCCTGCAAGCGGTTGTGACTGCCGTCGGGCAGGCGCTGCTCGCGGCGGGCGAGCAGCGCGGCGGCCAGCGCAGCGGCGGCGCGCTCGTCGAGGTTGGCCGCCTGCCGGAACAAGGCCGCCAGCAGCGGCTCGGGTGCGGCGTTGAGGTCGATCAGCCCGGCCAGCGGCATGACCTCGACCACGACTTCGCGCCCGCCGTAGCCCACCGGCACGCGCTGCAGGCGCGCCTGTCCCTCGGCCGGGCTGCGCTGGCGCTGGATGAGGAGCTGGATCGCCGCCTGACCGATCGCGGCGTCCAGCGTCAGCGAGCGCGTGGCGCCGGCCAGCCGCAGTTCGCTGCGCTGCGCGTGGACGAGGCCGAGCACGAGGACGGAGAGCGCCGCGACGGTCCACAGCACGATGATGAGCGCGACGCCGCGCGCGCTGCCGGCGGCGCGATCAGGGCCGGTCATGGCGTGCCGCCTCCGATCACGAAGCCGGCGTCGGCGCGGGAAGGCACGCGCAGCGGCAGCACCACGGGCGGCCATGGGCCGGCGGGCGTCCCGAGATCCAGCCGCAGGCGCGCCGGCAAGCGTTCGTGCGCACTCCACGTGGGCTGCCACCCGGTCTGCAGCCCCTGCCCGCCGTAGGCGATCGCCAGGCGATCGACGCCGCGCACGAGCACGCGCGACTCGGCGCCGGCCCAATCGGGGAACGCCGGGGCCTGCGGGCTCCAGGGCGCGTACCGCAGCACCAGCGCGGTGCTGCCGTCGTCCAGCGTCTCGGCGGCAAGCCGCAGGGCGTGGCGCCCGCCCACGCCCAGGCGCGCCGGCATCACCGCGATCCACGCCAGCTGCTGCGGGCCGGCATCGAACAGCAGCGCGCGCGACGGACCCTCGAGGCGGACCGCCGAGACGGCGGCGAACAGCTCGCGCAGGAAGGCGACCGTCAGCCGCATCTCGTCGATCTGCTCGACCCGCGCATCGACGCGCTCGCTCGACTGCGAAAGCCCGCGCAGCGATGCGCCCAGCGCCAGCACGATCAGCGAAAGAACGGCCAGCGCGACCATCACCTCGACCAGCGTGAGGCCGCGCCGGGCCTTGCGCGAGGAGGTCACGGCCGCTTCTCCCCGGGCTCGGCGAGCGCCTGCGGCAGCAGCGTCGCCAGCGTCAGCGCGTGGCCGTCGCCGCGGCCGGGCCAGCGAATCGCGATCCGCACCTCGTGCAGCAGCGGCGCTGCGAGGTCCACGCCTGCTGGCCTGGGCAGCGGCGTGCTCCGGACCGACCAGTCCAGCCCGGCGACGCGGCCCTGCTCCTGCCAGCCAGCGGCCGGCACGGCGTCGCGGCTGTCGAGGATGGACTGCGCGAGCACGGTCGCGCGCTGCTGCATCTGCAGGTCGGCCACGCCGCGCAGCACGCCGGCGTCGACCTGGTAGAGCAGCGCCAGCGACATGGCGAGGATGGCCATCGCGACCAGCAGCTCGAGCAGGGAGAAGCCGCGCGCGCCGCGGCGGACGCGGGGGACGCAGGGCGTCATGACGGCAGCGGCGTCTGCGACACGGCAGCGGAGAGCCAGTCGACGGTGATGCGCACGCCGCCGACGCCCGGGCGCAGCACGTCGACGCTGCCGCCGGTGGCGCCGCCCTGCGGCAGGAAGCGGATCGCCGCCAGGCGCTGGCCGCTCGCCTCGCTCATCTCGATACCGGCGACGATGACGTGCATCTGCAGCGACTCGGGCAAGGCCCGCAGCGCCTGCGGATCCGGGCCGTAGCGCCGCCCGGCGAGGTCGACGTAGAAGCGCGTTTCGCGGCCCTCGACGAGGGCGCGCTCGCGCGCGGCGCGCAGGCCGGTGACGACGCTGCGCACGGTGTCGCGGTAGGCCATGCCCTCGCGCAGTTTCTGCAGCGAGGGCGGGACGACGGCGATCGCCAGCGCGGCGATCGCCAGCGCCACCATCAGCTCGACGAGCGTGAAGCCGCGCGCCGCGGCCCTGTGCGCGGCGCGCGGCGCCCGCCGGGCTTCAGCGGGTGTTGCGAAGATCGGCGTTCTCGCCGTCGCCACCGGGGGCGCCATCGGCACCAAGGGACTGGATCAGCACCGCCCCGCCCTCGAGCTTGTACACGTAGGGCCTGCCCCAGGGATCGCTCGGCACGCTGCCCTTGAGGTAGGGGCCGGCCCAGCCGGAGGCCACGCTCGCGGGCTTGGCCTGCAGCGCCTGCAGGCCCTCCTCGGTGCTGGGGTAGCGGCCGACGTCGAGCTTGAAGAGCTCGAGGGCCTTGTCGAGGTCGGCGATCTGCACCTGCGCGGTCTTGGACTTGGCGCCGCCGAGCTGGCTGAGCACGCGCGGGCCGACGAGGCCGGCCAGCAGCGCGAGGATGGCCAGCACGACCAGCAGTTCGATCAGCGTGAAGCCGGCAAGGCGGCGGCGGCGCAGGGCAAGGGAAGAAGGCACGATGGGCATGAGACGCCGCGCGGGCAGCGAGGTTCCGTGGAGGCCGCACCGGTGGGGACCGATGGGCGCCGACGAGCGCCGACGCCATGCGGGAAGACCCGGAATTATGCCGCGATCTCGTTGACCGACAGGATGCCCAGCAGGATGGAGACGATGATGCCGGCGATGACGACGCCGAGCACGACGATGAGCAGCGGCTCGAGCAGCGCGAGGGCGCGCTTGATGCCGGACTCGACCCGCCGGTCGGCCACGCGTGCGTACTCGAGCAGCATCGGGCCCAGGCGCCCGGTCTCCTCGCCGACGCGCACGAGGTTGACCGCCAGCGGCTCGAACTGGCGCGTGTCGGCCATCGCCTGCGCCAGCCGCGTGCCGCTCTTCACCGGCATCAGGATGCCGCGCAGGGCCTGGCGCAGCGGCAGGCTCGCGACGGTGTCGACGGCGATGTCCAGTGCAGAGAGCAGCGGCACGCCGCTGCCGGCGAGGGTGCCGAGCGTGCGCGCGAAGAGGCCCAGGTGCATGCTGTGCAGCAGCGGCCCGAGCAGCGGCAGGCGCAGCAGCATCTGCTGCCAGCGCAACTGCCCCGCCGGGCTGCGCCGCCAGGCGGAGAAGGCCAGGCCCGCGGCGAGCAGCGCGGCCAGCCAGGCCACGCCCCAGTCGCGCGCGTGGTGGCTGAGCGCAAGCACGGCGCGCGTGGCCAGCGGCAGCGCCTCGCCCATGTCGGCGAAGAGCTTCTCGAACTGCGGCACGACGAAGCCGATCATGCCGACGAGCGAAAGCAGCGCGACGCCAAGCAGGATGGCGGGATAGGTGAGCGCGGACATCACGCTCTCGCGCAGCGCGGCGGCGCGCGCCAGGTGCTCGGCCAGGCGTTCGAGCGTGGCCGGGAGCTGGCCGGCGGCCTCGCCCGCGCGCACCATCTGCACGTGGAAATCGCCGAAGAGCGCGGCGTGGCGCGCCAGCGCACGGCTGAGCGGCGCGCCGCCCTTGACGTCGTCGAGCACCTGCTGCAGCAAGGCCTGGACCGCGGGCTTGGCGTTCATGTCGACGAGCACGCGCAGCGCGTAGGCCAGCGGCAGGCCGGCGCGCAGCATGATCGCCAGCTCGTTGGTCAGCGCGAGCACGTCGGCGCGGGTGACGCCGCGACGTTGACCGAAGGACAGGCGCGGCGCGGCCGGGGCCACCGCGCCTGCCGGTGCCGCAGCGGCTGCGCTGCCGCCGCGGCCGCCACCGGCCGCCGCGGCGTTCACGGCCACCGGCACCAGCCCACGCTGGCGCAGTTGCAGCACGACCTGCTCGGGGCTTGCGGCGTCCTGCCGGCCGCTGGTCGTGCGGCCATCGGCACCGACGGCGCGCCAGTCGAACTCAGGCATCGCCGGCATCCTGGGTGGCGCGCAGCACTTCCTCGACGGTGGTCAGGCCGGCCGCGACGCGACGCAGCCCATCGTCGTGCAGCGGCCGCATGCCGCGCTGCAGCGCCAGCGCCTGCAGGGCGCTCGCGTCGGCGCCCTCGCCGATGGCGCGGCGCAGCGCGTCGTCGATCACCATCAGCTCGTAGATGCCCAGCCGGCCGCGATACCCGGTGCCGCGGCAGGCCGGGCAGCCGCGCGGCTGGTAGACCGGCGCGCCGGGTGCCAGGTGCCGGTGCAGGCCGGTGCGCTGCAGCCAGGCCGGGTCGGGCGCCTCGGGCGCCTTGCACTGGCTGCAGAGGGTGCGCACGAGGCGCTGCGCGACGACGCCGTTGACGGTGGAAGTGATCAGGAAGCGCTCGACGCCCATGTCGACGAGGCGGATGACGGCGCTGGCGGCGTCGTTGGTGTGCAGCGTCGAGAGCACGAGGTGGCCGGTGAGCGCGGCCTGCACGGCGATCTGCGCGGTCTCGCCGTCGCGCATCTCGCCGATCATCACGACGTCCGGGTCCTGGCGCAGGATCGAGCGCAGCGCGTTGGCAAAGCTGAGCCCGATCTGCGCGTGCACCTGGATCTGCACGATGCCCGGGAGCTGGTACTCGACCGGGTCCTCGACGGTGACGATCTTCTGCGTGGCGGCATCGAGTTCGGAGAGTCCGGCGTAGAGCGTGGTCGTCTTGCCGGCGCCGGTGGGGCCGGTGACGAGCAGGATGCCGTGCGGGCGCACCAGCATCTCGCGCAGCAGCGCGAGCGTGTCGGCCGGGATGCCCATGTCCTGCAGGCTCAGCCGCACCGCGGTGCGGTCGAGCACGCGCATGACGACGCTCTCGCCGTGCACGCTCGGCACGGTGGAGACGCGCAGGTCGATCTCGCGGCCCTTGACGCGGGTGCGGATGCGGCCGTCCTGCGGCAGCCGGCGCTCGGCGATGTCCAGGTGCGCCAGCAGCTTGATGCGCGAGGCGACCGCGGCGCCCAGGCGCGGCGCGATGACCTCGGCGGTATCGAGCGCACCGTCGACGCGGTAGCGCAGGTGCAGGCCGTCCTCGAAGGGTTCGAGGTGGATGTCGGAGGCACGCAGCTCGATGACGCGGCCGATCAGCGTGTTGACCATGCGGATCACCGGCGCCTCGCTGGCCAGGTCGCGCAGGTGCTCGACGAACTCGCCGCTGTCGACGTCGGCGTCCGCCGCATCCTCGCCCTCGCCGCCGGCCTCGCTGCGCTCGGCCAGCGCCTTGTCGATCTCGGCTGCAGTGGCCACCGCCGCGCGCGGCTGCAAGCCGCTGGCCAGGCGCAGCGCCTTGAGCACGAAGGCATCGCCCGGATCGGCGAGGGCGACCGAAAGCACGCCGTCCTCGATGGCCAGCGGCAGCACGTGGTGCAGCACGAGGAAGCCGCGCTGCACCCCGGGCAGCTCGGGCAGCGTCTGCGGGAAGTCGTCGGCGTGCAGCAGCGGCACGTCGTGCAGTTGCGCGCGCGCCTGCGCCAGGTCGGCCTCGGAGACCAGGCCGAGCTGCACGAGCACGTCGGGCAAGCGGTTGCCGAGCTCAGCCGATGCCGCCTGCGCGCGCTCGAGGTCGCGCGGCGCGAGCTTGCCCGCGCCGACGAGCGCGTCGCCGAGTGCGGCGTCGCGGGAGGCCGCCTCATCGGGGACAGCGCTCCCGGGCGCGGCGGGCGTCGGGGCCGGCACCTGCTGCACCGTGCCGACCTCCATTTCAGGCGTTGGAGACATGGACAGGACTCGGCACGGGACGGCTCGGGCGGCTGATGAAGGGCAGCTCGATGAAACGATAGGACAGCGCTGCGGCCAGAAAGGTCAACGGCACGCCGACGATCACGCGCGTGGCGAGGCCGATCTTCAGGTGGTCTTCCATGATCAGGAAGATCGGGTGGTGCCAGATGTAGAGGCCATAGCAGATCTGTCCCAGGTAGACCGTTGGCGCCGCCTCGAGGAGCGGATGCAGCGCGGTTCGTGGGCAAAGCACCAGGCCGGCCACCAGGAGCAAGGACAGCAGCATGCACACCTGCGACTGCCACAGGTACCACTGACGGTCATAGTAGCTGGCATGAAAGCCCCAGACAAAGAGCACGAGCGCGATCGCCGGCAGCGCGAGCCCAAGGACCCGCACGACCTGGGCCGACGACAGCCACGGGCAGCCCTTGCGCACGAAGGCCAGCGCCGCGCCCAGGCACAGTCCATCCAGCCGGACGTCGGTCCCGTTGTACATCCTTGCAAGGCCCGCCCCCTCGCCGGCAAGCCACCAGCGCCAGCCCGCCGAAGCGGCGGCGAGCACGACCAGCAGCAGCGCCACTCGCCCCGGGCGCCCGCGCCAGGGGATGAGCAGCGTGAACAGCAGCGGCCAGAGCGCATAGAACTGCTCTTCGATCGAGAGCGACCAGGCATGCCCGAGGTAAGGCGACATCGGCCACTCGAACGCGCGCGCCCAGTTCATGAAGTAGAACAGCGTCGCGAGAATCGCGCGGCGCTCCGGCGCCCAGGGCCTGCCCAGCATCAGCACAGCCACCGTGTAGACGGCCAGCATGGCCACTAGCGCCGGCAGCAGGCGGCGAATGCGCCGCGCGTAGAAGCGCCGGAAGTTGACCTTCCCCAGGCTGTCGCGGTCCTTGATCAGCAGCGAGGTGATCAGGTACGAGCTCATCAGGAAGAAGGTATCCATGAAGATGATCGCGCCCGGATACCAGTAGTAGTGCAGGTGCGCGGCCAGAACGCCCAGCGTCATCAGCCCCCGCGCACCGTCGAGCGAGGCGGAGTAGCCCAGCGGGAACTCGCGCTTGACCGCGCCGGCCGATCGGTTCAGCAGCACGTCGTCCACGCCCGCGCACCTGCGCGCGGGCTCGTCTCGAGGAAGGCAGTCACCGCAAAATTCTCGCACGCACCCCGGTCCGCGACGATCCAGGGTTCCGGGGCAGCCGCCGTTCAGCCCGCGCCGGTCGAGGCGCCGGGCGCGAACTCCACCACCACCCGCGCCAGCGCCGCGCGCACTGCGGCGGCGTCGGGTGCCGGCCCGGGCTGGCGCGCCAGTTCGAGCAGTTCCTCGACCGGGCCGCTGGCGTTCGTCAGCCGCGCGATGCGCTAGCGCTCGATCGCCGTCGGCAGCGTGGCGTCGCTGTCGGCCAGCAGTTCCTCGTAGAGCTTCTCGCCGGGGCGCAGGCCGGTGAAGACGATGGGGATCTCCTGCAGGGTGTGGCCGGCCATGCGGATGAGGTCGCGCGCGAGGTCGGCGATCTTCACC
>CAUJJP010000124.1 GCA_963205525.1 Pseudomonadota bacterium | reverse complement strand
GTCGCCGCAGGCCGGCGCCGTGCGCGAGGCGCTGGAGGAAACCGGCCGCGTCTTCACCCCCACCGCGCTGCTGGGCGTGTACCTGGCGGCCTCGGCCGACGCCCAGGGCGCGCCCGCCAGCTGGCTGCGCCTGGCTTTTTGCGGCACGGTCGGCGAGCCGGACCCGGCGCGCCCGCTCGACGAGGGCATCGTGCGCACGCTGTGGCTGACGCCGGCCGAGATCGAGGCCAGCCGGGCGCGCCACCGCAGCCCGCTGGTGTGGCGCTGTGTGCAGGATCACCTGCGCGGCCAACGCTTTGATTTGTCGGCGGTGGTGCTGGATCCCTCAGCCGGTCGCGATTGGCTGACCTGACGGTGCCAGTGGCCATGGATTTGAGGGTGATTTCGGCCTGCAGCGCTTGATGGACAAGCGCCAACAGCTATTGTTGAAGGAGCAAACCATGCGACTGTTCACCTCCCCCCGCGCCCCCAACCCACGCCGCGTGCTGATGTTCCTGCACGAAAAGGGCATCACCGGCATCGACTTCGTGCCGATGGACCTGAATGCCGGCGAGCACAAGGCGGCCGCCTATCGCGCCAAGGTGCCGGTGGCGCGCGTGCCGGCGCTGGAGCTGGCGGACGGCCGGGTCTTGAGCGAAACGCGCGCCATCTGCAGCTACCTGGAGGGCCTGCACCCGGCGCCCAACCTGATGGGCGAGGATTTTGAGGAGCGCGCCTTCATCGAAATGCACGACCGCCGCGTGGAGTGGTACTGGCTGCTGCCGATCGCCAATTGCGTGCGCCACACCCACCCCGGCCTGGCGGCGCTGGAGCAGCCGCAGTTCCCCGACTTCGGCCACGCCCAGGGCGCGAAGGTGCGCGAATCGGCGCGCTGGCTGGACGACACACTGGCCGCGCAACCCTGGGTGGCCGGCGAGCGCTTCACCATCGCCGACATCACGGCGTTCTGCGCCCTCGAATTCGCCAAACTGATGAAGTTCAGCCCCGGTGCCGAGGGCTTTGCCGCCCTGCAGGCCTGGCGCGACCGGGTGGCGGGGCGCGAGAGCGCGCGGGCGGTGTGAGCCGATCCGGACAGGCCGCCAGAACACAGGAGGACGAGGAATGACATCGAAAGCCATGTGGATGGTGCGCGCCGGCGAGGGCGGCTTGCTGGTGGATGACTTCCGCGCCGAATCCATCGTCGGCATCGGTTGGGTGAAGCTGGGCGACATGACGGCGCTGGTGACGCGCGCCGACTTCACGCGCGCGGTGGCACAGGCCTACCCGAACGACAAGGCGGGGCAGAAGGCGTCGGCCGCCGGGCAGACCTACCGCTTCGTGCGCGAAATCGCCGTGGGTGACCAGGTGGTCAGCTACGACCGCGGCGAGCGCGTCTACCTGGTCGGCGAGGTGACCGGTGACTACGAGTGGCAGCCGCAGCCTCTAGCCGACCACCCGAACCTGCGGCGCGTGCGCTGGCTCGGTCAGGTGGGGCGCGACGCGCTGTCGGTGGCGGCACGCAACAGCCTGGGGGCGATTTCCACCCTGTTCCTGGTGCCGGCGGCCGTGGCCGCCGAAATTCGCGCCCTGCTGGCGCAGGGCGCCAGCGGCGCTCCCCAGGCGGCGCCGGTCGTGCCGGCCGAAGCGGATGGCGAGACCGATGAGCTGTACAAGGACGTGCAGTCGCGCGGCTTCGAGTTCATCAAGGATCGCATCAACGCCCTGGACTGGAGCGAAATGCAGGAACTGGTGGCGGGCCTGCTGCGCGCCATGGGCTACAAGACGCGTATCTCGCCCAGCGGCTCCGACCGCGGCAAGGACATCGTGGCCTCGCCCGACGGGCTGGGGTTTGAAGACCCGCGCATCGTGGTCGAGGTCAAGCACCGCGGCGCCGCCATGGGCTCGCAGGACATCCGCAGCTTTTTGGGCGGGCGGCACGACCACGACAAGGGGCTGTACGTGAGCACAGGGGGCTTCACTCGGGATGCCCGCTATGAGGCCGAGCGCGGCCGCATCCCGGTGACGCTGATGGACCTGGACGACCTGGTGCGCTCGCTGCTGGAGCACTACGAGAAGCTGGACGTGGAGATGCAGCGGCTGGTGCCGCTGCGCAAGATCTACTGGCCGGCCTGAGCGGCCACCAGCAGCCGCGCCAGATACCGCCCCGTGTGGCTGGCCGCATTCAGCGCCACTTGCTCCGGCGTGCCCTGCGCCACCACGGTGCCGCCGCCGTCGCCGCCTTCGGGGCCCATGTCGATCAGCCAGTCGGCGGTCTTGATGACGTCCAGGTTGTGCTCGATGACGACGATGGTGTTGCCGGCTTCGACCAGCTGCTGCAGCACCTGCAGCAGCAACTCGATGTCGGCAAAGTGCAGGCCCGTCGTCGGCTCGTCCAGCACGTACAGGGTGCGGCCGGTGTCGCGCTTGGACAGCTCCAGCGCCAGCTTCACACGCTGCGCCTCGCCGCCTGACAGCGTCGTCGCACTTTGCCCCAGGGTGATGTAGGACAGGCCCACGTCCAGCAGCGTCTGCAGCTTGCGCGCGATCGCGGGCTGGTCCTGAAAGAAGGCGTGCGCCTCTTCCACCGTCATGTCCAGCACCTGGGCGATGTGGCGGCCCTTCCACTGCACCTCCAGCGTCTCGCGGTTGTAGCGCTGGCCGTGGCAGACGTCGCAGGGCACGTAGACATCGGGCAAGAAATGCATCTCCACCTTCACCACGCCGTCGCCCTGGCAGGCCTCGCAGCGCCCGCCGCCGCTGGATTGCGGCACGTTGAAGCTGAAGCGTCCGGGGCCGTAGCCGCGCTCGCGTGCGGTGGCGGTCTCAGCCATCAGCTCGCGAATCGGCGTGAACAGGCCGGTGTAGGTGGCCGGGTTGCTGCGCGGCGTGCGGCCGATGGGCGACTGGTCGACGGCGATCACCTTGTCGAACTGGGCCAGGCCTTCGATGGCCAGG
>CAUJJP010000123.1 GCA_963205525.1 Pseudomonadota bacterium | reverse complement strand
AACCCGATCAGCCAGCTCGCCTTCACGCTCGCCAACGGCTTCACCTTCGTCGAGGCCTATCTGGCGCGCGGCATGCACATCGACGACTTCGCGCCCAACCTCTCGTTCTTCTTCAGCAACGGGATGGACCCCGAGTACACCGTGCTCGGCCGGGTGGCGCGGCGGATCTGGGCGACCGCGATGCGCGACCGCTACCGGGCCAACGAGCGCAGCCAGAAGCTCAAGTACCACGTCCAGACCAGCGGGCGCAGCCTGCACGCGCAGGAGATCGCGTTCAACGACATCCGCACCACGCTGCAGGCGCTGATCGCGGTCTACGACAACTGCAACAGCCTGCACACCAACGCCTACGACGAGGCGATCACTACCCCGACCGAGGAATCGGTGCGCCGCGCGATGGCGATCCAGCTCGTCATCAACCGCGAATGGGGGCTGGCGAAGAACGAGAACCCGAACCAGGGCGCCTTCATCATCGACGAGCTGACCGAACTGGTCGAGGAAGCCGTGCTCGCCGAGTTCGAGCGCATCGCCGAGCGTGGCGGTGTGCTCGGCGCGATGGAGACCGGCTACCAGCGCGGCAAGATCCAGGAGGAGTCGCTGCACTACGAGACGCTCAAGCACACCGGCGAGTACCCCATCATCGGCGTCAACACCTTCCGCAACCCGCACGGCGACCCGGTGCCCGAGAGCATCGAGCTGGCGCGCAGCACCGAAGAGGAGAAGGAGTCGCAGCTGCAGCGGCTGGCCGACTTTCACGCCCGCCACGCGGCGCAGGCGCCGGCGATGCTGCAACGCCTGCAGCAGTCGGTGATCGAGGGCGGCAACGTGTTCGCGGTCCTGATGGACGCGGTGCGCTGCTGCAGCCTGGGCCAGATCACGAACGCGCTGTTCGAGGTCGGCGGCCAGTACCGGCGAAGCATGTAGCGGCGCAGCATGCAGGGGCGGGGCGCCGGCCGTCACAGGGGTGTCATGGCGCTGGCCCAGCATCGGCCATCGGCGCCGCCGGCGCCATGATTACCATGGCCCATGCTCACACCCGCATTCATCGCCCCCTGCCGCTACCAGGATCCGGACGCCGCCCTGGCCCAGGTGCGGCGCATCTTCGACGCCAGCGTCGCCCATCTGCGTGAGGCGCTGACCGCCTTCGTCGCCGGCCAGACCCCCGGCCAGCGCGTGCGCGCCTGCTACCCCTTCGTGCGCGTGCACACCGACACCGTGGCGCGCGCCGATTCGCGCCTGGCCTACGGCTTCGTCGCCGGGCCGGGCAGCTACGAGACCACGCTCACCCGGCCCGACCTGTTCGCCGACTACTACCGCCAGCAGTTCGATCTGCTGCTGCGCAACCACGGCGTGGCGATCGAGGTCGGCACCAGCACGCAGCCTATCCCGGTGCATTTCTCGCTCGCCGACAACGACCAGCTCGAAGGCAGCCTGAGCGCGGCGCAGCGGCTGGCGATGCGCGACCTCTTCGACCTCCCCGACCTCGCGGCGATGGACGACGGCATCGCCAACGGCAGCTGGGAGCCGCGCCCCGGCGAGGCGCAGCCGCTGGCGCTGTTCACCGCCGCGCGGGTGGACTATTCGCTGCACCGCCTGCGCCACTACAGCGGCACCCTGCCTGAGCACTTCCAGAACTTCGTCCTCTTCACCAACTACCAGTTCTACATCGACGAGTTCATCCGCCTCGGCCGCGCCGCGGTGTGCGCGGGCGGCGACGGCTACAGCGCCTTCGTCGAGCCGGGCAACGTTCTCACCACCGCCGAAGGCACGCAGGGAACGCCGCCGACGCGGCTGCCGCAGATGCCGGCCTACCACCTGCTGCGGCCCGACCACGGCGGGATCACGATGGTCAACATCGGCGTCGGGCCGGCGAACGCGAAGACCGCGACCGACCACATCGCGGTGCTGCGCCCGCACGCCTGGCTCATGCTCGGCCATTGCGCCGGGCTGCGCAACACCCAGCAGCTCGGCGACTACGTGCTCGCCCACGGCTACATGCGCGAGGACCACGTGCTCGACGAGGAACTGCCGCTGTGGGTGCCGATCCCGGCGCTGGCCGAGGTGCAGGTGGCGCTGGAGACCGCGGTCGCCGAGGTCACCCAGCTGCAGGGCTGGGAGCTCAAGCGCATCCTGCGCACCGGCACCGTGGCGAGCACCGACAACCGCAACTGGGAACTGCTGCCCAACCGCGGCCCGGAGCGCCGCTTCAGCCAGAGCCGGGCGGTGGCGCTGGACATGGAAAGCGCCACCATCGCCGCCAACGGCTTTCGCTTCCGCGTGCCCTATGGCACCTTGCTGTGCGTGTCGGACAAGCCGCTGCACGGCGAAATCAAGCTCCCCGGCATGGCCAACACCTTCTACCGCGAGCGCGTGGACCAGCACCTGCGCATCGGCATGCGCGCGGTGGAGCTGCTGCGCCAGCAGCAGCCCGGGCGGCTGCACAGCCGCAAGCTGCGCAGCTTTGCCGAGGTTGCGTTCCAGTAGCCAGGCAGCCGCGCTGCTGCTTTACATGGCTTGACACGGGCAGGCCAGCGCCAGCAACGGGCGGCGCCGACGATGGCGCCGTGACACCTCCTTGGACGCGCGCGCCGGTATGGCTGGCCGCCGCTGCGCTCGCCGGCTGCGCCTCGCTGCAGCAGCCTCCCAGCCCGGCGGCCGCCGCTGCATCCCCGCTGCCCGCCAGCTGGTCCGGCCCGGTGCCTGTCGCTGCGGCACCGACGCTGGCTGAGGCCGGCCCGTTCTGGGCCCGCTTCGGCGACCCGGTGCTGCCCGAGCTGGTGGCGCAGGCCCTGGCCCAGGGCAGCGAGGTCGCCGCCGCCCAGGCGCGGCTGCGCCAGGCGCGGGCGGCGCGCGAGCTGGCGGGCGCCGTCCTCATGCCCAGCGTGGGCGCCGATGCCTCGGCACGCGCCAGCGCCGCCGAGCACGCCGGCCACGGCCAGCAGTGGCAGGCCGGCCTGGACGCGAGCTGGGAACTGGACCTCTGGGGCGCCGGCCGTGCCGGTGAGCGCGCCGCACAGGCCAGCCTGCAGGCAAGCGCGCTCAGCCTGGCGCAGACGCGGGTCGTGGTGGCCGCCGAGGTGGCG
>CAUJJP010000122.1 GCA_963205525.1 Pseudomonadota bacterium | reverse complement strand
CCCGGCCGCTGCTCGCAGCGCTTGGGCCTTGTCCGTGCGCTCCCAGGTGAAATCGGGTTCGTCGCGGCCGAAGTGGCCGTAGGCGGCGGTTTTCTCGTAGATCGGGCGCAGCAGGTCCAGCATCTGGATGATGCCCTTGGGACGCAGGTCGAAGTGCTCGGCCACCAGGGCGGCGATCCGCTCGTCGGAGATGACGCCGGTGCCCTCGGTGTAGACCGTGATGATCATCGGCTTGGCGACGCCGATCGCATACGCGACCTGGATCTGGCAATGGCGCGCCAGCCCGGCGGCGACCACGTTCTTGGCCACGTAGCGGGTGGCGTAGGCGGCCGAGCGGTCGACCTTGCTCGGGACCTTGCCGCTGAAGGCGCCGCCGCCGTGCGGGCAGGCGCCGCCGTAGGTGTCGACGATGATCTTGCGCCCGGTCAGGCCACAGTCGCCCTGCGGGCCGCCGATGACGAAGCGGCCGGTCGGGTTCACCAGGTACTTGGTGTCCTTCAGCCACTCCTTGGGCAGCACCGGCTTGATGATCTCCTCGATCACGGCTTCGATGAAGCTCGCCTTCATCTTGGTGGCGGTCTCGCTCTGGTCGGGGCTGTGCTGGGTGCTCAGGACCACGGTGTCGATCGAATGCGGCTTGCCGTCGACGTAGCGCATCGTGACCTGGCTCTTGGCGTCCGGGCGCAGGAAGGGCAGGCGGCCGTCCTTGCGCAGCTGGGCCTGGCGCTCCACCAGCCGGTGCGCGTAGTAGATCGGCGCCGGCATCAGATCGGGCGTCTCGTCGCAGGCGTAGCCGAACATCAGGCCCTGGTCGCCGGCGCCGGTGTTCAGGTGGTCGTCGCTCGCGTGGTCGACGCCCTGCGCGATGTCGTTGCTCTGCTTGTCGTAGGCCACCAGCACCGCGCAGCCCTTGTAGTCGATGCCGTACTCGGTGTTGTCGTAGCCGATGCGCTTGATGGTGTCGCGCGCGACCTGGATGTAGTCGACGTGCGCGTTGGTCGTGATCTCGCCGGCCAGCACCACGAGGCCGGTGTTGCACAGGGTCTCGGCGGCGACCCGGCTCTTCGGGTCCTGGCGGAAGATGGCGTCGAGGATGGCGTCGGAGACCTGGTCCGAGACCTTGTCGGGGTGACCTTCGGAGACCGATTCCGAGGTGAAGAGGAAATCACTTGCCACAATAAACTCCACAGGTTGGGTTGGCCTGCGTCGCCAACCCCCATTGGCCTGGGAATGCGGCGAACGCTTTAGCGGTATTTGTTGGAGTCGCCCCGCAAGTTGTCCTTTAACTCGGCGACCCGCCGATTGTACGAAGCATGATGTGCTTGCTGCGCGGCTTGAGCCGGTGCCCCCTGTGGTTTTTGCACGCTCTAGGCGCACTCATGGGCTGGGCCGCCTGGTGGAGCTCCGAGCGCTGGCGTCGGCGCATGCGCGGCAACGCCGGGCTCGCCGGGCTGGACGCGGCCACGCTGCGCGCGGCGGTGCCCGAGGCCGGGCGCATGATCGCCGAGCTGCCGCGGCTGTGGCTGCGCCCGCCCGAGAGGCCGCTGGCCGACCCGGTGCGCTGGGAAGGCGATGCCTGGTTGGAGTCGCTGCTGCAGGCCGAGCGCGGCCTGCTGCTGCTGACCCCGCACCTAGGCAGCTTCGAGGTGTCGGCGCAGGCCTATGCCGAACGCTTCGGCGTCCGCTGGCCGATCACCGTCCTGTACCGACCGGCGGAGAACGACTTCGTGCGCCGGCTGGAAGAGACGGCGCGCGCGCGGCCCGGGCTGATGACGGCGCCGGCCTCGGTGGCCGGGGTGCGCCAGCTGCTGCGTGCGCTCAGGGCCGGGCAGACGGTGGGCATGCTGCCCGATCAGGTGCCGCCCAAGGGCATGGGCGTGTGGGCCCCCTTCTTCGGCCGTCCGGCCTACACCATGACGCTGGCGGTGCGCCTGGCTCGCCAGAGCGGCGCCGCGCTGGCGGTGCTGTGGAGCGAGCGCCTGCCCGGCGGGCGCGGCTACGTCGTGCACGCGCAGCCGCTGGCGCATCCCCCGGCCGACGACGATGACGAGGTGGCGGCGGCGACCGCGATCAACGCCTCGATGGAGGCCGTGATACGCCAGTGCCCGCAACAGTACCTGTGGGGCTACTTCCGCTACAAGGGACCCAGCGAGTGATGGCGCGCCTCGTCCTCGGCCTGCTGTGGCTGTTGCACTGGCTGCCGCTGTCGCTGCAGGCGCTGCTCGGCCGCGGCTTCGGCGCCCTGCTGCTGCGCCTGGGCGGCAGCCGACGGCGCATCGCGCGGCGCAACCTGGAGCTGTGCTTCCCGCAGCTCGGCGGCGCGGAGCGTGAGGCCTTGCTGCGCGATCACTTCGGCTGGCTCGGACGCAGCCTGCTCGAACGCGGCCTGCTGTGGTACGCGAGCGAGCGCCGGCTCAAGCGCCTGATCCGGGTCGAGGGCGACATCGGCCTGGCCGCGCGCAGCGAGCAGCCGGTGATGTGGCTGGTGCCGCACTTCCTGGCGCTGGACGTCGCCGGGGCGGCGACCCAGTTGTTCCAGACCCAGTGGGTGGGCTCGATCTATCAGCGGCAGAGCAACCCGGTGTTCGACGCCGCGATGCGGCGCGGCCGGCTGCGCTTCGGTGGCGGCGAGGTCTTCGAGCGCCACCACCAGGGCGCGCTGCCGCTGGTGCGCGCGATCCGCAAGCGTCGCATGGCATTCTTCAACCTGCCGGACATGGACTTCGGCCGCAGGGAGACGGTGTTCGCACCCTTTTTCGGCGTGCCGGCATCGACCCTGCTGGCACCGTCCAAGATGGCGCGCTCGCTGCGCATGCTGGTGCAGCCGGTGGTGGCCGAGATGCTGCCCGGCGGCCAGGGCTGGCGGGTGCGCTTCGGCGAGCCCTGGGCGCACTGGCCGACCGACGATGCGGCGGCCGACGCCGCGACCCTGAACGCCTGGATAGAGGCCGAGATCCGCCGCCTGCCGGCGCAATACCTGTGGGTGCACCGGCGCTTCAAGACGCGGCCCGAAGGCGAGCCTTCGTTGTACGCAAAGCGATAATCGCGCATGCGGCTGGCGTTCACCAAGATGCAGGGGGCGGGCAACGATTTCGTCGTCCTCGACGCGACGCGTGCGCCGCTGGCGCTGGACGCGGCGCAGTTGCGCCGCCTCGGCGACCGCCGCTTCGGCGTCGGCGCCGACCAGATCCTGGTCGTCGAGCCGGCGCCGACACCGGAGCTGGATTTCGGCTACCGCATCTTCAACGGCGCCAGTGGCGCCGAGGTCGAGCACTGCGGCAACGGCGCGCGCTGCTTCGTGCGCTACGTGCGCGCGCGCGGGCTCACGCCCAAACGCACGGTGCGCGTGGCGACCGTGAACCGTGTCCTCAGCCTGACCGAGGAGGACGACGGCCGTGTCAGCGTGGACATGGGAGCACCGTCCTTCGAGCCCGAGGCGCTGCCCTTCGACGCGGGCGGCCTCGTGCCGCGGCTGGAAAACGGGCTGGCCTGGTGGCCGCTGGCGCTGGCGGACCAGCAGGTCGAGCTGGCGCTGGTGTCGATGGGCAACCCGCACGCGGTGCTGCGCGTGGCCGACGTCGAGCGCGCTCCGGTGGCTACCCTGGGCCCGGCGATCGAGACCCACCCGCGCTTCGCGCGCAAGGTCAACGTCGGCTTCCTGCAGGTGCTGGGGCGCGATCGCGTGCGGCTGCGCGTGCACGAGCGCGATGCCGGCGAAACCCTGGCCTGCGGCACCGGTGCCTGCGCCGCAGTGGTGGCCGGCATCCGTGCC
>CAUJJP010000121.1 GCA_963205525.1 Pseudomonadota bacterium | reverse complement strand
GCCAGCTCGATGCCGGTCTTCAGGTCCGCCGGGTTCTTGGCGTAGGCCTTCTCCAGGTTGGCCAGCGCCTGGCGCGACTGGCCGATCGCGAACTGGCTCAGCGCGAGGTCGCGCAGCGCCGCGTTGCCGGCGCCGGCGCTGCGCGCGCGCTCGAAGTAGCCGGTGGCTTGCTCGTACTGGCGCCGCGCCAGCGCGAGCTGGCCGGCGAGCTGCAGGATCTGTGCCTCCTCGGGCGCCAGGCGCAGCAGCTCCTCGACCAGCGGTCTGGCCTTCTCGACCTCGCCGGCGTCGAGCAGGAAGCTGGCCTGCATGACGCGGGCGGCGAAGTGCTTGGCGTTGCGGGCGAGCAGGGTGTCGAGGTACTCGCGGGCCTTCTGCAGGTTGCCGAGCGCGCGGTGCGACAAGGCGCCCGCCAGCAGCAGCGGCTCGCTGGCGGCGCGCAGCGCGGGCGGCATGATGTCGATCAGCTCGGCGGCTTCGCGCCAGTCGGCGGTGGCACCCGCGCTGTCGCCGGCGGCGGCACGCAGTGCGGCGCGCAGGTAGGAGGCGCGCGGCTCGACGACCTTCCAGTCGGCAAGCTGCTGCAGCAGGGCCTGGGCGTCTGCAGTTCGGTTGAGCGCGATCAGCAGCGTGGCGCGCGCGACGTGGGCGTCGACCAGCTTGGGCGCGATCGCGAGCGCCTTGTCCTGCGCGGCGAGCGCGGCGTCCAGCCTGCCGCGCACCTGCTCGATGTTGCCGAGCTGGTGCCAGGCCATGGCGTTGCCGGGTTCCAGCTCGGTGGCCTGCCTGGCGAGCTCGAACGCGCGGTCGGCCTGGCCGTAGCGCAGCAGCATGGGCGCCTCGGCGATCATGGGCTCGGCCGACTTCGGGTTGGCCTGGCGCGCGCGCTCGAAGGTGGCGGAGGCGGTGGAGAGCTTGCCCGCCATCGCCTGCGCCGAGCCGCGCAGGGTCAGGATGTCGGCCAGCAGCGCGGGCGGCATGCCGGCAACGTCGACGCGGTCCAGCAGCTTGTCCGGGTTGCCCTGACGCAGGTAGACGCGGCCGAGCAGCGGCAGCACCTCGGAGCGGTTCACGCCCCGGCTCAGGGCTTCGTCCAGCGCCGCCTCGGCGGCCTGGAGCTGGCCGGCCTCGAACAAGACCTTGCCCAGCAGCAGGTGTGCCGCCAGCATGCCCTTGTCCTCCTGCAGCGCGTTTTTCAGCTGCAGCGCCGCGCCGGGCAGGTCGCGCTTGTCGTAGCGCAGCCGGGCGTCCTCGTAGAAGGACGCGGCCTTTTCCGGCGTCGCCGCGGCGGGACCGGCTGCCGCCAGCCAGACCAGCGCGGCAAGACCGGCGCATACACGGGAAGATCGGCGGGCCATGCGGGGTGTGGGCAGATGCAAAGCGGCGATTGTCCCGGCCCGCCCGCGCCCAGACCACCCCGCGGGCAGGCCAATGGCGTGAATCCTGCAGCACAAGCGGGTGCGGCATTGCAGAATTCGCGCCGCGCGAAGCCGTTTCGCCCGCTCCACGGTGCTGCCCATGTCTGCCCTGCCCTTCCTCCGGCGTCCCGCCCTGCGGCGCCTGGCCCCCGCCCTGCTCCTGGCCGCCGTGCTGGGCAGCCAGGCGGTGCACGCGGCGCGCGACACGCGCCCGTCGAGCAACGTCGCCTGGCTGGCCGCCGCCGCCGATGCCGACATCGAGCAGGCTTTCGCCCAGGCCAGGGCACAGAACAAGCCGCTGCTGCTGTACTGGGGGGCGACCTGGTGCCCGCCCTGCAACCAGCTCAAGGCCACCTTCTTCAACCGCCAGGACTTCGCCCAGGCGGCGCGCGGCTTCGTGGCGGTGCACGTGGACGGCGACCGCCCCGGGGCGCAGAAGCTGGGCAGCCGCTTCAAGGTCAGCGGCTACCCCACGGTGCTGCTGCTGTCGCCCAGCGGGCGCGAGATCACCCGGCTGCCCGGCGAGGCCGACCCCGAACGCATGATGGCCGTGCTTCAGCTCGGTCTGGCCGACGGGCGCCCGCTGGCGCAGGTGCTGGCCGACGCGCGTGCCGGCAAGCCACTGCCCGCCGGCGCCTGGCGCATGCTGGCCTTTTATTCCTGGGACACCGACGAGGACACCCTGGTCCCGGCCGCCGAGCTGCCCGGCCTGCTCGCCGAGCTGGCGCGCCGGGTTCCCGCCAGCGAGCCCGATCTCGCCACCCGGCTGTGGTTGAAGGCGGTCGCGGCCAGCGACGAGGGCAAGGGTCTGAAGGCCGACGCCGCCTTGCGCGCCCGCGTGCTGGCAGTGCTGAACGACGCCGCGAGCACCCGCCTGCATGCCGACGTGCTGGCCAACCATGCGGCAGGCATGCTGCAGACACTGGCCGAGGAAGACAGCGCGGACCGACCGCCCTTGATGGCTGCCTTCGCCGCCGCGCTGCAGCGGCTGGAGCGCGACGCCACGCTGTCGCGCGGCGACCGCATCGCGGCGCTCATCGGACGTGTCCAGCTCGCCCGCCTGGGCCAGGGAGCGGACACGCTCAGGCCCGAACTGCCGGCGGCGCTGATCGCCGACGTGCGGGCCCAGGTCGGGCGCGACGACCGCGAGATCAGCGACGGCTACGAGCGCCAGGCGGTGATCACGGCGGGTGCTTACGCGCTGTCGCAGGCCGGCCTGTGGGCCGACAGCGACGCGCTGCTGAAGGGCAACCTGACGAAGAGCCATTCGCCCTACTACCTGATGAGTCAGCTCGGCGGCAATGCGCGCAGGCAGGGTCATGCGGCGGAGGCGCTGCGCTGGTACGGCCAGGCCTTCGCCAAGAGCGAGGGCCCGGCGACCCGGCTGCAATGGGGCACCAGCTACCTGAGCGCGCTGATCGACCTCTCGCCCAAGGACGGTCCGCGCATCGAGCAGGCGGCGTCGCACCTGATCGCCGAGGCCGGGCGCGATGCCGGCGCCTTCAGCGGGCGCAGCGCGCGCGTGCTGCAGCGCATGGGGCGCAAGCTCAAGGGCTGGGGCGGCGAACCCGCCCACGCGGCCTCGCTGCAGCGCCTGCAGGCGCAGCTCGACGCGGTCTGCGCCAAGGCAGATGCCAGCGACCGCGCCGCCTGCGCGGCGGTGCTGAAGCCGGCCGGCTGACGGATGGGCGTGCGGCTCCGGCCGTCGGCGTCCCGGCCACCGTGCCGACGGCGTCGCGCGGAGCCGTGCATGAAGGCGGGCATGGACAATCGCCCCCGATGAAGCATGCACCTCTTGCCGCGCTGGCTGCCGCGCTGGCGCTGGCGGCCTGGACGGCGATCCCGGCGACACCGGCGACAGCGGCGGTGGCGACGGCAGCGATCGCGCCGGACCAGCCGCCCACCCCCTGCCGCTTGCCGGCGGTCGAGCTCGACGCCCGCTGCGGCAGCGTCTCGCGCCCGCTCGACCCGGCTCGGCCCGATGGCCCGCGCATCGCGGTGCACTACGCCGTGCTGCCGGCGCTGGCGCGCAACAGGAATCCCGATCCGGTGTTCTTCTTCGCCGGCGGGCCCGGGCAGAGCGCGATCGCCCTTGCCGGCCCGATGAGCCAGCTGATGGCGCGCCTGAACAAGCGGCGCGACGTGGTGCTGATCGACCAGCGCGGAACCGGCCGCAGCGCGGCGCTGAACTGTGAGCAGCCGGGCGCCGCGCAGCCGCTGGTGCAGCTGCTGGACGAGGACAGCTCGCGGCAGCGCCTGCAGCGCTGCCGCGAGCAGCTGGCCCGCCTGCCGCATGGCGACCTGCGCCAGTACACGACGACGATCGCGATCGCCGACGCCGATGCCGTGCGCCAGGTGCTGGGCGCGCCGCAGCTCAACCTGGTCGGCGGCAGCTACGGCACGCGGGCGGTGCTGGAGTACATGCGGCAGTTCCCGCAGCAGGTGCGGCGCGCGGTGATCGACGGCGTGGCGCCGCCCGACATGGTGCTGCCGGCCACCATAGCCCCCGACGCCGAGGCGGCGTTCGCCGCCCTGGACCAGGCCTGCGCCGCCGAGCCCGCCTGCACCAGCCGCTACCCGGACCTGCGCACGCACTGGCGTGGCCTGCTGCAGACGCTGCCACGCGAGATCGAGGTCGAGCACCCGGTGACCGGCGAGCGCCAGCGCCTGCGCCTGACGGCAGACACGGCGGCGCATTTGCTGCGCGCGCCGCTGTACGCCCCGGCGCTGGCCTCGGCGCTGCCGCTGGCGATCACCGAGGCGGCGGCCGGACGCTTCGAGGCCTTGTTCGGCCTCGGCACCGCGCTCGGCGGCGGGCGCAAGGAGCTGCAGCTGGCCGAAGGCATGCACTTCTCGGTGGTCTGCGCCGAGGACTATCCGCGCCTTGCGGCGGCGCCTGCAAGCGCCAGCAGCGATTTCGGCGACCCGGCACGGCTCTATCGCGAGGTCTGCGCCAACTGGCCACGCGCCGCCGTGCCGGCCGCCTTCTACACCCTGCCGCCGGCACCGGCGGCCACCCTGGTGCTGTCCGGCGGGCTGGACCCGGTGACGCCGCCGCGTCACGGCGATCACGTGGCGCGCGCGCTGGGGGCGCGGGCGCGCCACCTCGTGGTGCCCAACGCCGGCCACGGCGTGCTGGCCATCGGCTGCACGCGCGACCTGCTCTACCGTTTCATAGACGCCGGCAGCGAGGCCGAGGCGCTGGCGCTGGACGCCGGCTGTGTGCAGTCCATCCCGCGTCCACCGGCCTTCCAGCCGGTGCGTGCCGCCGCCGGGGGCCAGCCATGATCGAGGTGCGGGAACTCGCCAAGCGTTTCACCCAGGGCAGTGGCCGCAAGGCGCGCAGCGTGCAGGCGGTGGACGGCATGAGCTGGTGCGCCGCCGACGGTGCGATCACCGGCGTGCTGGGCCCCAACGGCGCCGGCAAGACGACGACGCTGCGCATGGTGGCGGCGCTCGTCACCCCCGACGCCGGCCAGTGCAGCGTGGACGGCATAGACGTCGCGCGCCAGCCGCGCGCAGCGCTGGCGCGGCTGGGCGTGCTCAGCGACGCGCGCGGCCTGTACCCGCGCCTGAGCGCGCGCGAGAACATCGTCTACTACGGCCGCCTGCAGGGCCTGTCGGCGGCGGCGGCGGCGGCGCGCGCCGAGGAGCTGGCACGGCTGCTGGACATGGAGTCACTGCTGGACCGGCGCACCGACGGCTTCAGCCAGGGCGAACGCATGAAGACCGCGCTCGCGCGCGCCCTCGTGCACGACCCGGCCAACATCGTGCTCGACGAGCCCACCAACGGTCTGGACGTGCTGGCGGTGCGCGCCCTGCGCCAGGTGCTGCGCCGGCTGCGCGACGAGCACGGCAAGTGCATCGTGTTCTCCACCCACGTCATGCAGGAGGTGGTCTACCTGTGCGACCGCGTCGTCCTCGTCGCCCACGGCCGCACGGTGGCCGAGGGCACGGTGGCCGAGCTGAACGCGCGCAGCGGTCAGGCCGATTTCGAGGACACCTTCGTGCAGCTGGCCTTCGGTGCCGCCGAAAGGAGCGCGGCATGATCGGCGACGCCCTGACCGTCTTTCGCAAGGAGCTGCTGGATGCGCTGCGCGACCGCCGTACCCTGCTCACCGTGCTGCTGAGCTCGGTGGCCATGGGGCCGGTGGTGCTGATGCTGCTGTCGTCGCTGGTGTCGGGCATGGAAAAGCGCGCCGAGGCGCGTGAGGTCATGGTCGTCGGCCGCAGCCATGGCCCGACGCTGGTGAACTACCTGCAGCGCCAGACCTATGTGCTCACCGACGCGCCGGCCGACTGGGAGCGCCGGATGCAGGACAGCAAGCTCGCCGACCCGGTGCTGGTGATCCCGCAGGGATTCGAGGCCTCGCTCACCAGCGGCGAGCCACCGCTGGTCGAGGTGGTGGGCAGCAGCGACAACCCGCGTGCGAGCAGCGGCATGAGCCGCATCGTCCGCCTGCTGGAGGGCTACAACCGCGAGCAGGCCATGCTCAGGCTGGCGGTTCGCGGCGTCTCGCCCGCGGCGCTGCAGGCGATGCAGGTCGAGGAGCGCGACCTCGCCAGTGCCGGCGCGCGCGCGGCCCAACTCGGGATGATGGTGCCCTTCTTCGTCCTCATGGCGGTGCTGTACGGCGCCCTGACGGCGGCGCTGGACAGCACCGCCGGCGAGCGCGAGCGCGGCTCGCTGGAGCCGCTGCTCATGAACCCGAGCGCGCGCGGCGCCCTGGTGGCCGGCAAGTGGGGCGCGGTGGCGGCGGTGGCGATGCTGATCGCGATCCTGGCCTGCTTCAGCTTCCTGCCCGCGCAGTGGCTGCTGCAAAGCGAGACCCTGTCGGCGATGTTCCGCTTCGGCGCGGCGGAGGCGGCGCGCTTCGTCCTCGTGTTGCTGCCGCTGGCGGCGGCGCTGTCGGCGCTGCTGATGGCGATCGCCATCCGCTGCAAGACCTTCAAGGAAGCGCAGGCGAACGCCACCGTGCTGCTGCTGGGGGTGTCCATGCTGCCCATGGTGTCGATCTTCGGCCAGGAAGGCGAGCAGCCCTGGCATCTGGCGCTGCCGGGTCTGGCGCAGATCACGCTCATGAACCGGGTGCTGCGCGGCGAGGCCACCGCCGTCGGCGAACAGCTGCTTCCGCTGGCGGTGTGCGCGCTGCTGACGCTGGCGGCGCTGGCCTACGTGGCGCGCCAGCTGCGATCGGCGGCGCTGCGCTGAGGGCCTGAGGGCTTTCGGCGGCGCTCGCGTGGAAAAAAGGGGCGCCGCCTCGGATCGACTGCTATCTACCCGAGGCGGCGCCACCCCGG
This sequence comes from Pseudomonadota bacterium, assembly GCA_963205525.1. The sequence continues at coordinate 1,762 of CAUJJP010000121.1, read as the reverse complement.
CCGGCGCGTCCCGCGCCGGCCGCCAGGCGGCATGGCGACATCACCAGATCGCCGTGCCGGATTCAGGGTTCGCGTCCCTCGCCCCCCCCGGCGCCCGTCTCCTAGGCCGCCAGGCGAAGCGTGGGATGCGGCTGGTGTCGGCGTGGGCCGACCAATTCCTCCTGCCAGGGCAGCGTGGCCAGCAGGTCGTTCAGCCACAGGATGCGGTGGCGCTCGTTCATCCAGTGGCCGTCGGCGTGCTTGATCTGCAGGTTGGACAGGATCTGCATCGGGTCCGCGAGGACCAGCACGCGCTGCGGCAGCTCGACCCAGTCCCAGGCGATCGCCACCTCGCCCTGCGGGGTGCGGGTGCCCCACAGCATCTGGCCGAAGCGCAGCAACTCGGTGCCGGCCGCCGCCGCGTGTTCGGTGCTGCCCAGAGGCCGCATGGCGTGCGCGAGGCCGATGGGGTCGCACTCTGCGAGCCAGACCGTGGGCATCGCCGTGACCGCCCAGGGTTGCAGCTTGCTTGTCGTTGTCATGTCTTTCTCCCCATCGAGAAACTGCATCCAGAGCCTGCAATGTCGGAGAATCGCCCGTTCCGGGGCAAGCTAGCAAATCTGACAGGGCATGCGACGCCAGGAACTCCTCGAGGTAAGCCAGGCCGCCGACCGAGGCACGCTGCATGCGCGCCTGGTCACCTTGGCGCAGGCGCTGGGGTTTCCCTATCTGTCTGCCACCCTGGTGCTCGAGCAGCCCGGGGCGCCGGCGGTGATGGTGTCGGTCAACGAGAGCCCGCAGGCCTACCTGGGGATACAGAACGACGCCGCCAAGGGCCGGCGTGACCCGGTGCTGCAGCGCCTCAAGCGCGCCAGCGCGCCCTTCATCTACGACCAGAGCTTCTACGCCGACGCCGGTGCCGGCGAGCTGTGGGAGGAGCAGGCCTTGTACGGCTATCGCAACGGGGTGGCGATGGCCTTGCACCTGCCGGGCGGGCGGCACTTCCTGCTCGGCGTGGACCGCAACGAGCAGCTGCCGCGCAGCGAGAAGACGCTCACCCGCTTGCTCGCGGACCTGCAGCTGCTGGCCGTGCACACCCAGGAAGCGGCGGTGCGCCTGCTGCTGGACGAGGCCATGGCGGCCGGCGACATCCCCACCCTGACCGGCCGCGAACTGGAAGTGCTGCGCTGGACCATGATAGGCAAGGACACCTGGAGCGTGGCACAGATCCTGCAAATCACCGAGAGCACGGCCAACTTCCACCTGCGCAATGCCGAGCGCAAGCTCGGCGTGTCCAGCAAGTTCCAGGCGGTGCTGCGGGCCATGGCACTCGGCCTTCTCTAGCACGGCGCGCGCCGCCAGCCAAGGCGCTGGATCAGGCTTTGCGCGCTGCCGCACCTAGCAGTTCTGTCAGGTGCGCAAGACCTCGTTCCTGGGGTGCAATCCAAACCAGCCGTGCACATTGTCACGGGTCGCTTGGAGACCATCATGATCGAGCTGTGGGAAATCCTTCGCGAAGCACTCGGCCTGCCCAAGACCGGCGGCTGGTGATCTTTGCTCCTCGCTGCGCGCAGGTCGCGCCAGCGGGAATTCGGCGCCGCAGCCCGCCCGGGCCCGGCGCCGTTGCCTTTTCAGCGTGGTCGCGGCGAGGCTACTTCAGCACCACGCCCTCGGCATCGCGCACCGATACCGTGACCGGGATGCCGGCGCCCACGCGCTGGGTGACGGTGCAATAGGCCGCGTAGCTGGGCAGCACGCGGTCGAGCTGCTGCAGTGCCGCCGC
>CAUJJP010000120.1 GCA_963205525.1 Pseudomonadota bacterium | reverse complement strand
AGTGCTTCCTCGACGGTTGCGTGGTGCTCGAACTCGATGCCCGGCGCCTCGAGCAGGGCGACGATGGCGGACGCCATCGAGGCGCGGTCGACCTTGTACCGACTGCGCAGGACCCACTCCGTCTCGAGCAGCGCGCACAGCGAAACGAGCAAGGTCTCGCCGGCGGCATCGGTCTGCTCGAGCAGTCGCCGTGCAGCCGCGCACTGCGCCGGCGCTGCCGGATCCTGGCGAAGAATCCGTACCAGGATGTTGGTGTCGATGGCCGCACTCACTCGGGCAGCCGCATCGCTTCGACCGCGACGCTCGCCCCGGGCTGAGCCGCCTTGTCGAGGATGCCGACCAGGTCGACCAGGCGGCGGGTCTTGGGGCGGCAGACGATGGTGCCGTTGCTCAGCAGTGACCAGGCGAGCTTGTCGCCGGCCCGCAGTCCAAGTCGCTCGCGTACCTCGCGAGGGATGGTGACCTGACCCTTGACCGACATGGTGGTTGGTTCAGACATGGTACGCTAAAGTTTTACGGTTCTCGATATCGTAAAACTGCCAGTCATTGCCGTCAATCATCGGCCCTGGCCAGGGCGTCGCGCAGCGCTCTTTTGATCGACCCATGCGCTTCCTCCGAGTATCGAATGGCGGTCTGCCAGTCGTAAAACCAGGCCGGCATTCGACGACGCTCGGGGACCTCGTCCAGGTAGCGCGGGAAGATGTGGGCGTGCAGTTCGGGCTCAGAGTTTCCAAGCACCTCGTAGTTGATGCGCAACGCCTTCGTGACCGAGAGCAGCGCGTCACCCATGCGTGCCATGTCTTGCATGAACTGGTTTCGGGCCGTACCGGCCAGATCGTTCAAGCTTGGCACGACGGGGTCTGCCAGCAAGCAGGCAGCAGCCTGGCTCGGTGCCACTGCAGCGGGCTTGTCTCGCCGCCTTCGACGCCGACGGCTGACAGCGCTCAGGCCACGCGCCCGAACCAGGCCACCGAAAGCCCGGCCGAGATCAGTGCCAGCAGCGCTCCGAAGGCGGCGAAGACGGCGCTCAGCTCGGTTTCCTTGCGTTCGACGACCAGCCGCGCCGACAGCGATTCGTAGACCTTCATCAGGTCTTCGGCGGTGCCGGCGTAGAAGTACTCGCCCAGGGTGCGCGAGGCGATCTCCTTGAGCGTGGCCTCGTCCAGGCGCACGCGCATGCTCCAGCCCTCGAAGCCGATCACCTCGCCCTGGGTCGTGCCTATGCCCACGGTGTAGACGCGCACGCCGCGCTCGGCCGCCATCTTGGCCGCGTCCAGCGGGTCCGGGCCGGTGGTGCGCTGGCCGTCGGTGAGCATGATGATCGCCGCCGAGCTGTAGCTGCCGGGTTCGACAGGGGTGAACCTGGGCTTGTCGGCTTCGCTGCCCAGCACCTCCTTGCCGGGGAAGCGGCGCTGCCCGGTGATGTGCGAGATCTCGATGTCGTGCTCTGGGAACAGGGTGGCCAGCGAGAGGATGATGCCGCTGCCGGTGGCGGTGGCGCGCTGGAGCTGGAAGCGGTCGATCGCCGCCACCACGTCGTCGCGGCTGGTGGTCGGCGCCTGCACCACCGCGGCGGTGCCGGCGAAGGCGACCACGCCGACCTTGACGTCGCGCGGCAGCGCCTTCACGAAAGCCTTCGCCGCCTCTTGCGAGGCGACCAGGCGATTGGGCTTGACGTCCTCGGCGCGCATGCTGCCGGAGACGTCCATCGCCAGCATGATGGTGCGCTGCGACAGCGGCAGCGCGATCACCGCCGTCGGCCGTGCGCTGGCCAGCAACAGCACCGCGAGCGACCCCAGCATCAGCAGCGGCGGGACGTGACGGCGCCAGCCCGGGCGCTGGCCCACCGCCGCGCGCGCGATGGCGATGCTGGCCAGGCGCACCGGGGCGCGCTTGCGCCGGCGCAGCAGCCACAGGTACAGCAGCACCAGCAGCGGCAGCAGCGCCAGCGTCCACAGCAGGGCCGGCCACTGGAAGGTCATGCCGCCTCCGCGGGCGACCGGTTCGGCGCCGGGTTCCGGGCCAGGTTCGGCGCCAGGTGGGCGGCCCGGCCGCGTCCGTGCCGGCGCCGGCGCAGCTCGGCAAAGCGCAGCAGGGCCTCGAGCAGATCGTCGTCGGTGGCCAGCTCCAGCAGGTCGACCCCGGCGCCGGCCAGGGCCTGATCCAGTTCGGCCTCTGCGGCCTGCGCGAGCGCTTCGTAGCGGGCGCGGAATCCCGGATCCCCGGCGTCGACGAAGAGCTGCTCGCCGGTCTCGGCGTCCTCCAGGGTGACGAGGCCGACGTCGGGCAACACCAGTTCGGCGGGATCGACCACGCGCACCGCCACCACCTCGTGGCGCCGCGCCAGCCGGCCGAGCGCCGTCTCCCAGCCCGCTGCGCTGATGAAGTCGGAGACCACGAACACCAGCGAGCGGCGCTGCAGGACGCCTTCGGCGGTGCGCAGCAGGTCGTAGAGCACGGTGCCGGTGGCCCCGGCCTTGGCGGCCGGGCGCAGCATGCGCGCCAGCAGCTCCAGCACGTGGCGGCGCGAGGCGCCCGGTTGCAGCAGACCTTGCACGCCCGCTTCGCCGCCACCGTAGAACAGGGCGCCGACCCGGTTGCCCTGGCGTGTGAACACGCGCGCCAGGGCGGCGACGAAGGCGCTGGAGAGATCGAGCTTGCTCGTTTCGCCGCTGCCGAAGTGCAGGCTGCCCGAGAGGTCGAGCAGGAACCAGACCGTGAGGTCGCGGTCCTCGTGGAACTGGCGCAGATAGGGCTGGGGCATGCGCGCGCTGACGTTCCAGTCGATGTGGCGCACGTCGTCGCCCCAGCGGTACTCGCGCAGGTCGGCGAGGTCCATGCCGCCGCCGCGCAGCAAGCAGCGGTAGTCGCCCTGCAGGATGCCGTCCAGGCGCTTGAGCACGGTCCATTCCAGGCGCTGCAGCAGCGCCTGCGCGCCGGGTCGCAGGAGGGCGCTCACGCCGACTGCGCCGCCGTCTGTGCCGCCGCTTGCACCCCCGTCTGCGCGAGCGGCTTGTCGGGCAGCGGGACCTTCTTCATCACGCGCTGCACCAGGTCTTCGCTGCCCAGGCCTTCGGCCAGCGCCTCGTAGGACGGCACCAGGCGGTGGCGCAGGACGTCGGGCACGAGGTCGACGATGTCCTGCGGCAGCGCGTAGCTGCGCCCGCGCAGCAGGGCGAGCGCGCGCGCGCCCTCGATCATGCCGATGGTGGCGCGCGGGCTGGCGCCGTAGCTCAGGTACTTCTCCAGCTCCGCCAGGCCGTAGCGGGCGGGCCTTCGGGTGGCGCTGACCAGGCGCACCGCGTACTGCATCAGCGAGGGGTCCACGTAGACCTCGCGGCAGCGCTGCTGCAGCGCCTGCAGCTGCGCCGGGTCGGCCACCGTGGCCACCGCCACCGGGGCCGCCGCAGCGCGTTCGGCGATCACGAACTCCTCTTCCTCGCTCGGGTAGTCGATGATCACCTTCATCATGAAGCGGTCCACCTGCGCCTCTGGCAGCGGGTAGGTGCCCTCGGTCTCGATCGGGTTCTGGGTCGCCATGACGACGAAGGGCGTGGGCACCGGGTGGGTCTGGCCGGCGATCGTGACCTGGCGCTCCTGCATCACCTCCAGCAGCGCGCTCTGCACCTTGGCCGGCGCGCGGTTGATCTCGTCGGCGAGCAGCAGGTTGGCGAACACCGGCCCCAGGCTGGTGCCGAACTCGCCGCTCTTCTGGTTGTAGATGCGCGTGCCCACCAGGTCGGCCGGCACCAGGTCGGGGGTGAACTGGATGCGCCGGAAGCTGCCGCCCACGGCGCGCGCCAGCGTCTTCACGGTCAGGGTCTTGGCCAGCCCCGGAACGCCCTCGACCAGGAGGTGGCCTTGCGCCAGCAGCGCCACCAGCACGCGCTCGAGGAAGCGGTCCTGGCCGACGACGACGCGCTTGACCTCGTAGAGGACGGACTCCATCAGGGTGGCGGTGGATTCGGGCATCGGGACCTCGGGGCAGGGGTTCAGAACGGCGGCAGGCCGGCGGCACGCGCCGCATTTTCGATCGGCACTGCGAAGCCGATGCCGATGAAGGTGCGGTGCTCGCTCGGGTTGAGGATGGCGGTGACGACGCCCACCACGTGGCCGTCCATGGTCACCAGCGGGCCGCCGGAGTTGCCGGGGTTGGCGGCGGCGTCGAACTGGATCAGGCTGCTCAGCTCGCGTTCGCCCTCGGGCGAGCGGAACTCGCGCCCGAGGCCGGAGACCACGCCCGCGCTCACCGAGGGCCCGATGCCGAACGGGAATCCGACCGCGATCACCTGGTCCCCGGGGCGCAGGTCGCCGGTGGAGCGCATGGTGGCGGGCAGCAGGTCGTCGGGCACGCGCTGCGGGCGCAGCACGGCGAGGTCGTTCTCCGGTTGGGTGCCGACGAGGTCGGCCTCGGCGTCGGTGCCGTCCCAGAAGTCGACGCGTATCTTCTTCGCGCCCTGCACCACGTGCAGGCTGGTCAGGATGGTGCCGTTGTCCTGGATCACGGTGCCGCTGCCCAGGCTGCGGTCCAGGGCACGTTCCTCGGCCTTGCCCTGGCCGTCGTCGTTCTCGTCCATGAGGCCGGTGACGCGCACCACCGAGGGCAGGATGGCGGCGTAGGCGGCCGCCGCCGCCGAAGGCAGGGGTTCCTTCTCCAGCGACTGGCGCACCGCCTGGTCGATGTGTTCCTGGGTGATCAGGCGCTGGCGCGGCTGCACGGCCCACAGCGCCGAGGCCAGCGCGAGCGCCAGCGCGGCGCCGAACAAGGCCCACTGAGCGGCCAGCGCCCGTGGCTGGCGCCGCAGCGCGGCCGACAGGCGCTTCCAGGCACCGCGACGCGCCGCCGCGGGCTCGGCGCCGGCGGCGTCGGCCGTCGACGCGACCGTGCGCGACGGCGCCGCGGCGCGGCGCGGGGAGCGGCTGGTCAGCGGCGGACGGCCTGGTGTCATGGCGGAGAACACTAGCACGTTGCAGGCGGGTCGGCACGGCAGCGCCGAGCCACCCCGCTGTGGTGCAATGACAGCCCGTGTGGATAGACACCCATTGCCATCTGGATGCGCCCGAGTTCGAGCCCGACCGTGCGCATGTGGCCGCCGAGGCACGCCGCGCAGGGGTCGCGATGCTGGTGCTGCCGGCGGTGCAGGTGGCCGACTTCGAGCGCGTGCGTGCGCTCGCGCACCGGCACGACCTGGCCTATGCGCTGGGCATCCACCCTCTCTTTGTCGCCGCGGCGGCGGAGGACGACATCGATCAGCTGCGTGCCGCCTTGCGCGATGCGCGCGACGACCCGCGGCTGGTCGCGGTGGGCGAGATCGGTCTCGATCACTTCGTCGCCGGCACCGACCCGGTGCGCCAGGCGCATTTCTTCTCGGCCCAGCTCGCGCTCGCGCGCGAGGCCGGCTTGCCGGTCATCTTGCACCTGCGGCGCGCGGTCGACGCGGTGCTGGCGGCGCTGCGCCGTGCCGGCGTGCGCGGCGGCATCGCCCACGCCTTCAACGGCAGCGCCGAGCAGGCGGCGGCCTGTGCCGCGCTCGGCCTGCGGCTGGGCTTTGGCGGCGCCATGACGCACGAGCGCGCGCTGCGCATCCGCCGCCTGGCGGCCGAGGTCGACCCGGCGCTGCCGGTGCTGGAGACCGATGCCCCGGACATCCCGCCGCAGTGGCTGACCCGCAGCGCCGCCGAGCGCGCGGGCGCGCCCCAGGTGCGCAACGTGCCGTCCGAGCTGCCTCGCATCGGCGCCGTGCTCGCCGGCCTGCGCGGCTGGACCCTGGCCGAGACCGCGCAGCGCACCGCCGCCAACGCCTGTGCCGCCCTGCCGCAGCTGGCTGGGCTGTGCCGCACGCCATCACACTGAGGCCGATGACGGACGTGGAAGACCTGGTCCCGATCACCCTGTCCGAGCTGGACGGCGTGCGCTACCTGCACCTGGACAGCCCCTGGGTGCAGGGCGCGATGCGCATCCGCCGGCCGCAGGAGGTGGTGCTGGAGTACGTCCAGCGCATGCTCGCGGCGCTGCTGTGGCGGCCGACGGCGGCGCTGGCGCAGGGCAGGGCGGTTCAGCTCGGGCTGGGTGCCGGCGCCCTGACCCGCTTCACCGTCAAGGCGCTGAAGATGCCGACCACGGTGGTCGAGCTGCACCCCGGCGTGGTGGCGGCGAACCGGCTGCGTTTTCACCTCCCCGAGGGCGACCCGCGGCTGGAACTGGTGATCGCAGACGCCGGGGCCTGGCTGGCGCAGGCCGAGCCCGGCAGCGCCAGCCTGCTGCAGGTCGACCTCTACGACCACGAGGCGGCGGCGCCGGTGCTGGACGACGAGGCCTTCTACGCCGGCTGCCACCGACTGCTGGAGGAAGGCGGCGTGTTCGCGGTCAACCTGTTCGGGCGCCAGGCCTCGTTTGTCGACAGCGCGGCGCGCATCGCCCGCGCCTTCGGCAGCGCCAGCGTATGGACGCTGCGCGCCACCCGTGAGGGCAACACGGTGGTGGTGGCCAGACGCGCTGCGGCCTGGCCCGAACGCGAGGAGAGACTGCGCCGGGCGGACGCCATCGAGGCGCGCTTCGGCGCCCTCGGGCTGCCGGCGCGCAAGTGGCTGCGCCTGGTGCGGCCCTACGATCCGGCGCCCGCAGCCCATCTTGACCAAGCGGTGACCAAGACGTGACCAAGGCCAGAACCACCACCGCCACCGCCGCCAGCGCGCCACGCGGACGCCTGCAATGGCAGACGCTGCTGGACTGGCTGCGCGCCGACGGCTGGGTGGACGCCGAGGATGCGCGGCGGGTCGCCCAGCGCCTGGGCGCCGGCAGCTCCAGCCTGCACCCGCTGGTGCGCCTGGGCGGCGCCGGCCTGCAGCGCGACGGCCGCGCGCTCGATGCCGAGGCGCTCACCGAATGGCTGGCCGGGCGCGCCGGCCTGCCCTATGTGCGCATAGACCCGCTGAAGGCCGACGTCGGCCGGGTCGCCGACGTGATGGCGGCGCGCTACGCCGAGAGCCGCTTCGCCTTGCCGCTGAACGTGGGCGCGCAGGTGGTGACGATCGCCACCGCCGAGCCCTTCGACGTCGACTGGGTGCCTGAGATCGAGGCCCACACGCGCCGACGGGTGCAGCTCGCGGTCGCCAACCCGCAGGAGCTGCGCCGCTACACGACCGAGTTCTACGCGCTCGCGAAGTCGGTGCGCCAGGCCAGCAAGAGCGGCGAGGTGTCGGCGGCGGCCAGCTTCGAGCAGTTGGTGGAGCTGGGGCGCAGCAACCGGCCGCTGGACGCCAACGACCAGGGCGTGGTGCAGGTGGTGGACTGGCTGTGGCAGTACGCCTTCGAGCAGCGCGCGAGCGACATCCACCTCGAGCCGCGGCGCGAGATCGGGGTCATCCGCTTTCGCATCGACGGCGTGCTGCACAGCGTCTACCAGCTGCCGCTGGCGGTGATGGGCGCGATGACGGCGCGCATCAAGCTGCTCGGTCGGATGGACGTGGTGGAGAAGCGCCGCCCGCTGGACGGCCGCATCAAGACCCGCAAGCCCGACGGCGGCGAGGTGGAGATGCGGCTGTCGACCCTGCCCACCGCCTTCGGCGAGAAGATGGTGATGCGCATCTTCGACCCCGAGGCGGCGGTGAAGGACCTCGAGCAGCTCGGCTTCGGCGCCCCCGACGCGGCGCGCTGGAGCGAGCTGATCGCACGCCCGCACGGCATCGTGCTCGTCACCGGCCCCACCGGCAGCGGCAAGACCACCACCCTGTACAGCACGCTCAAGCGGCTGGCGACCGACGAGGTCAACGTCTGCACGATCGAGGACCCGATCGAGATGATCGAGCCCGCCTTCAACCAGACCCAGGTGCAGGCGGCGCTGGACCTGGACTTCGCCGACGGCCTGCGCGCCCTGATGCGCCAGGACCCGGACATCATCATGGTCGGCGAGATCCGCGATCTGGCGACCGCCGAGATGGCGATCCAGGCCGCGCTCACCGGCCACCTGGTGTTCAGCACCTTGCACACCAACGACGCCGCCGGCGCCATCACCCGCCTGGCGGACCTCGGCGTGCCGCCCTACCTGATCTCGGCCACCGTGATCGGCGTGCTGGCGCAGCGCCTGGTGCGCGCCCTGTGCCCGGCGTGCAAGACGCGCGACGAGGCCACCTCGCGCGAGACCCTGGACGCGCTGGCGCGGCCCTGGCGCCTCTCGGGCGGGGTGCGGCCCTACCGTGCGCCGGGCTGCCTGGAGTGCCGGCACACCGGCTACCGAGGCCGCGTCGGCCTGTACGAGCTGCTGCTGAGCACGGACGCCGCACGCACCCACATGCACCCGGTGATAGACGGTGCGGCGCTGCGCCGCCAGGCGGTGAAGGACGGCATGCGCCCGCTGCGCCTGGCCGGTGCGATGCAGGTCGCGCAGGGGCTCACGACGATCGAGGAAGTGTTGCGCAGCACGCCCGGCATCGAACGCTGAGGCCGTCCCTAGAA